>NZ_JBFJWS010000324.1:0-3462 GCF_041623545.1 Zhongshania sp. | reverse complement strand
GCCAAGCCATGAAAAGTGCCCACCCACATACCGTGGTTTAGGGTGCTGCCAAGCAGATTCTCAATTCGGCCGCGCATTTCCTTGGCGGCCTTATTGGTAAAGGTAACCGCCATAATACTGTGGGTCGACAGCCCCTCTACCTTTATCTTCCAGGCAATACGGTGCACCAGCACCCGGGTCTTGCCGCTGCCGGCACCAGCAAGTACGAGGGTGCCAGGGCTGTCGGCGGTGACCGCGTCGCGCTGCGCGTCATTGAGTTCGTCAAGAATATAAGATACGTCCATGGCGCCGTATTCTACTGGGATTATCCGCTGCTGGCACCGCTAAAATGGTGATTCGCCGTGGATGAGGGGCATTATTCGCGATGGGTTCTATCGTAATGGGTGAAAATGAACAAGGCTGATAGGGTAGCGTACGCTTTATTGCCGAGATTAATCGCTAGAGTCGGGTACAGAAATGATATGCGTGCAGAGAAATGCAGAAAGCCCTAGGCATCATGTCCGAATGGGCAGAATACCTAGGGCTTTTGTGGACCAGTGTATTGTTATGCGCTTTGTCGCTACTTTTGTAGCTCGCTGCTTGTTATCGGCGTAAAGCTAGCCTCAACGAGCACATCGGCGAAATCCTCTTGGCCGGCGGGGCTTTTGCTATCAATTAACACACTATTTGCCGCGCCTTTTACCGGTGCAATGTTGAGACGCCAAGTGTCGCCAGAGTCATCGGTCTCTGTGTAAGACAGGGTGCCCGCTGAGTTAACCTCCCAGACAAGGGTAGTGACATCATCTTCTCCGAAAGTTACGGTGCCGGTGCCATCTGCCTTGAGCTGAACGCTGAAGCTTTCAACAAAACCGACTTTGTCGTGATAAGACGGCGAGGTAGTGGTGACCTGCCAATTGCCAACTAAGGCGGTTTCATCAAAGCCGACGCCACGATTCACAAGAATATCGACTAAATCGTCACCCTCGGCAACGAGTGTGCTTGTGAACTGTCCTACTCGCGCAAAAAATATTTGATCGCCTTCGTCCACGAAATTTAAGTCGCCCCACCGTTCGGCCGTTAAGCCACTGATGTTGTAACTCAGCTCATCCTTATTGTATAAGCCGCCATCACCGTCGCTATCTACACTGGCAGAGAAGGTATAGCTGCCCCCATCCACCGTAAACGTACCAAACTCACCCGATAAAGCCTGTGGTGGGAGGTCCTTGTAGCTTTCGAGGTTATTGGTGTGCGCGAGAACGTACTCGGAGTTAGACAGGAAGGTGAGGATATTGAGGTTATCTGCTTCGGACTCATAGAGTTGCCACGCGCCCTGTATTTCATTGTTCAGATTTTTTACGCGGCTAAACGCGACTGTGCCGCTGTCGGTGTCGGTAAAACTGAGTGTCAGAGTGTCGCCGGTGACACTGGCCGTTGATACTGAGCTTCCTTCATCGTAAAGGCCGCCAGAATTATCAGATTGGGCGATTAGCGAGGTGCTGAATGCCCCATCCTCCACGTCCCAGGTGTAATTGCCAAATTCAACTGAACCGGCAGTTTGATCGCCGTCATCGCTGTGTTCATGAATAATGATATAGCGTGATTCGTCAATAAAGGTCAGTACATTGCGCTTACCGTCCCCTTCACTGTATAGCCAGCTGCCGAGAATTTGCGATTGCTGTGCGCGTTGAAAATGCGCTTCAGCCTTGGCTTCGCTGACAAGCTGAATACCGTCTTTGATGGTATCCAGTATCGTTTGGGCTTCGCTGTCGAAGTCGGCGCTTTCTAAATCTAAGGTGCTGCCTTTAAAGGCGTTTTCCGCTTCTGTTGAAATCTCAATACCATTGTCGGGATTGCCATCGCTGTCTAGCGATTGCAGCAGCTGCAAGATATTAGTCCGAACTTCGCTGCTACCTTGGGCGAGGTCGCTTGGGGTGATTTGCTCATTAGCGCTGATGCTGGGGAACTGTAAGTCGCCAATAGAGAATATAATTGACTCACCCGCGCGGTAGTTGAATTCGCCGAGGGCATTGGTCAGGCCTTGTAAGCTATCGGTTTGGTATTTAACACCGTACACCGGGCTATCGGTAAAAATGCCTTGCAGGCTATCATCGGGTGCGGGCGAGCTGCCGCCACCGCTAGAGCCACTTCCACCACCGCAGGCACTGATAAGAAATATACAGTTCAAACCAAGCAATTTTAACTTCATTGTCGCTACTCCAATAGCCGCACTATTTTTTAATAAGATCAAACCCTAAATACACACCTTGTGCAGAGCCTCTCTTAGAGTAAGGCTAGGCCTTATTGCGCGGGGCGGCCTCCCCAATATCGGGGGGAAGCGCCGGTAAGTGCCGTGTAGGCGCCAATATTCTTTGGCTGAGTTACAATGAAAGGTCTAAATTAATAAAATCGAGCTGCGGGAGTTGAATTTGCGACCGAGAAATATCATCCGCGCCATGGAAACCAGCCGAGAGCAGATGCGCCGCTCTGAGCGCAAGGTGGCCGACTATATTCTTGAAAACCGCAAAGAAGTCATTCATATGCGGATTGTCGACTTGGCTCAAGAGGCCCACGTCAGTGAGCCAACGGTGGTGCGCTTCTGCCGCGCGATAGGCTGCGATGGCTTTCAGAACTTTAAGGTCGCCCTCGCCCAGCATATTGCCCACAGCCCAGATTATGAAGAATTCAGCTTTGGCGATGAAGATTCCGCCCGGCAATACACCTTTAAGGTGTTTGATTCCACCATGGAAGCCTTAAAAAAGGTGCGCGACAGTATTGAGGTCAGCGCCATTGAGCAGGCCGTAGCCTTGCTTAGCGCGGCGCGGCGAGTGGAGTTTTATGGTTTTGGCGCCTCGGCGGCGGTGGCCACCGATGCGCAGCACAATTTGTTTCGCCTGCAAATTTCCGCCAGCGTGTATTCTGATCCCCATGTCCAGGCCATGTCGGCAATGTCATTGCAAAAAAATGATGTGGTGGTGGCCATCTCTCAGTCTGGGCGAACTCGAGCTCTGCTCGATGCCATAAAGTTGGCTCAGCAAAGCGGTGCGCCGGTAATTGCCCTGGCGCCATCGGGCTCACCAGTGGCTGTACTCGCCGATCTGGCTATTGCGATTGATGTAGACAAAGACGACGGCGATTACACCCCGCTACCATCACGATTGGCGCATATGGCCGTATTGGATATTCTTGCTGTGGGTATCTCCCGCAGCAAGGCGGGAGTTAGAGAGCATTTAAATACAATTGAGAAAGGCTTGCAGGCCTTGCGCACCGAATCTAAAAACAGCGGTCTATAGGGCATCTATTCTTTGGCTTTGCAGCGTAGTAAGTTAAGCATAATAAATGTGAGGTTAGGGATTAAGTGATCGCCTGGGCTGGATTAAGTTCGCAACAGAAGACACGCCTTGGTCATGCGTTTTGGCTGGTATTCCTATCATTTCTGCTTAGTGCTTGCGTGAGCTACCAGCACAGTGACTTTGTTCAAAACAT
>NZ_JBFJWS010000323.1:0-3467 GCF_041623545.1 Zhongshania sp. | reverse complement strand
TGATCGTGTAAAAGCGGGCGATGTTGTTATTGTTCGCTACGAAGGCCCCAAGGGCGGCCCCGGCATGCAGGAGATGCTCTACCCCACCAGCTACATTAAATCCAAAGGCTTGGGTAAAGTGTGCGCACTGCTCACCGACGGCCGTTTCTCCGGTGGTACCTCAGGCTTGTCAATTGGCCACGCCTCCCCGGAAGCGGCGGCAGGCGGTGCAATTGGCTTAGTTGAACAGGGCGATATCATCCGTATCGACATTCCTAATCGCGGCATAAACGTATTGGTTGACGAAGCTGAACTCAATAAACGTCGCAAGGCCATGGATGCAAAAGGTGCCGATGGCTGGAAGCCAGTGAAGGAACGTCCACGCAAGGTGTCGGCAGCATTAAAGGCTTACGCCAAGATGGTAACCAGCGCCGACAAGGGTGCGGTGCGGGATATTAGCCAGCTCTAACGGCTGGCCAATTTTCAGGCATAAAAAAAGGGGCCTAAAAGGCCCCATAAGAATGCTGGCGCCCTCACGCAACAGAGGTAGACAGCCGTCCCAATAATTCAGAAAGTCAAAGTAATATTGAGCAGGCCTATACTATACCGTAAGTTTGCAGCAATGATGATAGGCAATTTCCCCTAGAATCGTTCCACCCCAAAATTCGTCGTCTCCATCACAAAAAGCACTAGATGGCCGCCCCACCACAATGCCAACACAACTCGAAACTGGCACCATTTAGCTCTTTGCAGGCTGGGCAACACCACTCGCGACCATCATCTTCCCTTAAGACCGCCAACAAGGTCTCCGCCGCCGCGACACTTTCCGCTGCCACCCACAATTCCGGCCACACCTCGGTAAACGCCAATCCCCCGTTCGCCCCACCGGCATAGGTATTACGCAATTCCGTCGTCAGCCCCGCGGCCTCCAATACATTTGCCGCATTGGCAACCAAGCTTAAATTAGGGCTAGTAAACACTTTCCGCACGCGCTTAACACTCCGGCCGCAGTGGACGAACATCGGTATCCGCTAAGCTCGGGTCGAAGGCATCGGTCAATAAACAGTCGTAGCGGCAGTCATCGTAGGCAGTAATGGCATCTGCCTGCGCTTGGCTTAAGGTGCCACTCACTACTGCGCTAGCCAATTTTTCCGCGGTCGATTCGCCCTTTAGTTCGCCCTGTTTGTCGAGCGCTAGAAAATGTTCATAATCCTTTTCTACCGCAGCCAAAAGTTGGTAGGTGTAATGAATACGGCCCTGGGCATCGTGGGGGTCAGCACTGAGATAAACCTTCTCGGCCAATAAATTACGCACCGAACTCGGCTGCATAATTAACTCACCCAAGGCGCGAATCTCGTCGTCTGACGGTGTCCACTGCGGCATGCCCCAAGGGAAAAACACCGCTTTTAATACTGCACCTAAGCCCTTTATGGGCAAATTACGATAAAACGTCGCCAAGGCCGTATTCATACTCATAAAGCATTGCTTTAAAGCATATTCGGCATGTAACTCATTCGCTTCGTCAGGCGTTTGCGCATCGTGGAATTTAAGTAATGCACAGGCGATAACGAGCTGACTATGCACATCACCTAAGCGCGCCGACAGCAATTCGCGGCGCTTGAGATCACCGCCCAAGGTAAGCAGAGCAATATCGGCGCTGGCCGCGAACACCGCGCTATAACGATTAATATGGCGGTACCAGCGCGCCGACAATTCGCTATTGCCGCAGTTAGGCTTAGGGAACAATCCGCCGCTGAGGCCTAGCAAAATCCCACGGCTAAACACCTCGGCAGTATGACCGAGATGCCCCATTAACAAGCGATCAAAATCCGCTAAGGCAGTCTCGGATTCATCGCTCAAGGCCGCTAACTCGTCAGCCAAATAAGGGTGGCAGCGCATAGCACCCTGGCCAAAGATAATCATAGAGCGGGTTAAAATATTCGCGCCTTCAACGGTGATGGCAATTGGCACGGTTTGATAAACCAGCGCCATAAAATTGCGCGGCCCCATTTGAATACCACGTCCGCCGAGAATGTCCATGCTGTGGTTGACGACAAGCCGTAGATTTTCAGTGGCGTGGTATTTGGCCATCGCGGTAAGCACCGAGGGCGCGCCATCATCCAGCGCCCGAGTGACTAATGCCCGGTATGCCTCAAGCATATAGGCAGACGCCGCAATCTCCGCGCTGGCCTCTTGCACCCCTTCAAACTTACCAACGGGGATACCAAATTGGCGACGGATGCGAGCAAAAGCCCCCACCAGCAAGTAGCTCATTTCGCCACCCGCTGTCGACAAAGCTGGCAGCGACACGCCGCGCCCCGCACCCAAGCACTCCACTAACATCCGCCAACCCTGGCCAATATACTCCTGGCCACCAATCAACATGTCCATGGGGATAAACACATCAACACCGGTAATTGGGCCATTCATAAAGGCCGAGCCTGGATTGTGGCGTCGACCAATTTCCACCCCCGGCAAGGTGGCAGGCACCAGCGCACAGCTAATACCGCGCTCGACCTCATCGCCAATTAAACCTTCAGGATCACTGAGTCGAAAGGCCAACCCTACCACCGTGGCAATCGGGGCCAAGGTAATCCAGCGTTTCGAAAAGTTTAACTTTACGCCAAGAACTTTTTTGCCTTCAAACTCTTGCTCACAGACCACGCCCGTATCGGGAATCGCGCCAGCATCGGAGCCCGCTTCTGGGCTGGTTAAGCCGAAACAAGGTAGCTCTTCGCCCTTTGCCAAACGGGGCAGCCAAAAGTCCTTTTGCTCCTCACTGCCGTATTTCAGCAGTAATTCACCTGGCCCCAATGAATTGGGTACCATCACGGTAACAGCGGCAACCGTGGAACGGCTGGCAATTTTGCTCACCACTCGACTCTGGGCGTAGGCACTAAACCCCAAGCCGCCGTAGGCGGGCGGAATAATAAGCCCCAGAAAACCTTTGTCTTTAATGAATTGCCAAACCTCAGGGGGAAGGTCTTTGGTTTCGTGATGAATCTGCCATTCCGACAGCATGGCGCACAGGGCATTAGTTTCGCCGTCGATAAAAGCCTGCTCTTCAGCGCTGAGTTCAGACAAATCGATATCTTCAAATACCGACCAATCAGGGCGGCCAGAAAACAACTCTTTCTCCCACCAGGTGGTACCGGCATCCAGCGCCTCGCGCTCGGTATCGCTCATCGGCGGCATCATTTTTTTGAGCGCGGCCATCGCCGGCGCTGACAGCAAGCGAATACGCAGCGACCTGACCAAAAACAAGGCCAAGCCAGCAAAGAGCATAAACAAACTCAGAGGGTGAAGAAATATCGGCATATTTAAGCCAACCAGCAGCCAGGCCAGCACCACGACCACCGCACCACTACGCAAAGATAGGCGCCGATAAAAAACAAATAATACGATTAAAAAGAACGCTAAAACGCTAAGTGCACTGGCCATAATACAATCTCCAATTTAAGTGGTGATGTTCTTAGCCTGCCAAGCTC
>NZ_JBFJWS010000322.1:0-3518 GCF_041623545.1 Zhongshania sp. | reverse complement strand
CTGCTTAAGGATGTGCTGCTTACCGGAAATCAGACGGCTTTAGAGCGGGCAACAGCGATACTGCATCAGGTGCAGGGCAGTTTGCGGATGATCGAATTCAGCGGTCCCGCCCTGTTGTTGGAAGAAATGGAAGCTGCCCTGCTATCATTGCAAGATGGCAGCATGCCTCGTTCGCAACACAATATTGTGCAAACTGTATTAAGCTGCGCGCAAGAATTACCCGCCTATTTACAGCTGCTTGGTGAGTCACAACGTGAGTTGCCAGCCTCCCTCATTATTATTTTTAACGATTTGCGTGCCGCTACAGGGCAAGGCTTGTTGTCGTCATCAGTATTATTTAATCCTCGTTTGAATGTTGAGGTTGATGCCAGTGAGGCTACTCAGCAGCTTGCTGATGAAACGTTTTTAGAGTTGGCTGGCAAGCTGCTGAAAATGTACCAAATTGCGGCGGCGGCGTATGTTCGTGGTGGCGACGACCAACAAAATTTAGTGTATCTCGGCAAAGTCTGCGGTCGCGCGGCGAAATTATGTGGTGGTAAAGAACAAAAGTTTCTTTGGCTGGCTGCATTAGCCTTAATAGAAGGCCTGGCAAATAAATCGATTAGCCGTCGTTTTGCTATTCGCGAGTTATTGGCTCGCCTCGAAATTGAGCTTGCCAGCTTTGCACAATTGGGCGCTAAAGCTCGCGATCGTAAAGTGTCGAGTTCATTGCTTAAAGATATTCTTTTTTATGTGGCCAGTAGTCGTTCGTCTACGCGTTATATTGCGGAGGTCGTCGAGCGGCATCACTTGGCCGCTATGTTTGGTGATGAAGGCGGCAGTGAGTCGCTGGTATTTACGGCAGAAATTCGAGGCGTGGTTGAGCAGGAGCTGCTCAATATCGCCGAGCAATTATCCGGTGATGCGAGTCACGACGAAATTAGCCTGCGTTGTAAGCAGCTGAGTGATGCATTGGCGCTGTTGGGTATGGTTCAGCCGCTCTATTCCTTAAGGGCGATTGCCGAAGGTCTAGAGCAGGGCTTGAGCTCGGGAGCCAATCAAAACCTGGCTAATGCCTTGCGGCGATTGGCCGAGCGCGTGACAGAAAAGACTGCGCCCGCCTTGAGTGAGCAGAACACTGCGCCAATTAACGGCGATGACGCCCAAGTGGCAGTGACAGCGAAAAGTAGGGCGGTATTATTTGAAGCCCAAGAAGCGATCATCGCTTACGTTGCGGAACAATGGGAAAGTAATCATTTAGTTGAGGTTCCGAACCAACTTCGGGAATTGGCTAGGGATTTGATTGCCGCTGATTATGGCGATTCCGCGGGAATATTAGAAAGCTGCGCGGAGTATATCGACCAGCAAATTATTTCTACGCAGAACGTGCCTGAATGGCAAATGCTCGATGCCCTGGCCGACGCGTTAACGGCTGTGGACTACTATTTAGAACGCTGCACTAAAGGCCGGCAACACGCTGATCACAGCTTACTGGCTGGTGCTCAGCACGGGGTTGCACGTTTGGGTTACCCCATTGCCGGCGTCGATGTTGTGGTGTCAGCTAATGTGCTGCAATGGCCAAATCAAAGTGCAAGTGAAAGCGCTGCGGTGCGAGAGAGTTTGGCCGACGACGCTCATGAGAATGACGTTGCCCTTGAATTAGATCCCGATATTCTTGAAGTCTTCCTTGAAGAGGCGGAAGAAGTACTAGACCAATTGCATGAAACGCTGCCTCAGTGGCGTGGGCAGGTCGACTCCATTGATCATTTGGCAGTTGTGCGCAGAGCCTTCCACACCTTGAAAGGCAGTGGTCGGATGGTGGGTGCTGAACAACTCGCTGAACTAGCTTGGTCAGTGGAAGCGATGCTGAATAAAGTGGTCGATGGCCGTCTGGTCATGGATGACGCGCGCTTAAATTTGATTGATCAGATTATCGATCTATTGCCTGAAATGACCACTGCTTTGGCCGCAGGGCGCGCAGTATCAAACACAGTTGTTAATGGATTTATCAGTCAAGCGAAAGCGCTGACCGACAGCCAAGTAGTCAGTGCGGCAACAGATGCTGGCAGCGCTGATGACGAGGGTCTGATTGCGGTGTTTGTCGGTGAAGCCGATACCCATTTGCGAGTGCTTGAGGACTATATTGAGAGTGTTGATACTTATCCGGTGAGGCTGACCGATGATGTTCAGCGTGCATTACACACGCTAAAGGGCTCGTCAAAAATGGCCGATGTTGGCCCAATCGCTGCCATTATTACGCCACTTGAAGGCTTGGTAAAAGAGTTGCGCTCGATGCGGGTTGCCGCAGAAGAGCGTTTAATTGCCTTGATCTCAGATGTAATTCGGGAAGTTCGGACGACGATCGCCGAGATGGTCTCGGTACCGGTGTCGGCACTAGAAATACCTACAGAGTTAGTTCAGCGAATTAACGCCTTAGCAGTGCAGTTAATACATGAGGCTGAATTTTCTACAGACCGCGACAATAGCGGCGAGCTTGCACCAGGGGCGCTGGACGCGTTTCTGGCCAGTAATAGCGATAGCATTCAGGCCCTGAGTGACTTGCTCAGTGAGCCGTCAGATTTACAAGCGGTTAAATTAGTTGATTATGCGCCGGTGATGGGCGTTTTTGCTCAGCGCGCCGAAGAGATAGATTGCGAAGCAATTGCGGAGCTTGCGCAGGCAGTGCAGGTCTTGCTTAGCCATGCTCGAGACCCGCTGGGGGCAAATTTTCTCTCCCTGCTTGAAGCTGCGCTTGATCAGTTAATGGAATATTTAAACCAATTGGCCGCTGAGCAAACTGTGCTGGAAAATTCAGCGCTGATTGACAAAATCCGCAATTTTGAAGCGAGTGCCAAACTCGGCGCCGTTGAACCGAATGAAGTGAACGAGGTTGCTCCTGTACAAAGTGCGCCCACGCCATCTGCCCCTGTAGAAGTGACTGCAGCGGCGCCGTTGGCGAGCTCTGAAAACGACATCGATCCGGAAATTATTGAAATTTTTATGGAGGAAGCCCATGACCTCCTCGAGTCAATGGACGAATCCATTCAGCGCTTTTCCGAGAATAGAGAAGACCAAAGTCAGCTCGATGATATCCAGCGCTATCTGCACACCTTAAAAGGCGGGGCCCGCTTGTCGGGTATTAAAGTACTTGGGGACCTGAGCCATGATATTGAAACAGTTATCGCTACTGCCGTAGCGAAATCCACCAGCAGTAGTGATGACTTTTTTAACACCTTGCAGGGTTTTCAGGATCAGCTAGTTAAGGAGCTTGGTCGTATTGGCGCCGCCGGCGTGGTGGCCGAAGAAATGCCGTCGCTAGTGCCAGTGGCTGGCGGCGACGGCGAAGATGATGATGTTCTGAGTCAAGTTGCCGAGCTACTGCCAAGCAATATGACTAGTCGCACGTCACCCCAGGCAGATAACGAGTCGGGCAGTAGCCTAGCGAATAGCGCCGGACGCGCGCCGCAGGAAATGATTAAAGTGCCCTCGCTGCTGCTTGAGCGCTTAATTAATCTTGCGGGTGAAACTTCCATCGCGCG
>NZ_JBFJWS010000321.1:0-3520 GCF_041623545.1 Zhongshania sp. | reverse complement strand
TATCGGTTTTCCAGCTCGGCCCAGTAACTGCAAATAAGATTGTCCGGTATTGCGATCGATTAATCGCTGGATACTGGCCCTACCCAATTCATCACGCAGACTAAATAAGTCGTTAATATTTTCGGTCGCAACGAAATTATCTACTCGCGCTAAAACCTGTGCCGACAAGTTGCTGTCGGCGACAAACGG
This sequence comes from Zhongshania sp., assembly GCF_041623545.1. GTDB lineage: Bacteria > Pseudomonadota > Gammaproteobacteria > Pseudomonadales > Spongiibacteraceae > Spongiibacter. Next base: position 3,331 of record NZ_JBFJWS010000321.1, on the reverse strand, counting down.
TGTTGCCTGCAACCAATCAGTTAGGGCTAGCTCAACCGTGGCAATTCCGGCGGCGCCAAACTTCGCCTGCAACTGGTAGCTGTCACGGGTATTCCGAAATTGTCGCCGCACCTGCGGCGCCAACCACAATGCGTCAAAAGTGACGTCTGTCAACATTGGCAAATAACTGGCCTGGGCATTCCACGACGCCTCAAATCCGAGCGTAGATCGCTCGCCCTTCACTTCTTCAAAACTAATACCACTCATAGCCAATTGTGCTAACAAGCCTTGCTCCAGCGGCGTCGCACCGTATCCGTGACTTGCCCCCAAATGCGCCACCAACACATCAGCGGTAGTCGGGAATTCACGGTTCCCTGGGCTAAAGGCCCTAATTTGAACTACGTGGGCAGGTTCCGACGACTCTCGAAGCGAAACCATATGGACCAAATTAAACAGACTCTCTTTATGCCGGCGCAGCGTAATATCGGCACTGCCGTCGCTATTCGCCGCCGGGTGGGTTCCCGCTATAAGCAGCGTTTGCGCCCGCAATTGTTCAAATAGACTAATGCCATACTCAAAGGTATTCGCTTCATATATAGGGCGTGGTATTTCAACTAAATAATTATTACCCCCGCCAACGCGAAAGACATAACTGCCCCAGTGGCGATAAGGCTCACCGAGCTCGCTCAAAATAAGGTAATTTTCATTACTGCTTAGGTGGTGATAGCGGATTAGCTGATACCCGAAATGCTCCGCAAGGGTAGAAACACGAGAAACAATCGCGTCGGCATCTTCGTCCCAACCCTCGTCGCGAACACCATTTAGCAAGCCGTAAATGGGTGTCAGCACCGCTTGGTCAAAAAACATTAACTCATGCAACTCGGGCTTTTTATAGTCGTCGGTGCCGCGCTTAGCAATGATGCCTTTATTCTCAGACAGCCACTCTTGCAAATAACCGTCAATCCGCTTACTCGCATTAATAACCGTCAGACTTTCATCCAGACCTAATAATTTATACGCCGCGAGAGCGGATCCATGATCAAGATACAATTCAGCAAATTGTAATGTCCCGGTTTCTCGCTGGCGGTTCTCCAAGCCACTGGACTGCCAATGCAGGGCCAAATCCTCTGACAGTAATTTGAGCATAACTAAATTCAAATCATCCGGAAGCTGTCTTGAAATCCACAGCGAAGGTTTATCGCCATGCCGCCCCAGCCAGCCCCGTTTAACCGTCGTGCCACCAAACTTCCGAGCCGACTCAATATCATAGCCGCGAATCTGGACAACCTGGCGACGACCGAATACTTGATGAAAAACCTGAAACACCGTATTAGCATTGCGCAGCACATCGCCGCCGCCGTCCAGGGCTTTCTTCCTTCTCGTCCCGGCAAAACCAATAGCCCGACTTTCCATTTTCTCAAACAATAATGACGCCGCGTCTGCCGCCTGCACTTCGTCTAAGGCCGCAGGCACCTCAAACACCAGTGACGACTTGGTATCCCGCCTAAATACATACAAACCCCAGCCGCGATCCGGTTCTAGATCACGGAGGGCGATATAACCGTCGGCCAATATTTCTAATTGATAAGACAGGACATAAAAGTTGGCGCTAATTTTTTCCAGCGAGTTCTCGTCGCTGCCGTTTAAATACGCCTCGAGCATAGAAAAACTTTCACGAAAACGCTCTAACTCTAATAATAATGGCGCATGAACCAGCAGCGAGCGTTCAGAGCTAAAGAGTTCGGCTCTCGCCGTCGCCAAATAGCTTTGCAGGCTCTCGTCACTGGTTTGAATACGCTGAGGTTCAAGATCAACCGAAATAAAGGTATTGCTGGTCGGCAATTGATTCAAACCGTATCCAATCGCTGTCGCCACCGCAACGCCTAGAAACGACACCTGTAGGGTGGCACGGCTTACTAGCATGACTTTTCCGGTTTGGTACATCTTGACCGCGAGCAAGCTGGACAGTAAATAACCAAATGCGTAATAGTCCGATATTTTGGCCCCAGGGTAATAAATTTGTACCACAAAACCTAATAGCCATTTATAAAAGAGTGCAATAGTGAAAAACACTAAGATTTGCCGCGAACCTTCTATATTCCTGTTTTTCAAATAAGGAATTTGCAAGGCAAGATGAGCTAAGCCGAGAATTACCAGGGTTTCGGCAAATGTCGCGACAAGCTTTAAGGGCGTAAACCACTGCAGAGCCAATAAGCTTGGCAACAAAATTCCGTTAAAGTCCCAGCCATAGCGCAAATTCATTCGAGAGGCGATAAAAGCTGTGGTAAGCAGAATGATATACGCTTTGGGCGCGGCGAAAATTGAGCTCGCTATATCTTCATACATATAGCTCAAGGTGCTTAAATTGAAATTCGTGAATTCCATCAGCACGTAACGCACAATAAACCACGTAATAAGCAAATACGCAGTGAGCGAGCTTAAGCCGAGACGGGCGCCGCCATTCCACATTTGGTTGGCTATAAGCGCAACAATGATTAAGCCAAAACTATGTAAATTATCCCGCAAATCATAACGCAGACCGATAGCTTCAAGTTGCAAAGCAAACTCGGGCAGGAGCAAGGTGTCGAATAATATCCGTACAAATATACTGCCAAGCACTAAGACAAAAAACCGATCGCGGCCAAACATTTCATTCAAGCCTAGCCAGCGCGGCCCGCGGTCTGCTAACAGGCGCACCAGAACATAGGTCGCCAGTCCCTCTACCATGATCGCAATGGCGATACTGGGCTTAACAATAATCAACGGGACAATATAGCCGGGAATAACCAAGCCAGACATTGTGGTGCCAAAACGGAGGTTAAAGAAGGTCACCACCGCTACGCCTACCCACACTGTGATAACCACAGATTCTGAAATAATATTTTCGGGGAAAATATCAATCACGTGTGATTACCCTGCCAGCGCAGATACAAACAAGGCTACCCCTCATTCTTCATACCCGGCGGTCAAATTGTTGATCGAGAAACCCTCTAGCTTCACCTGAATCAGATAGCCGCGCCCCAGCGCCGAACTAATCTCTATCTTCGCCCAGTCTTCAACCGTTGATTTTCGCTCTAGAAAGCGGCGCAGACTGCTGTGGGATTCCGCACTAATTTCACCGTCCATCAGCTTTTTAGCTATTTTTTCAAACTCTTCCCCTGGTATACCGTAGCCTTTATTTCCTAAACTAATCGTAACGTCCCGTCGAGATCCATCCCGAATATCGTCGACTTCAATACTTAACTCGGTATTAGCCAAGGCATCATCACGCAATAAATTTATAGCCGATTGCAGCAAATTCTTTAAGTCCTGATCTTTGGCCCAGACTAATGGGCTAATAACAGGTTTTGAT
>NZ_JBFJWS010000320.1:0-3528 GCF_041623545.1 Zhongshania sp. | reverse complement strand
TTGTATGCCGACGGTCTTGAGCATGTACTTAAAGGCGAGACTACTTTGGAAGAGGTTACCCGTGTTATCAGTAATTAAGACGCCGGAATTTGGCTTGGTGGGTGTGTAGTCATGCCTTTACCGACGGCAAGTTCAGCGGCAAAGCCGGCTGTACAAGGTAAATCAATTGATATAAAACAGATCATGTATTATCGGCCTATTCGTGCCGAAGATCGGATGTTTTTTACTGAACAGCTGTCCTTATTGCTTGAGACCGGAACCGCATTGCATAGCAGTCTGCTGACCCTTAAAGGTCAAACGCCAGATATCAATGTTCGCCAGATTCTCGATGACTTGGCTGCCTCCGTAGAGAAGGGCGGTAGTTTTTCAGCCGCGTTGGCAAATCATCCTAAAATGTTTCCCATTTCCTACGTTAAATTAATTGAAGCGAGCGAAAATGGCGGCTTTATGGCCAAAGTCTTGGCCGAATTGCTGCTTATGGATGAAAAACAGCAGCAGCTCAAAAGTACGATTCGCTCCGCGATGACCTACCCTATATTTTTGACGACATTCTCCCTCGCGGTGGTGATTTTCGTCATGGTGTTTGTATTCCCGAAATTTGCCGACATATTTTCTTCTATTCGCGACAAATTGCCCTTAAGCACCATCATTTTAATGTCCATTAGCGATTTACTGCGAGCTCACTGGATGGCTGTGTGCGGAGCCACCGCTGGTTTTTTCGGGGTCTTGATCTATTCGCTTCGTACGGCTGTCGGGCGGCGCCTAATAGATAAAGCAAAGTTGCGGACACCGCTGCTGAAAGAAATTTTTAAGCAAATTTACCTGGTACAGCTGATGAGGGTGCTAAGTTTGTCGCTGCACAATGGTGTCAGCGTCCGCGACGCCCTTAAAGCCTGTCGCGAAGTTGTCGATAATCAAGCCTACCGCGAGCTGATTAACGAGGCTGAGGCAAATGTCCAGCAGGGCCGAAGGCTGAGTGAGGTGTTCAGTAATTCGCCCTATGTGCCTTCACTGGCCCAGCAGATGCTCGCGACGGGTGAGGAGACCGGCAATTTAGCGAAAGTGATGGGCCGTATTGCCGATTATTATGATAAGGAATTGCGAAAGCGTCTTGATCGCCTCTCGAAATTGGCGGAACCTATTATGCTGATGGTCATGGGCCTCGTGGTGGGAATTATCGTCAGCTCCTTAATTTTGCCCATTTTTAAGCTGTCGAGTGTCGCGCATTAGAAAAAAGGCGACTATCATAGAGGATATTAGGCGGTATAAGTGTATTTGAGTATTTAGAATGCAATTTGGCTGTATTTAAATACGCTAGATTGAGTCACAATAAATGCAGTGGCTTATCGTTTAAACTTGCTAAAAACATTGAGTAACATCAGGGAAAGAAATAATGAATAAATTACGAGCTTCTGTGCAACGCGGCTTTACCTTAGTCGAGCTGGTCATTGTTGTTCTTATATTATCGGTATTAGCGGCAATCGTAATACCGCAATTCACCTCCTCTACTGATGATGCGAAGGTTGCCGCATTAGACTCGAGTTTGTCGGGTGTGCGCACTGCAATTGATATGTATTATCAAAATCACGGGCATTATCCAGGTAGCGTGGTTTCATCGGGTCTGGTGACCTGTGTAGGCGGCACCGCCGGCGCTGCGCTTGCTAATACTGAGGCAGCATTTTTGGATCACCTGACACGTTACACCAATGCGGCCGGACAGTCCTGCTCTACTACCAGCTCTGGTGCTTTCCCGTTTGGCCCTTACTACAAAAAGGATCGACTACCTAAGGATCCAATTGTTGGTAACTTAGACACAGTGACGGTTGTATCGACGGGTAATTTGGAGATGACTGCGACGGGAACACTGGGTGGCTGGCTCTTTGACAGCCAGACCGGTAAGTTTATTGTTAACCACACCTCTTATGATGATCGCTGAGCTTTAGCGGTAATGCGAAAGGGTCGCCACTGGTGGCCCTTTTTTATGTCTATATAATCATCATCTTTGCCCTGTTTTTGCGCATATACATCGGCGTTTAGGTCTCTTTTTATCGTGTATGTTTAGTGCCAAGGTTTGTTTCTTGGTGCAAGCAGATCTGCTATTGCTTGAATGTTATTGGGCCCCTTAGGCATCTATAGGGCAGGTGCTAGCGGTTTATAAGTTAAGTCGGTCGATGCCCGCTGATACCGCGCCGTACAGCAGCCTGCGCGCATTGCCAATATTGTGGCTAGCCTGATTGTTTGGCCCCTTTTATTCCGGGCAGACTTCAATAGTGATTTCGTCGAACCACACCGCGTCATCGGGGCCTAAGGTGCTTGCGCTATGAAATCGCAGCCACATGTCATTTGAAATATGGCTGCTGAGGTCAAGCTCTTCGCTAATCGCAACGGCGTCGGTGCCGGCGCCGCCGTAGCGGGCGAGCTCCGTCCATGGGCCGTCTTTCCCGGTAGAGGAAATGTTGACCGTGACGTAGTCCGCGGCGTCATCAAGGTCAACTCGTTTACTTAAAAGCTTCAAACTCGCGAGTGAATTGCCGCTTAGATCAAAATGGCGGTATAGGGCCTTGTTTGATCCCGATACTACGAGCCAACCGCCATTAACCTGCAGCGAGCCTGCTGCGGGGCCGTCGCCTTCATTGCGCTCAATCCATGGCGATGGGGCCCAGTTAGTTAGGCCATCGCTACCGCTATAGCTAACGGTATCAAAGTTGTCTTGAAAAAAAGCTCTACAACTAGTCCAGCGGCGCAGCGAAAAAAAGCGATTATCGAGAATTGAGCTGGTAATGTGTTCACAGCTAGTGGTGTTAATTGCCAAGCTTGCGGCCGACCCAGTGGTATAGTCGTTTAGGCTGTAATGGCTTAATTCATTGCCGTTAAGGTCGAGGTTTACGACGGTATTATTTTTGGAGTCGAGAACCAATATTTCGTCAAAATTATTGATATGGGCAACGCCCTCTGGGCCGTCAATGGAGGAAGGTAGCGTAAATTGATCGACCAGATTCATGTTTTGGTTAAATATAAATGCCGAAAAATTAAAGCCGATGAGTAAGCGCTTGGTACCGACGAGTATCCAGTGATCGTCGTATAGTCCGGTTTTGGTTTTACTTATATGGCTAATGCCCTCGGCAGTGAAATTAGAAGGTATCGAAAAAGTCGCTTTTTTAAAGATACTGCTGTCGTAGATATAAATTGCCCGACCTTTATCTGCTATCAGAGCGAAATGGTTTTCCCATGTTCCGCTGGTGACCCAGGTTAATCCGGTGTAGCCTTTGGCGGCTCCCCCAAGACTAATTTTTTGCAATAAACTGCCGTCGGTGCGGGCTAAAATTAACTGTCTTTGTCCTTCGTCGGCAATGACGACCATTCCATTGTCGTTATCAGTGTGGCCATTGATTTCAATGCCCTTGGGAATATAGGTCGTGCCAAAGGGCTTGGTTATGCCTAGGGCTGAGAGTGTTGCTGAATGACTAATCTCTTGCGTGAGCAAGTGGGGGTCACAAAAGGTCGCGGTTGCGCAGCTGCGGCCACACT
>NZ_JBFJWS010000319.1:0-3530 GCF_041623545.1 Zhongshania sp. | reverse complement strand
TAGAGAGATTCGAACTCCCGACATCCTGCTCCCAAAGCAGGCGCGCTACCAGACTGCGCTATACCCCGTTTTTCGTTTCCCGTATGCCTCGCTACAGGAGGTGGGCATAATACGCAGCAGTCCTGTTTCCGTCAACGCTTTTAGGAAAATTATTTCATTTCATTTGTTGGCCTGCCGTTTCACGCCATGCGACAATAACATCTTAATTTGAATCACCTTTTTCGCGAGACTATTTCCAATGGCAGCTTTGATCTTAGATGGCAAAACACTGGCGGCAAGCTGGGAAGAACAACTGGCAGCACGGGTTACTGCCCTCAAAAATAGCTCAGCCGGCAGAAGCCCTATATTAGCGACCATATTAGTTGGCGATGACCCCGCCTCCGCCACCTACGTAAAGATGAAAGGCAATGCCTGCCGGCGCGTTGGCATGGAGTCACTTGCTGTTGAAATGCCCGGATCTACGACCACCGAGCAGTTACTCGCCAAAATCAACGAGTTAAACGACAACCCTGATATTCACGGCATCCTGCTTCAACACCCAGTACCTGAGCAAATTGACGAACGCGCCTGCTTTGACGCAATTGCTCTGCATAAGGATGTAGACGGCGTCACCTGCCTTGGGTTTGGCCGCATGGCCATGGGCGAAGATGCCTACGGCTGCGCAACACCCAAGGGTATTATGCGCATCTTAGAACACTACAAAATCGACATAGAGGGTAAACACGCTGTTGTAGTGGGTCGCAGCGCTATTCTCGGTAAACCAATGGCCATGATGCTGTTAGAAGCCAATGCGACCGTCACCATTTGTCACTCGCGGACCCAAAACTTGCCTGAGATCATTAAGCAGGCCGATATTTTGGTGGGTGCCGTAGGCAAGCCAGAGTTTATCAAGGCCGACTGGATTAAGGATGGCGCTGTTGTGGTTGACGCTGGCTACCATCCAGGCGGTGTTGGCGATATCGAGCTTGGGCCATTGGTTGATCGTGTCAGCGCGTACACCCCAGTACCCGGCGGCGTTGGTCCAATGACTATCAACACCTTGATTTTTCAAAGTGTTGATTCCGGCGAAAAAGCCTGAGCCTGAGCCGGACGTGCTAGATGGGACGCTTAAAACCCCCTAAAAAGATCAATACCGCCCAAAAAATAGCCCGCAGAATCTTATGTGAAATTCTGCAGTTGCTTTTTTGGGTGATGAACACATTGCGCTTCAAAAATCAGCTCGAGATTGAGCGGCCTTGTGTAATGGCGGTCTATCACGATGAATTAATGCCCCTAATTCATTATTTCCGCGATGATGACGTCACCGCCATCGCTTCGCAAAATCACTTTGGCTATTCCATTGCCAAGGTCATGGAGCGTTACGGCTATGAGGTTGCACTCGGCTCTCGCAGCCGCGGCGGTATGGATGCCTTTTTTCAATTATTAAAATCAGCGCGCAAGGGCAAAACAATCGCTTTTACCGTAGACGGTTCTCGGGGCCCCCGCCACGAGATGAAACAAGGTGCGGTTATGCTAGCCCGCAAAACCAAACTACCCCTGTATTTAATACGCGCAGACTACAAGGGCCTGCGTTTGGAAAGCACCTGGGACAAGACAAAACTCCCCAAGCCTTTTACCAGCATTAGCTTTAACTATGAGCGCTTCCCCATGGAAGATTACGCCGACGAAACGGACATCAATATCGTGGTAGCCGAAGCCCAAAAAAGACTACTCGCCCTGCAGCCTGACGACTATGGAAGCGCTAAATGATCTTAAGCCGCAAATACCGCTTCTTACTGTTCTTGGCTTACGCGCTTATAATCACCGTGATGTCTTTGCTCCCCGCAGAACAAAGCCCGGCACTGGGTGTTTGGGATAAGCTTCAGCACTTTAGCGCCTATCTATTATTTATGATGCTGGCCTACCCCTTAGCCAGCAACCACTGCTGGCGGCTAGCTAGCGGTATTGGCATCATCGCGTACAGCATTGCAGTGGAATACGTCCAACAGTTCTCCCCCGGCCGACACACATCATATGAAGATGCATTCGCCAATAGCCTCGGGGTGATCAGCGGCTATCTACTTGCTTGGCTTTTTATGTATTTCATTACGCGTGTGCGGGCCGACGCGCTAGACGCTAGAAAAGTGTGACGGGAATCAATCCCGTCGCCAAGTTGTACCTTCCCGACTGTCTTCTAAAATTACGCCCTGCGCTTTAAGGGAGTCCCGAATCTCATCGGCACGTGCGAACTGACGATCTTTCTTCGCCTGGACGCGTTCAGCAATCAATGCTTCGATACTCGCGGCGTCCAACTGATCGGCGCTGCCAGACTGTAAGAAGTCATCGGCTTCCAGCTGTAAAACCCCCAAAACCGCCGCAAGGGACTTCAGAAGCTGGGCGAGCGAAAGTATCAGGTCATTGTTACCCGCTTCTTTCGCAGTATTCAGCTCGCGCACCATATCGTACAAAACGGCAACCGCCAGTGGCACATTGAAATCATCCGCCATAGCCGCATCAAAGCGCTGCACAAAATCATTATTTTGAGGCAAGTCAGCGTAAGGAATTAGCGTTACTGGCGGCAAACCCTTGTAGGCGTGATAGAACCGCTCCAGGTTCTGCTTCGCGATCTGCAAATTTTCTTCGGAGTAGTTAATAGCACTGCGATAATGACTTGAGATCAGAAAATAGCGCACCACTTCAGGGTGATATTTATCTAAGATTTCACGAATCGTAAAAAAATTGCCTAAGGACTTAGACATTTTCTCATTATCAACCCGCACTGCACCGGCGTGCATCCAGGTTTGCGCGTATTTTTTACCCGTTGCCGCCTCAGACTGAGCAATCTCATTTTCGTGATGGGGGAAAACCAAATCCGGCCCCCCGCCGTGAATATCAAAGGTCTCGCCCAAGCAACAGGTCGACATCGCCGAGCATTCAATATGCCAACCTGGTCGCCCCTCTCCCCAAGGCGAAGGCCAGCTTGTTGTACCGTCGCTCACCGCCTTCCACAGGGCGAAATCTCGGGGATCTTCCTTGGCTTCGTCCACCGCAATCCGTGCACCAGATAAAAGCTCATCGGGCTTTTTGCCAGACAGCTTTCCATAATCGGCAAACGCCGTAACTCGGTAATAAACATCACCATTGCTAGCCTGATAGGCGTGACCACTGGCAATCAAACGCTCGATCATGGCAATAATATCACCGATATGCGCGGTCGCCCGTGGCTCGCGGTCTGGCGCAATAATACCAAGGCGCTCAGCATCTTCATTCATGGCAGCAATAAAGCGCTCGGTCAGCGCTTCGTAAGGCTCGCTGTTTTCAGCCGCGCGACGCAAAATTTTATCGTCAATATCGGTGATATTACGCACATAATTCACCTCAAACGCCTTGGCGCGCAAGTAACGCGTAATGACATCAAAGGCAACAAGCACCCGAGCATGGCCCAAGTGGCAGTAGTCATATACCGTCATACCACAGACATACATGCCAATCTTGCCGTCTTGTAATGGTTTTAGCGGCTGCTTGCTGCGGCTGAGGGTGTTGTAGATTTG
>NZ_JBFJWS010000318.1:0-3535 GCF_041623545.1 Zhongshania sp. | reverse complement strand
TTTACCCTAAAAACATCCGTCTGTCCCCTTATTCGCCCTATTTCAACCACTGCGCAAAGGGCGATTCAAGACTAAGATCCACTTTCCCAGCCCAACCTTTAATGCCAATACCGTCTCGACTCATATCCAAGTCGTCACCAGCAAGTACATTTTCGCCAAATTTATACAGGACACTAAAGCCGGTTTCACATGCCTTGTCATCATACGCGGCGGCCCGCTCGCGGCTCTGTTCCTGTCGCCCTAAGTATTCCTGCCAAGCCTTAGCCCCGTGTCTTCCCTGCAACAGCCGCTTACTTAAGGTCGGCGACAGCAGTGTTGCGGAGGCATTATTGCCCCCGAAACCTTTAGCATTCAAAATGGCAACATCCAAGCTGTCGGGCTCAACTTCGATATGTTCTTTCTGCAAGCGTAAATTACTGCAATGAACATCGTCGGCGATATGGTCAATTGTACTGATGCCTGGAATTATATTGTCATTCCACACCCCTAAACTGGCAATTAATTGATCGCCAGAAGCCGCACCAATGCTGTGACCTAGATAAGCCTTAATCGCTGCGACTGGCCACCTTTCGATCCCAAAGGTCTTCGCCACCTCGTTTAGAATATGGGACTCTGACACTCGATTTTGCGGGGTACTGGTACCGTGGGACTGTACGAAACTGCGGCGTTTAATCGCTTCATCACCGACAATTCCGGCTGCCGCCGCGAGCGCTTTAGCAACAGTGAGATAATTTCCCACGCCCGGCGATGAAATCGATTTTTTATAACCGTCGGCATTGACGAATACATCCGGCACGGCGCCGTGAATTTGGGCGCCCAGCTCCATCGCTAAATCATCATCAAACAGCACAATAAACTGGGATGACTCGGACACGGTAAATCCACAATTACTGCTAAAGGGTCGACTGGCGCGGCGGTGGTCTGGCTCGCTCAAACCTTTTTCTGCATCCAGCTTTAACAACTCAGCATCTGAAGCCAAAGCACCCATGGTGTAGTAACCATCAATAATTCGCGGCTCGACGCCGGACTCCGCAACACCAACCACGGCGACGCGGATGTTGCCGCTGCGAATTTCATTCACCGCTTGCCGCAAATTGTAAAAGAAGGTTGCGCAAGCGCCTAAGCTCGGACCACTGGTACCAACACTGCCTAAAACATAGGCGCTAACAAAGTCTGCGGGCATGTCAGCCAAACCTAAGGCGAGGTTTTTAGAGCTAACCCGGCCGCCGTTGGCTCGGGCTGACAGCAAGCCACCAAAGCCGTTGTCATCGAGCTGGGCCATAGCGGAGCTAGCGTATACCCCCATCTGATCCGGTTTAATGCGATCCATCACCGCCTGCCATTCAATACCCATCGCATTAAGTGCGTCGGACACGCCGCAAATTGCCAACTGCAATCCGCGAGGGTGACTGCGCGAAGCGTATAGCGCAGCGGGGTCAAAGCCCGTCGGGAACTGCCCCGCAGAAGAAACTTCAATTTTACGGCTGGTCGGTAATAAAATATCGCAGCCATTATGAATACTGACCGACACCTTGCCGCTGCCCAAATCTCGCACCGACCAACCCGCGGGGAGTTCGTCGGGTAAATCCCGAGCCCGCGTGACAAACTGCAAGTCACCATCCAGCCCACTCATGGCCATACGTTTATTCCAAGGCACTTGATCAGTGTCGAAAATGTTACCTTCAATCTTACGAATTAAGGTGTGCTCAAGAATATAACGGCGCTGAGCCTCATCCTTAGCGGTTTCTGGCGACAAGCCCATAATCGCTGATAGACTGCGATAGGTTCGGTCCGCCTTATCTTGCGCCAGTGCGTCAATGACCATACGGCGATAACCGTGGTGAAAGGAACTGCGACCTGCAGGATTAACACCACCAAAACCAACTATTACGGGAAGCTTACTCACACTTATTCCTTATCTATAGCAATCACGATATCAGGCAGCAGTCTATCGATGTTAGACAATTTGAAATATAATATAACTGCCAAAAAATAAGATGATTGCGCCAAATATGAAACGAGTCGCCCTTTTAGCTTTTCACGACGCCCTTGCCACCAGCATTAGCCTTCCCATGGAGTTATTAACTGCGGCAAACAGTGTGTCGCGGCTACATACCCGTACGCCACTGCTCGACATCACTATTGTCGGTCTCGACCCGCCGCCGATCCGTGTCTCCGGCGGCATGGAAATTATGCCCAACGCGGAGCTCACTGACGACGACGCCTACGACCTCATTATTATCCCCAGCCGCTGGCGCCACCCGCACCGAGGCGCTCCTACTCGGCCCGAAATCAAAGCATGGCTAATACATCATGAGCAGCGTGGCGCCGATATTTGCGCGGTTGGTAACGCCAGCTATTTTCTTGCCGAAGCAGGCTTACTCAACAAACGCGTCGCGACTACGCACTGGCACTATTTTGACGACTTCGCGACCCGCTATCCGCAGGTAGTATTGCACCGCGATTACCTTATCACCCAAGCTGACAACCTGTTCTGTACTGGCAGCGTGAACTCCGCCGCCGATCTGGTAATACATCTCATTGACCGCTATTGGGGCGCATCTATTGCCCGCCGCGTCGCCCAGCAATTCTCGCCGGAAAGCCGACGCCCCTTTTCACGTAATAGTTATCGGGTTGATCGCAGCGATTTACACCGCGACGAAACCATTGCTCTCGTCCAAAATTGGCTGGCCAGACACCTCAATGAACCCTTCAACATCAAAGACCTCGCTCGCCAAAGCGGGCTTAGCGAGCGCAGTTTTCATCGCCGGTTTCGTCAAGTTACCGGACTGGCACCACTACAATATATGCAGAAAATGCGCATTGAACTGGCGCGGGACCTTCTCCAAAACAGCAACTTGTCGATAGAGGAAATCGGTCGGCAATGCGGCTACACCGACAGCAGTTACTTTTGTCGCCTGTTTAAGCAACACTGCACCAGCAGTCCAGGTGAATATCGCCGCGCAGTGCGCCACAAATTATTTGAAGTAAACGAGCAGAAATAGCTAATAAATTGAAAAAACAAGCGATTTATGGCCTAATACGCCTCCATTTTCGCAGTACTCGCGGTCAAAATTCATCCTTTGTTTCTCTGGCCAACAGGCCAATTTAAACAGTACCTACAAGGAAAACACCCCATGTCCAACTCCGTTTATATCGTTTCGGGAAGCCGCACCCCAATGGGCAGCATGCTAGGCTCACTTAGTGCAATGACCGCCGTTGAACTCGGCACAACAGCGATTGCCGAAGCCGTAAAACGAGCCAATATTGACGCGGCTAAAATTGATGATGTGATTATGGGTTGCGTTTTACCCGCAGGCTTAAAACAAGGACCCGCACGACAAGCCGCAATTATGGCCGGCATTCCAAAATCTACTGGCGCCGTCACCGTCAATAAATTGTGCGGATCAGGGATGCAGGCCACAATTTACGCCCACGACCAAATTAAGGCGGGGAGCTGCGACATTATCGTCGCTGGCGGCATGGAAAGCATGACCAACGCCCCACATATCGTGCTCAATGCCCGTAAAGGCGT
>NZ_JBFJWS010000317.1:0-3551 GCF_041623545.1 Zhongshania sp. | reverse complement strand
CCACTTAAAAAGTCTTGGATCACCGTGGACATTGCCGCAAAGAAGTTGGCGATGGTGCCGGTCAGGCCGCTACCACGGCCGTCAACAATAACTGGGTCCGTTGTTCCGGCTTGAGCAGTAACATTGCCGTAAACATCGCTACCCGATACTGAAATGCCATTACCGAGATCAGTGATACTTGCCTGATACATGGCGACCGGCTTGCCGTCGCGAATCACGATAAGTGGCTCGCTGGTGACAACCGTCTCGTCACCATTGCTAAACACCACGCTGCCGGCGCGCACTGGCGCAGACTCTCTGGCGTCGACTTGGGCGTCGATCAGACGATAATTGTCTGGGCGTGGGGTATACGCCAAGCTGACCTCGTAGCGATCAGTGGCGATTTCCTCAGGCTGCGTGATGATTAAACTATCACTGGCATTGACGGCAAAGCTGGCAGAGTTGATTTCATACTCAGCGTGAGCGCTGTCAATTTGTTGCCCAATAACATGGAAGCGGTAGGTGCCAAGTGGCCAGTCCTTATTTGCTTCTAAGGTTGCGGTCCACAAGTGCGCGCCTAGGCTTAAGCGGTAGTCGAGGTGGATTTCGTACAAAGTCGATAAAACTTCGCCATTGCCGCGCTGCACATCCAACCATTCGCCATTGGCATTCTGCCGTTGCAAAATCACGGTAGGCAACTCGAGTACCGCGTCGTTACCTTCCCAGCTGAAGTAAGCCGTCTCAAAGCGCTTGATATCTTGGGGTTGTAACTGCGCCAAAGGATTCATACCGCTGCCGGGAATCGCGGCTGGCTGTTGAACGCTGTCGTAGTAAGCGCCGTAGAGATCGTAGTTAACGGTGAACTCGTCGGTGGGCGCTGCGCTGCCGTCGCGAAGTGCGCGGATTAGCTCGCGCTGAGTGTTCAATAAGTGGCCGCCGAGTTTCCAGCCCCAGAAGGTGGTAGTGCCTTCGGTGCCGCCTAAGTCCCAGTCAGCTTTTAAGTCAGGAAGAATATAGCCGACATGATCTTGGCTATAGCCCCAGATAAAGGTATTCGCGGATTGAAAGCCCTCTTCTTCCGCGGCCTCTAATAAGCGTAAACCTTGCTCAACAACTGCTTCACCGGGCTGGGCGAGGAATAGTGCATCGCCAATACTAAAAGCGGTAATTCGCGTGTCTTGGGGAACAAAGGCGCCGTTTTCAGCAACACCGTTATCGGCTAAATCCATTGGGTCTGGCGTAGGTGCCGGTAAGCAGGCCGGAATTTTTTCGCCACTGCTGGGGCCAACAATGGGCACGCCGAAGTCGGCATTGCACTGGGCAGCACCCCACTCATAGGGGAACTCATCTCCGCTGTAACCGAGTTTTTCCCGAGACAAAATAACGCGCTGGGAAACGACGCGGATATCAGGGGCCAAATTGAAATTGTTTACCGAGTTGTAGATGCCCATAACTTGGGGCGCCATTAACTGGCCATAGCGTTCAATACCCTGCAATTTTGGTTTGGCGACATTGCGGGGGCTGACATCGCCCGCTGCACTTTGCACCAGCATGGCAACCATGGGTCGATCAAATTGCTGCTCAACCTCGCGCTCTACACCGGCCAGTACATCACCGGAGAAATGCAGGTTTTCAACGTCAAAGGCAATACCGTGGGCGGCAAAGTTGATTACCGCAGCCAGTGGTTGGCCTTGGGCGTCATCGATGCGCAGAACACCGATGCGCTTGCGTAAAATGTCCTGTGCACTAACGCGTTCAGCGGTGTAGGGCGAGCGACTGCGACGGAAACCGTTTAGGCCCTGCTCATCACTGCCCATGGCGTAACCAAATTGCGCGGGCTCATTGTTACGTACTGATTCCGCGACCAGTTCTGCCAATTGCCGAACAATGCGCTTAAATAATTCCGGTTGGTATAAATCCATTGCCAGCCAAAAATAGCGGGTGGAATGGTTGGCCAGCGTGCCAGGGCCGTCGTGGGTGTGGGTTGCCGACATCACCAAACCTTGTTCAATGTCGCAGCCTGCCGGGCGATCGTCGCCGAGTAATTCGGTGGCCTGTTCAGCGACCTTTATCACTACCTCATCGAGCATACCGATAAAGTCGGTCTTCACCATGATCACGCAATCACTGCCATCGTAGAGGGAAACGGCTTTGGCAATAAGGGAGTCGTAGTAGCCTTGCGAGGGTGGTGAATACGTGGAGTAGGGCGAGTGTATAGCCCGCAATTCATCGGGCACACTCGGTAATGAGTGCCCGTCGTGATCTTGAGCCGGTAAAAAATCAGCGAACTCATCGACAAAGGCTTGGAAACCATCCGCAGGATTAATATCGGGGAAGTCTTCAAACTTTTCGGCAACGGGAATATAGTCGCCGCCCACGGGCGGACGAGCATAACCGCCAAGTGAGGCGCCGACCGGAATCAAGATTGATTTGCGGGCGGTACCGGCCATTAGCATTGCCGGCGGGTTGCCGGCGTCGGGATTCGACTCGACAGGCTCGGCGGGAACCTCAATGATCATCCCCGCATTGCTGCCAGCTTGGGTCGCACCAGCAAGCACGACGTCGCCGATCAAGGCGCCACTGCCGCTTTGCAGAATGTTTGCTGCCGCAAGGAAGTCACCTTGACCAAGCGCGGTCATGGCATCGCCCAAGCCACCAGCGAAGCTGTTTAGTGCTTCGGTATAGGCATCGCCAGGCTCACTGGGCTTGGCTTCACTTACCGTCAAAGATACCGCCGGCACCTGCGGGCAATCACTGCTTGAACGCACGTATTGTTGATGGCGGGTATCAATTAAACGACCTTGCTTGTGCAAAAAGTGGGACTTCTGACACTTGCCGTGTGGGGCGCCGCGGGGGTAGCCGTGGGGGTCAAAATGATCGCCACGGGGAGCGACGTTGCCAATCGGCGGGCTGACGGTTTTACCTTCGTCAAATTCGATCAGACCCGATTTACTGCTTCGGCAGCCACTTAAACAGAAGCTTGGCGCGGCACTGTCGTAGACTTCGCCGTTCCGGCCGTCTAGGTTTAGGCCCCAAAAGGCTTCGACGTCCGGGTCGCGCTCGCTCAGGAAGTCATCTTTGTTGGCGTATTGGTAGGGGACACCATCGCCGGGTGCGCGCTGGTAGATATCCGCCACCTCAACGCCGATGGTGCGGGCCATCACTTGGGCGCTCCAGTGAGTGACTTGGTGGTCGGCAAATGCGGGCTGCAGCAACACTTGGTTATCGGGACCGTGCAAATCGCTATTGTCGGCAATGTGATGGGCGTAGCCATTGTTTTCACTGCGATCCCACAGCATTTGCATTAAAGCAAAGCCAACATCGCGGTCGAGGTCGTCAGGGTAGGACAGGTACAAGGGCATTGCGTAAGGCGGCAGGCCGGGCTCGGTGGGTTTGAATTCGCTGTCAAAATCGACACTGCGACGCAGGAGCGTCGAGTAGTTCATGCCGACAACACCTAGTACGCCACGCTGCACGTCCTTAGACATAGCAACAACAGCGCCACCGATGATGCCACCTTGCGAATTACCATCGTAAAAAATTTCGCTGTTATCAAATACCGGTTTGCCATT
>NZ_JBFJWS010000316.1:0-3556 GCF_041623545.1 Zhongshania sp. | reverse complement strand
TGTGATTCACAGGCTTGACCTCCTGAACGATGATGGGGCCTTCGTCCAGATCTGCGGTTACGTAGTGAGCGGTGGCACCGATCACTTTTACACCCCGTGCATGGGCCTGATGATAAGGCTTGGCACCCTTGAAGCTGGGCAGGAAGGAATGGTGAATATTGATCGCACGCCCTTCAAGTTGCCGACACATGTCATCCGAAAGGATTTGCATGTAGCGCGCCAGCACCAGTAGATCGACGTTGTACTGATCCATCAGGCCCAGTATTTGCGCTTCCTGCTGGGGTTTGGTCTCGGGTGTAATGGGCAAATGGTGATAAGGAATGCCATACCATTCAACCAATCCACGGCAATCGTCGTGGTTGGAGACAACACCAACAATATCAACGGGCAAGGCGCCCGAGCGCCACTTGGTTAGCAAGACATTCAGGCAGTGATCAAATTTAGACACCGCCAACAGGAGCTTGGGCCTGTAGCTGGTTTCGCGTAAACGAAAATCCATCTCAAATTCTTTTGCCAAATCATCAATTTTGGATGACAGAGACGCAATACCCTCTTCCAGAACGCGGTCGTCAAATACGAGCCGGGAGAAAAAGGTGTTGGTGTAGGGATCCGAATGCTGGGACACCTCGGTGATGAACGCGCCCTGGTCGTAGAGCAAACCGGAAATACGAGCCATCACACCCAGTCGATCCGGGCATTTAAGCGTAAACACGTATTCTGCGGACAAATTTTTATCGGACATGTGTTCGATTCCTCTCTATTAGGCACCAGGATCCACGGCTGGATGCCACCGCAAGTAAAGCACATGGCTTACTTATAAGTCAAAAGGCTTACTGCGTACTTGTAGCACCGCGTCCATGATGAGTACCACCACTTGATAGCGCTTACACCCTGGATGAATTTTTACTTAACCCCTTGTTTAAAAAGGGTTTATTTTATCTGGCTTTGCAGGCCATTGATGTTACAAGCGGCAATTACGGTATTACGTAACAAACAGGCAATCGTCATTGGACCCACACCGCCCGGCACGGGTGTTACGGCCGCCGCGTGCTGTATCGCCGCATCAAAATCCACGTCACCAACCAATCGGCTTTGGCCACCGCGCTCTATGCGGTTGATACCCACGTCAATCACGGTACAGCCCGGCTTTATCCAATCACCCTGAATAAATTCGGGCCGACCTACGGCAGCGACCAAAATATCGGCCGTACGACACACAGCGGCGAGGTCTTGTGTTCGCGAATGGGCAATAGTCACCGTACAGTTTTCCTGCAGCAACAAAATCGACACGGGTTTGCCGACAATATTAGAACGCCCAACTACGACGGCATGCTTGCCCGAGAGATCGCTACCAAGCGCCTTTTTCGCCAGATCGATACAGCCTCGTGGAGTGCAGGCTACCAGCGCCCTAGCATTGCCATTGAGCAGGCGACCACTGTTGATGGCGTGGAACCCATCTACATCCTTATCTGGAGAGATAGCCTCAATCACGGCCCCTTCATCAATATGAGCGGGCAGCGGAAGCTGAACCAGTATGCCGTGAACCTGCTCATCAGCATTTAATGTGTCGATGAGCTCCAACAACTCGTCCTGGGATATGCTGGGAGGACGGTCAAAGTGAAAGCTTTTCATGCCAGCCGCTTCCGTCTGCCGCACCTTGTTTCGCACATAGACCTGACTTGCGGGGTCTTCCCCAACCAACACGACGGCAAGGCCGGGAACCAGATTGTGATGTTCAGTCAAGCGCGTGACTTCTTGCGCAACAGTTTCCCGAAGTTCAGCTGCTACAGCCTTACCATCGATTATTTTTGATTTCGCATCTGCCATTGGATTTCGTCCGTTTACGTTTAGTCACTGGTAGGCTCTTACACACCCTGAGCCAGCGTAGCTATATCGGCGATTAAATCATTCAGCTTTATATGAGTCAATAAGCTTATCGCGGTGTTTTTTATATTTCTGCGCTGCGCAGAAGGGCCGCTGTTTGGCTGAATCACTATCTATAGCTAACCCGGGTTTACGCGCTTATTTGCGTTTTTCGGCGATAACGCTATCCTTGGCGCCAGGAATTTACGCCTTTATGGCATGCCAAACTTGACGGTTAAGCTATAGCCCAGTAGCATCTAAGTCGACCGATTTAATTTAAGGCACTGCTATGCTTACACTATCCCCCAACGCAACCATTGCCGAACAAGGAAAACAGTCCCTGCTGCGAGCAGCGCTGAAGCTGTTCGCGGAAAACGGTATCGATGCCGTGTCGTTGCGGATGATCAACCGGGAAGCGGGGCACAAGAATCATTCGGCCCTGCACTATCATTTCGGTAGCAAGATGGGCTTGCTGGAGTCGCTGGCTGAGTTCATCCAGAGCTGGTTTGAAGAGTCACGAGAAAGCGCTCTGGTCGCGGTTGAAACTTCCGACACCGTTGATGGTAAGAAGATCCTGGAAGCTTTTGTAACCCCCTACCTCAATATCCTGAAGGAAGAATGGGGCTACGACGCGGTGCGCTTTATCGCGCGGATGGAGTTTGATGCCGATTCCGACACC
This sequence comes from Zhongshania sp., assembly GCF_041623545.1. GTDB lineage: Bacteria > Pseudomonadota > Gammaproteobacteria > Pseudomonadales > Spongiibacteraceae > Spongiibacter. The sequence goes on along the minus strand of NZ_JBFJWS010000316.1, from coordinate 1,014 downwards.
CACCATATCCTTAATAAGTTTGCAGGCCCATCTATTGAGCGGTTTAAAAAGCTGCTGGTCAAAACTTACCCGGAATTGCCTAAAAAGCTACTATTCCAGCGTTTCAATTTCTGTATCACCAGTATCATTATGGGGCTGGCTGATTATAAAAGCCTTAAGGATTCCTACATGGGAAACCTAAACACGCGCCCAGAAGACTTGGTAACTGTCATGCTGGATGTATGCTCCCATGGTCTAGGCGCTCCCTGTAGCTAACTGACGGCCAACGCTGAGCTTATTACAGAAGGACGCAGAATTTTAATGACGACGTTCACATTGTTCTGAGTAGTAAGAACTACAAAACACTTTGGCCGGATGATGCATCTCCCGGAGGCATGCCGAGCACATGATGACCGAGGAGGCCGGACGACGGCTTCCGATAACAAGCTAGAATAAAGCCTAAATCAAACGTTCAGCGTTAGCGGCCACCGGTTTATTCTCGCCCGAAAATGAAACCACTGAAGCGGCAGCAACTAAGCATCGCTTGTACTAAGCACTTCAAGTAGACCATGCTATTGGCAGACCACTTACTTTCTAAACAAAAAATAACCGTCAAAGCGAGCTTAGTCTTTAGGAATATTATACAAATATGCCGAATACCCTCGTAATGGTAACAGCCACGGCAGGTATTGCTTTTAGCTTGCTAGTGATACCGCTTCTACTATCTGACCCTCAAGGTGATCGTCGGGCGAATCGCTTCCTGGCTGTTTTTGTCGGCATTTTGGCATTGAAACTCACTCAGCGCGTATTGCTCTATAGTGGAACGTTGGAAGTGTATCCTGCTCTCACCGGCTTTGGGCGGTTTATGTACTTCGCCCTCGCACCACTGCTCTACTTTTACATTTGCGCATTAACCAAAGAAAGTTTCGTATTGGAAAAACGTCAGTATTGGCACTTTCTGCCGGTACTCTTGGCGTTGGTCTCGCTGCTGCCTGTTTATTTTTTAGGCGAAGAAGCGAAGCGTGAACTGGCGGT
>NZ_JBFJWS010000315.1:0-3559 GCF_041623545.1 Zhongshania sp. | reverse complement strand
TGCGACGATGGGACTCGCAATTCGCTTCGCCACATAGACAGCCACTACTGTAATCAACAAAAGTACAATACATAGAATAAAATAGACTTTATTTAATAAGCGATCTTTAAATGCCAAGGCATTGCGAAAATCATGACTAGCAGCCAAAATTAAACGGTTATGGCCATTCTCGGGATTATAGGAAAAGCTCCGCAAAGCATAAACCACATCATGATCATCTGCCTCGGCAATACCACTTACAACGTCGGTTTTAGGATTATTCAGCAAGTCTTTCGCTGCAGGAAAATCCTCAGCAATATTGCTGCTGCGGCCAAACTCAAAAGCGAAGCTGCGGTTAGACTCAGGATGAACCAAATACTCCCCCGCGTGATTGGCGATTAAAAATGGATGCTCTACTCCAGCTAACGCTTTTAATGCATCAAAGGTGGCCTGCAAATTGTGATTAATAATGACGATGCCAAATAAACGACCTTCGTCACTATAAATCGGGGTGGCGGCACGTATAACCGGCTCTGTTGGCTCTACTATCTCGCCAAATTCCCGGTTGAGCCCAATCTCCGATAGGTACACACTGCCGGCGGCCAGCGCGATGGTTTCAGTAAAATAGCGACTCTGGCTTTTGTTCTGCAGCTCTGCCTCCGAAACAAGACGAATATCACCTTTTTGGCCGTAGCGATCCACTCGGACTAATTCCACACCATCGTGCCCAATAAGGCGAATCTGTACCTTGGGCTTTGCTTTTAGAATCACCGAAAAAATCGTTTCAAGACGCGAGATCCACTGCTGTTCAGTGGACCCATCGAGAGGGTCTATACCATTATTATTTTTGGCGCGAATTAAACCTTGAATAGGCGGTGTCTCCGCCAAAAATTGCAGATCTCGGGTTAATTCCAGCATGTTGGCGCGAAACTGCACAGCCTGCAGCTCAGATTCATTAATGAGATTTCTTTTTGTCGAATCCAGCAGCTGCGCGTCTAGCTGTCCCATAATAATGGCAATAATAGCGGCATTGCTCAGCACGATAAGCACAACTAAGGGCAGCAAAATTCGCCAAATAATGCTCTTTTGATTACCAATACTCGGCAACCGCTCAGTAATTGCCATTCAGCATACTCATGTATTCATAAATACCGTCGTTAGGAACATTACAGTAATTTATGACTATAAGTAATTAGCCCGAGAATGGCTATCGGCTTCTCGCGCAGGTCTCTAGGTAGTTCCACCTACTCCGGCAAACATTTCACACCGCAGCCACCTTTGAATAACTCTGCCACAACTAAGGGCGCAGACGGAAAAAACAAATGCAGGTATGAGGCGGTTAATCCGCGCTGTCGATATATCGCTTCGCCAGGCGCGGGGTGCTTTGGCCGCCTGCCGTAGCCAATCGGTTCTGGGGTGTTCTCGGATTGGGAGCGATGGTGGGCGTGGGCGCGCAGCTCACCTTCGGGCAATACCGCGCTCTGCATACCTTGGCAACCGCCACGACCACGCATGGCTGCCTGGCCAGCCAACAGCCCCAGCATGGTGTGGCGCGTGCCAGCTAAATCCTTGAGGCTTTCTAGGCAATACATAAAGCCACCACACTCAGCCAAAATCCCTTTGCCGCTTTCATAAAACTGCTGAATTTCCCTGTGCATTGCGGTGTTCGCCGCCAGCGCGTCTGCGTGTAATTCTGGGTAGCCGCCGGGCAACCAAAGGGCGTCGGCCTCGGGCAATTTAGTATCGTGAATTGGCGAGAAAGATAACAATTCGGCGCCCATCGCGGTTAACAACTGGGTATTGGCTGGGTAAATAAAACTAAAGGCTTGATCCTGTGCAATCGCTATTTTTACCCCGAACAGCAAGCGCGGCGGTGGCGCAATTGACTGGGCAGAAAATTTCACCGGCGGCGGCAGGCTCGCCAAGCTACTGGCAGCAACCAGCTCGGCGGCGGCATTAAAGCAGGCCTCTAATTCCTCGCGCACTTCACAGGCCTGCACCAAACCGAGATGACGTTCCGGCAGGCGAATATTGGGGGTATTGGCAAAGCTCGCCAACAAAGGCAGGCTGGCTGGCAAGGCGTCGGCAATCAGCTGGCGATGGCGCTCAGAGGCGCAGTGATTGACAATTAAACCCGTCACCTCAACATCATCGCGGTAATTGGCTAGGCCACAGGCCAGCGCCGCCGCCGTTTGCGCCATGCCCTTAACGTCCATAATCAGCACAATCGGAATGCCAAAGGTGCGCGCCAAATCAGCGCTCGAGGGATCGCCGTCGAACATACCCATGGCGCCTTCCACCAAAATCAAATCGGCGGTTTGCGCTGCGCGGTAAAACTGATCGCGGCAATAGGCCTCTCCCGCCATCCACAGATCGAGCTGCGCTACTGGATGGCCAGAGGCCTGCTCTAGAATTTGCGGGTCTAAATAATCCGGACCCATTTTAAAAATGCGCACCTCGCGGCCCTGCAAACGATGGTAGCGGGCAATAGCGGCGGTAATCGTGGTTTTACCTTGGCCCGAGGCGGGCGCGGCCAAAAACACCGCCGGACATAAAATATCAGCAGACATACATCACCCCGCCTTTTATTAAACGAGAACGCGCTATAGCCCGCATTTGGACGTGCAAACGCCGTGTCATTACCTACTCCTTTAGAAATTCGGGACGCGCCGGTGTCGCCGTTCAATTAACGACGACGCGACACATTAATATTTAGAACAAACTTGGGATGTAGAATAAGGCCGGTATACGGAATAGCTTAGCAACGCGAACTACACGCATTATGAAAAACGAGGGAATAGCGGCAATAAAGCCGAATTCCAGCGCTGGAAATTGCGCAGAAAACCGAGAGTACATGAAATCTCCTCGCACCCGCCGTGCGATGTTCTGTGAATGAAACCAATGGCCGGTCTTCGGGCTTATAAGCGAATTTCTCCTCGGTTCACCCCTTCCCATGCCGTGGCACAGTGGTTATGGCAAACCTAGCTTAATTACCGATGCGGGGGCAGCGCTGGATTCAAATACACACCAGACTTCCCGATTATCTCTTTACAGAGCACCTTTGGTGGGGCGATTGTAGCGACTTTAGGCAGGGAGGCAAAGTACCATGGTAACCCGCAAGGCATTCCACTTCCCCTTAACCGCTAACAATATGACTCAAGATTCGAGTACAAGACCTAAAAAATACCTGCTGCCAAATGTAATGCACTCGATCTCTTAATTCATCAGGAGTTAGTAGCCTAGTATGGCGCTACCAATTCCGAGGATATTAATTGCAGTACCAACGACGGAGTCCTCGGATTCTTGTTGTACTGGAGTGCTATTGGTTGTTTGGCGTGCCGCTTCAACTTTAGCATAAACACCTGCGTAATCCTTGCTGGTATAGCCGTGATCATCTTTAATATCATCATCTGCACCGAGTGCAATTAGTGTTTCAGCAAGTTTATTTCGGTCGTAAAACCTAGCTACATGCAATGCGGTAACATCACGATTTTGGAACTTGTATCCAGAGCCGGGTTGCTCAGCGAGACCTACTATAATCGATCTGTTTACCACTTTATTAACATCAGCGCCAAGCTGA
>NZ_JBFJWS010000314.1:0-3576 GCF_041623545.1 Zhongshania sp. | reverse complement strand
GGCGCTGGGAGAAACATCAAACCCTTTTGCTAATTCAATATAGTGTTGCATTGCATCCAGCACAGGCTTTTTAAAACGGCTCTCAAAGCCATCGAATAAACTGGAGCGGCTGCCCGCTATAGGGCTAGCGTTGGCGTATTTCCCGGTCAGCAGGCCACTCGCCAGTGGTGAGTAGGCGATGAGACCGACGTCCTCGCGCAGAGCGATTTCGGCAAGCCCGCCTTCGAACAGGCGATCAAGAAGGCTGTAGCTATTCTGAATGCTGGCAATGCGCGGGAGCCCACGCTGCTCCGCCAGTGCTAGGTAATGCATGACGCCCCAGGGAGATTCATTGCATACACCAATCTCCCGCACGTTGCCGGCTTGAACTTGGTCCGCTAATGCGCCGAGTGTTTCCTCTATGGGAACCAGTGCAGGTGTATCAGGGATATGCGAATAGCGGGAGCGGCGCAAAGTGGTGATAGGTCGCTCTGGCCAATGGACTTGGTACAAATCAATAACATCAGTATTCAAGCGCCGCAAACTCGCCTTTACCGCCGCGTCGATGTTAGCGGAATTAAGGCAGCGATCACTGCCGCGAAGGTGACGCATATCACCGGCGCCATTGCCTGGCCCAGCGACCTTCGTGGCGATCACAACTTGGTCACGAACATTGCGGCTTTTTATCCATTTTCCGAGCAATTCTTCAGAGCGGCCCTGAGTGTCTGCTTGGACCGGCGCAGGGTAGTTTTCCGCCGTGTCGTAGAGGGTAATACCTGCTTCAAAAGCCATATCCAGTTGAGCGAAGGCATCCTTTTCCTTGGTCTGCGCACCGAAAGTCATCACACCAAGACCAACGCTACTTACTTGTATATTGCTGCGGCCGAGCGGTCGGTATTCCATAAGGTCATTCCTCAGACATAAACACTTGCGCCACTTCTTGGAAATCACGGCTATTGGCGTTTGAATTTAAAACAAATCCCGCAATGAAAATGCAGGTAATGTTGAGAGCGTTCACTTTATAAGGCCTGCAATAAAAATGTTCGGGTTGCTTCGAGGGCGTCTTTTTGTTGGGAGAATAAACCAACACTCATAAAGCCGTGAATCGTGTCTGAGTAATGTTGCGCGGTGACGTTCACGCCGGATTCTTTTAAGCGTTTTATATAAGCGTTGACGCCGTCAGTTAATGGGTCGAAGCCAGCGGTTACAATGAGTGCCGGAGGCATGGAAGACAGATTTTCAGCGTAGAGCGGCGAAATATAAGGGTGTGTAGGGTCCGCGATATGGCCGATGTACGAGGTGTTAAATGCAATGCGAGCCTTGGTCGAAAGGCCGTAACCGTCAATAAAGTGGGTCGTACTTGGGTAGATTTTCGCGCTGAGGTCGGTAACAGGGTAGTAGAGAATCTGCGCGGTAATTGCCGGACCGTTTCTATCTTTCGCTTGTAGCGCAGTCACGGTTGCCAAATTACCGCCAGCACTGTCACCGGCGACTATCAGTTTATTGCCATCAGCGCCGAGTTCACCGGCGTTAGCGGCGGCCCATTGCAATGCCGAATACGCGTCATTAACGGCGGCAGGATAAGGGTGAGCTGGCGCCAGGCGATAATCGACCGAAAGCACAATGGACTCGGTAGCTTTGGCGATTGAGCGCGCGAGCGGATCGAATATATCGACACTGCCAACCATAAATCCGCCACCGTGAAAGTAAACGATAAGCGCTGGGGGCGTTGACTCAGCAGACAGGCTTTGCGGCCAGTAAACTCGAGCCGGTATTGGTCCGCCATCCCCTGCAATTTCGACGTCTGCGGTTCTCGCCATGTCAGCTTTGGGAAGCAGGCCACTAAAGGCATAAATAAGATTGATCGGCAGTTCAAACTCAAAATCGCTATTCGGGTCGGGCTTATAGGGTCGTTCAAAACTGAGCAGGTGTAGTGAGACCGCGGCCCGGTAATCAAGTCGTCCATAATCGGTGTAGGTCCAACTGTAGGTGTAGGCTATGGCGCCAATAAGTATCAATGTGAAAATAATGGACTTGGGGTGATTACGTAGACGCATAGCGATTGCCTGTTGTATAGAGTCATGATGACTTAGCCGTGCAATGAATATAGCAAGTGGCGCGCAATTGCACGACTTCAAGGTTTCGCCCTTCCGGCTGCGAGCCTAAAGGCCGCCTCACAACCCAGTCGGTGAGCGCAAACCGGTACATTAAGGGATTTGACAATTGAAGCATAACTGACGAAGACTTAGTTAATAAATAGTGTTACTTTAGGTTCATGTATAATTGATCGACGTTTAGGGGGCGATATGACCAAGGTAATGGAAGGGGTTCGGGTGCTAGAAATAGCCCAATTTACATTTGTGCCGGCTGCGGGTGCAGTATTGGCGGACTGGGGCGCTGACGTCATTAAAATCGAGCACCCAGTGCGTGGCGATACCCAGCGCGGCTTTGTCAATGTGGCGGGCGTCACGGTAGACCCTAATCGCAATACCCTGATGGAGCATCCTAATCGCGGCAAACGCAGTGTTGGCGTAGATGTCTCTACGCAAGAGGGCCGCGAATTAATATATGAAATCGCCAAAACCGCTGATGTTTTCCTAACTAACTATTTACCCGCAGCCAGGCAAAAACTCGGCATCGATGTTGAGCATATCCGTAAAGCCAACCCCAATATTATTTATGCGCGGGGCTCAGCCTTTGGCGACAAAGGCCCAGAGCGTGAAGCTGGTGGCTTTGACGGCACTGCCTTCTGGACTCGGGGCGGTTTGGCCCATACTTGTACACCAGAGGAAATCGACGGCGCATTTATGCAGCCAATACCAGCCTTTGGTGACTCCATTGGCGGTATGAATATCGCCGGTGGTATTGCTGCCGCCTTATTCCGCCGCGAGCGCACTGGTCAGGGCGTAGAAATCGACGTATCTCTACTCAGCACCAGCTGGTGGGCTGCAGGCGCAGGTATTGATCAGGCAATAGAAACCAGCATGATACCGAGAATGCGTATGCCCATGTCGGGCGGTATGCCGGGTAACCCCTTTGTTGGTAATTACACCACCGCAGATGGCGGTATTATTAATCTTTGTACTCTTACCCCAGACCCCTATGCGCGTGATTTATTCAATCATCTTGGGGTTCCTGAAGCCGCAGATGACCCGCGTTTTGCCAATGGTAAAAGCCTTATGGAAAACCATGAGGCGGCTAGCGACCTAATTAAAGCGGCATTCGCGAAGCAGCCCTTTGCCTATTGGCGGGAACACCTGCGAACCTTTAGAGGGCAGTGGGCGCCAGTGCAAAGTCTTTTAGATTTGGCTACTGATGAGCAGGCCTTAGCCAACGATATGCTATTTGAAGTGGAGTCCTCAGACGGCGGCGCACCCATTAAACTGGTTCGCAACCCCGTGCAGTTTGATGGCGCCGCGGTAGAAACCTCGCGCTGCCCTCAGGCCTCAGAGCACACCGAAACCTTTTTAATGGAAATGGGTTTGGAGTGGGATCGTATTGAAGAGTTGAAAGCCTGCGGCGCAATTTCCTAAAAGTGCCGCCAGTCATTTAGGCTCGAAAAGCCTAAATGACAAGCGCTTAACTCCGCGCAGGTGG
>NZ_JBFJWS010000313.1:0-3592 GCF_041623545.1 Zhongshania sp. | reverse complement strand
CGTATTTGGCTTAGCGCCAGCCGCCCAAGCGAGGTGTGCTTTTGCGTCGCCATGACAGGCCGCGCAGGACACATTCACTTCATCAAAGCTCGTTGCGAAACTATCGCTGGTCGGGTCATAGGCCTTTACTAAATTGGTGGAGTGGCAGCTCGCGCAGGAGGTATTCCAAGTAAAACCGGGGTGATCCCAGTTAAGATCGGATGCCAGCGCATACCAGCGCTGGCCGCCTTCAGAGGGTGGCCGTGCATCCCATGCGACCGGAATCGCCTGGTAGCGGCCCCTTGGCAAACGCGCAAGATATTGTTGCAGGGGCGTGAAACCAAATACGTAGTCGATAGCATAGGTTTCGGCTGTTGCGCCCTCACCGATACTTACTTGATAACCGAGTTCGCCAATCGTAAAGCGAAACGCTAAGCCCTTATAGTGGGTAACGGAGCCGTCAAACACCCCCGCAACGGTTTCCTGCGTCGCGGGCAACATGGCCTTGGCGTGGTGGGACTGCTGCCAGAGTGCGACTTCTTTTGCATGACAAGCCCCGCAAGCGCTATCGGCCACGGCCAAGGGCGCGTAGAAAATAGCGAAAAGACACAATATTTTTAATCGTAACCAAGGCTTATTCAACAGACCTTTTCCTCTGTACGCGACAGTCGCTTTGTCACACTCGAACTTAGCACCACTATAGTCACTGCAGATAGATGCCATAAACGTATTATTAATTCGCTTTTAACGACGCTGAAGCGGCAGCCGTCATCGCTCCCGCATTATATTGACACAGAATGTGTCACAATGTTATTTTCCAGCGACGATTATCGCTCACAAGGCGCAAGCATGAGTACACCTTATAAGCTTTACGGCATCCCCGCCTCGCTGTATACCGCGAAAGCGCGTAGCTACTTGCGCAAGCAAAAAATCGACTTTGTGGAGTATGCGGTATCTGATCCGCACTACCAAAAAAACATTATTCCGCAGCTAGGGCGCATGATTATGCCCGTACTTGAAGCGCCGAACGGCAAGATTATTCAAGACAGCGCAGACATTATTCGTTACCTCGAAAACGTGCACGCAAGCTTATCGCCAAGCCTGCCGAAAACACCGGTATTACAAGCTGTTGCCCATCTTTTTGAGTTATACGGTGGCGAGGGTTTACTCCGCCCCGCCATGCATTATCGCTGGAGTTTCGACGATGTGAATTTACACTACCTCCATTCCGAGTTCTCCAGCTTGGCGCCACCTGGCACCGACGATGCGAGCTACCAACAGATTTTTGACTTCGGCAGTGGCCTCATGCGCAAGGCTGCGCATTCCTTTGGGGTAAATGAAAATAGCGCGTCGCTTATTGAATCTTCCTACCGGGAGTTTTTAGATCTATTCTCAGCCCATTTGCGGCAACACCCCTATTTAATCGGCGCTAAGCCGACGCTGGGCGACTACGCGCTTATGGCGCCGCTCTACGCTCACTTGTACCGCGACCCTAAGCCAGGCCAATTGATGCGTCAGCATGCACCGCTGGTGGCGCGCTGGGTTGAGCGGATGAATGCCCCAGAGAATAACTGGGCAGACCACTGTGCAGACCAAGCGGAGTTTGAAGTAGACAATGAACTGCCAGAAACCCTCAACGCACTAATGCATTACATCGCCGTGGACTTCCTACCTGAGATGTCCGCACATATTCAATTCGCCAACAACTGGCTTGCCGAAAGGCCAGATCTTAAATCAGGCAGCAATGGCTGCGACAAGCCCAGCCAACGCTTTATAGGCAATGCCGAATTTGCATGGCGGGGCATAAAGCTACGCACCGCGGTACTGCCATATCGCTTTTATTTATTACAAAATTTGCAGGATCATTTTGACTCGGCGCCGACGACAGATAAAGCCCTCATCCAAAACGCTTTCAAAGCCTGCGGCTTAGCTGACTTACTCACACTGCGAGTAACACGGCGCGTTGAGCGTCACAATCATCTAGAAGTGTGGGGTAACCCCCTCCACTAAAGTTTGCACCGCGAAATAAATGCGCTGCGCCATTATTTTAGCTAAAAGTTATTTACCCCCAATTTTGGAGTCACAATAATGATCGACCTTTATACCGCCCCCACCCCCAACGGTCACAAAGCCTCCTGCACCTTGGAAGCGCTTGGTTTTGAATACGATACCCATTTTGTAAACATCACCGAGGGCGAACAGAAAAAGCCGGAGTTTTTAGCGATTAATCCTAACGGGCGAATTCCCGCCATTGTCGACCGCGACTTGGGCGACTTTCCGATTTTTGAATCTGGTGCCATTATGATTCACCTCGCCGAAAAGGCGGGACGCTTACTGCCAACAGACGCTAAAGGCCGTGCAATAGTCATGCAATGGCTTATGTTTCAAATGGGCGGCGTAGGACCAATGATGGGCCAAGCCAATGTGTTTTTCCGCTATTTCCCTGAAAAAATACCTGCGGCAATTGATCGCTACCAAAATGAAAGTCGCCGCTTATTCGAAGTATTAGACAAGCGCCTCAGCGAAAGCCAATGGCTTGCCAAAGATTACTCAATAGCCGATATCGCCAATTGGTGTTGGGTGCGCACCCACAAATGGTCTGGGGTATCTATCGACGGCCTCGATCATTTAGGGCGCTGGCTAAATACCATGCGCGAGCAGCCCGGCATGCAAAAAGGCATTGAAGTGCCGTTTAGCCTTGATAATTTGTTAGAAGACAAAGACGCCCAGAAGAAATTTACCGACAACGCAAATAAGCTCTTACAAAAATAGCGACGCGGCAAACTAGTGGTATTCCCCAGTCAAATAGACAGTAACAATGCCACTAGTTACAATGCCCTAATCTCAATGCCCTAATCTCAATGCCCGCGTTGTAATACAGCGTCTCATTGCGCCTATCGCGGCTCCAACAACCATACTAGCTAAGCTATTAATTATGCCTAAAGACGCAACAACAGTGGAAAGTGATGGCCGCCGCCAACGCACCGAGCGCAGCCGCAAGGCCATCATTAATGCCGCCCTCGAATTAATCGAAGAAGGCGTATTGATCGCGACGGCTCAACAAATTACCGACCGCGCCAACGTCGGCATTCGCACCTTTTTTCGCCACTTTGAAGACATGGGTGCCCTCGCCCAAGCAGTTGATGAAAGTATTCGCGGGCAATACGAAGCGGCCATGCTCGACGCTGACCGCAGCGGCACGCTTGAGGAGCGCATTCTGCATGCAGTGGAGCGTCACGCCGAAGTCTACGAGCAAAACTACAATATAATCTTAGCGACGACTGCACAGCGCTGGCGCCTTGAAGTGCTACAGCAAAACTACGCCCGCGTGCAAAAAGGCCTGCGCAAAGATCTTGATAACTGGTTACCGGAACTCAAGACCATTGCCTCGTCACAACGCGAAGCCATAGATGCTATTGCCTCTTTTGAGATGTGGCACCGGCTTAGAGAACATCAGGGCCTAAGCGTCAAAACTTGCATAGAGATTATTAACGGCCTGCTACTAAACCTGACCCAAAGCGCTTAAACACCTCTACTAGCAATATTTGGTAGTAAGGTGTAAGCCCTCATCGCAAAACAAGGATCATATAATATGAGCACTAATCTGTTTGAT
>NZ_JBFJWS010000312.1:0-3666 GCF_041623545.1 Zhongshania sp. | reverse complement strand
CCGACAGCGGCAGGCATTCGCCGCCAGCATCTTGAATGGTTTTGGCAACGGTTTGCAGCGGCTCTATACGTCGACTGCAGATCACCACTTTCGCGCCCTCTTCAGCGAAGCGAATTGCCGTGGCCGCGCCAATGCCCTGACCGCCCCCGGTAATAATGGCAACTTTGCCCAGTAGTCTGTTCGTCATAACGGCTCCCAATACTTTATTAGCGTGATTCATTTGAAATCACGTCACATTCATTGCGGTCGCGCTGAAAATAGCAGCGACCCGCAATCCAAACTTGATCGACCTTGAAGTTCAGTAAATTATCGTCGCTAGCCAACGGGCTGCGATCTAACAGCACTAAATCAGCAAATTTGCCCACTTCGAGTGAGCCAATGTCCTGCTCTTTAAAGCTTTGCCACGCGGCGTCAATGGTCACCGCGCGCAGCGCTTGCAGGGTATTAATACGCTGATCGGCACCGAGCACCTCGCCACTGCGGGTTTGCCGGGTGACACTGGTCCACAGCAATCTGGCCATGTCCATGGGTACGACCGGAGAATCGAGATGCACCGTAAAACGCAGTTCTTCCACCACCGCCTCGGCGAGTGGGCTAATACGCTGCCCACGTTCGGGGCCCAGGAATTGATCGCGATGGCGGTCGCCCCAAAAATAGGTGTGCGCACTAAAAAAGCTCGGGGTAATGCCCTGCTGCTTCATGCGAGTAATTTGATCCGCACGCGCCATTTGGCCATGGACTAAAATCGGTCTGGCATCAGCGCGCGGGCAAGCTTGCTGGGCATATTCAATGGCCGTTAACACCATGTCGATAGCAGCATCGCCGTTACCGTGGAGTGCCAACTGGTAATTCTTACAGTGCAGGTTTTTCACCTGTGCGTTCAATTCATCTTGCTTATAGCGAGAGAAGCCGCGATACGCGGGATCACTACTGCCGGTTTGCTGCTGGTAATAGGGCTCAGACAAAAACGCGGTGTAGCCCTGAATACTGCCGTCGACAATGATCTTTATTGCCGAGGCAGAAAATCTATCCGACTGGAAATTATCAAGGCTCAATGCCCCGCTATTTAGCTCCGCTTCCACTTTGTCTGCCAAGGGCCAGACCAGTACCCGCTGGGGCATACGCTGCAACTTAGACAGCCAATACAGACCATTGAGCAAGCGCGAATCAACCCCGCCGCTCTGCAATGTGGTGACCCCCGCGGCAAGGTATTGGTCCCGGGCCTCGTCGACCATCGTCAGAAAATCCGTACCGGAAAAATCCATTGCCTGGCTCGCGACCAGGTCAGTCGCATGTTCAAGTAATAGCCCGCTGGGCTGGGTCGAATTGTCTTCGCGAACAATAACGCCACCTTCAGGGTCTGCGGTCTCGGCGCCAATTCCTGCACGGCGAAGACCCGCCGTATTTACCACTGCCAAATGTCCTGAGCTGTGCATCAGGTAAATAGGTCGGGTTGCAGACACCGCATCAAGATCGTGACGGTTCGGGTGGCGTTTGTCCGTGAGCAGGGAGTCGTCATAGCCGAAACCAAAAAGCCATTCATCTTCACCGCCCGTCTGTGCCGCCGCAGCCAAGCTGCGCTGAATATCGGCGATACTGCGAATATCCCCGACCGGTGGACTACTTAAATCGGTGCCCACTGCGCTGAGGCCTGTTCCGGGGAAATGCCCATGGGCATCAATAAACCCTGGCAGTAGCGTTTTACCGTTAAGATCGTATACAACAGTACCAGCCTGACGCAGGGCCAGAATTTCATCATTGCTGCCCAGTACTTCAATACGCTCACCGCGCACAGCCATCGCCGACACGATGCGATTAGTATCATCCATGGTTAATATCTGGCCATTGACGAACAACTGTAGCGCTGGCAGTTCCGGCGTCGCCCCGCGCAAATAGTAGTACCCAGCAACCGGCACCACTATCACAAGGATCAATATCAGACAAAGTAAGCCTAGAACAATTTTTTTCATATCAGAGCCTAACCGCGAGTTCACGGGCGGTGCGCATAGCCCCATCGATGTAGGTAATGTCGGCACTGTCACCAATATTGTGTGCTTCAATATTGATAGCAGATAGCTGACTTAATATCGACGCGTCAGGCTCTGCACCGAGCGCAATAATCACATTGTCGGCCTCTGTCTCACCGTGGTTTCCATCCTGCGTATAGCAGACCGAACCGTCTGTTATCTCGCTCACACTTGCCCCCCGCTGTAGATCCACACCGTGGGATTTCAAGTCGTGGAGCACGCGCCAGCGACGCACAACACTCAGCTCGCTACCCAAGTCTCGGCCCGCCTCGAGCACCGTCACCTGACGGCCGCGTTCAGCCAGTAACTCAGCGACTTCTAGCCCCACTAGGCCGCCGCCAATAATGCATATTTTTTTGCCCAAGGGCATATACACATGACTAAGCTTTCTAAGAACGTCGATATTGCGGCTCAGCCCCAGCATGTGAGATAGGCGCAGCATCACGCGGTGATACCACGTTAATTTACCCTGCGCGCGGCCGGCGAATAACATATCTCGGAGCTGTTCGCCGTCCAGTACATGGGGCAAATCTTTACCGGCAATAAGCGGCGCACTGCGCTTCGCGCCGGTGGCCAGTACCACGGCATCGACGCCCGCCGCTTTAATACTGTCAATGTTAGCGATTGTATTAAGCGACACCGCCACAGGCAGTTCGGCAATAGCGTTTTTGAGATAGCTCAGCAATTTGCCATTGGGCTCATAAGCCAACGCAGCAACCCGCAGGGTACCGCCGAGCACTGAGTCCCCTTCCCAAAGTTGTACTTGATGGCCACGCAGGGCGAGAACACGGGCCGCCTCAATTCCTCCCGGACCGCCGCCAACCACCAAAATGCGACGCGGTGTTTCTGCGGGAACGATCTGCCCTAAGGCTTCTTCATGGCCCACAGCGGGGTTCACGGCGCAGCGCAATGGCTGATTTATAAAGATTTGGCTAACGCAGATATAGCAGTAAATACAAGGGCGGATATCGCTCTGACGACCATCCCGCAACTTGTTGGGCAACTCTGGATCCGCTAATAATTTCCGACCCATGGCCAGAAAGTCAAAATCCCCTGCGGCGATATGGCGCTCAGCAACGTCGGGTTCAATACGACCAACCGCAATGACGGGAATACTTATCGCCGCCTTAACCGCTTTGGCAAAACCAATATAGCCGCCGGGCTCGTGCACCAATGGCCCCTCAGTAAAGCCGATTGCGCTGTTATTTGAGTAGGCGCTGACATTAATCGCGTGACAACCCGCCGCCTCTAGCAGCTTGGAAACTGCGACAGCATCACCAAGGGTAATTCCGCCTTCAGTGCGATATTCATGGGCGTCTATGCGCACCATAATCGGAAAGTCATCGCCTACGGCAACCTTGATCGCAGCAACCACTTCGAGCAATAAACGGGCGCGATTTTCCAAACTGCCACCGTAATTATCATCTCGCCGGTTGGCGTAAGGCGAAAGATACGACGACAGCAAGTAACCATGCCCCGCGTGAATCTCTACGCCATCAAAGCCCGCGTCGGCAACCAAACGCGCCGCAGAGGCAAAGCAACCGACCACCCAGTCGATATCTTGCTGATCCATTTCTTTATAACGCGGGCCTTTACCATCTGGCCCTGCAGAGCGAACGAAATTCGCCATCTCCGCCAT
>NZ_JBFJWS010000311.1:0-3691 GCF_041623545.1 Zhongshania sp. | reverse complement strand
GTATTGTAGGCGTCCACATCATCAATGGGATTGGCCGGATCGTTTTCCGAGTTCCCGTAGAACGTAACCAAACCACGAATATAGGCTTCAACGTCGATAAAGGGGAAGCTGTACTCCGAGGTCAAGGTCGACGTCCACAAGGGCGCATTATTTGATCGATAACTCGCATTACACGCACCAACCGTGTCGCCACCGGTACCATTGCGGATATCGGCTACGCTAGGGTTGCCGCCAGAATCAGGCTGACCGTCAGCAGGCGAGTAGTCATTACAAGCGACCGTGCCATTATCGATTTCACCTTTTGAGTAACTAAATAGTGCGCCAACACTCAGCTGCTCGGTGGCCTGGAAGGCCGACTCCACTTCGATACCGTAAACATTGATCGGTACCGCGCTAACGAAGTTGAATTGATCTACCGAATCCGTAAAATTTTGGCCATCTCTGGTTGAGGTTGTTATGTAGTAAATGCCATTACCACCGGCGCGATACGGATAATTATCAAACTGCTGATAGAACGCAGAGGCGTTCAGATTAAGCCGTCTATCAAGCCACGTTGATTTAACACCGAACTCGATCGAATCAGAGGTTTCTGGCTCAAGAGTTATGAAAGATTTTTCCCTGGCGCTCGGCGTAACACTAAAGTCGCCTACTGCCGAAATCCCCGGCCGCCAAGAGCTGCCCGCTGTGACATAGGCCATTAAATCTTCATTGTATTGATGGCGGTAAGACAGCAAATAAATACTCTCTGACCAATCCTCATCAAAATTTGAAATCCTATTGGTCACTCCCTGAGAAGTTACGTCTACGGTTGAGGTCGTTTCGAAGGTGATGTAACGCACGCCAAGCGAAAGCTCATCGACCTCAGTTAAATCCCAGGTGACATTGGCGAATACGGACTTCTCTTTTGAGTCAGTGGCAGACACAATCGGCGTGGTCGTAACCCCTGCAAAACTTTGTGGACTCAGGGCCTGAGCGAATAAGGCCGTCGGATTAAACACATCGTTCGCAGAACTATTTTCTTGATACAAAATGCCGGCGATAACGCTGTACTTACCCGCCAGTGGTTCGTCCGTCGCTATTCGAAACTCATGACTTTCGCCACTCGTATTGGTCGATATGACCTGACCAAGGTTGTCCAGCGCGGCTTGATTGTAACTTGCATCAAAAAAATCGCCCAAGTCACCACCACTCCCGTACGGGGTCTTTCTGTTGACAGCCATGTCCGTTTTCGAACCAGAATAATTTAAGATGAACTCACCAAGGTCAAAGGCCAATTCCAAACCATAGCGCTCCATATCTTGGCTCGCGCGTTCAGGGTAATTGGTCACAGCCAAACGCTCATCGCTGTGAATCGTTCGCGGGCTAGCAGGCTGTGACGGATCCGCAATATTAGCGGACTCAACTTGGAAAAATGTCTGACGATCTGGCTCGATTCGCTGGTACATCAAATTTACAGACAGCGCTTCAATGGGTTCGGCACGGAGCGACACTCGGTAGCCGTCGCCTTGATAAGACGAGCTCGTCTCGCTATTAATACTGCGCACACCGTTGCCATTGTTTTCCTCATGGAAGGCGGCAAACCTGAGCGCAAGTTTCTCTTCGATTAGCGGTATATTAACCGCCGCTTTTGCATTTCCACCGCCGTTGCTAGACGAGGTCAAATCAACATAACCGCCAAAATCAACGAGATCAGGTCTTTGCGTTGTAATGGTAATGGCGCCAGAAGGCGAAGCTCGGCCGCGCAATGTTCCCTGGGGGCCACGCAACACCTCTATCTGACCAACATCAAACAAGGCCTGTATCGCCGCCAATGACACAATTGGGGCATCATTCAAATAAAACTCTACCGTGGGATTGAAGCCACTCGCAAAGGTGTCAAAACGCACGCCGCGTAGCGAGGAATTCGGGGCGATAGAATCTTCTTCTAGGGTCAAGCCAGCCACTACCGACTGCAAATCTTCGAGCTTACGAATATTCAACTTATCAATCGCGTCAGCGGTTACAACCGCCACACTGACAGGGACCTCTTGAAGTGTTTCATCTTTGCGCCGAGCCGTAACCAAAACCTCCTCAAGGGTAAGCTCCTTGCCATTTATTTGGTCGTTCTCTGCAGCAAGTCCAATATTCGAACCTAGCAATAAAACTGGCGCCCATAGGCAGAATTTCAAACGACTCTTAGAACTGAGCCTGGTGTTACGTATGCCCTGCAGAATTGCATTTTTGTTTTTGGAAATTGCTTGCATTCTTACTCTCCTATGAACCCGGGTCTTAATTGTTTTTGTTCTAACCACTAAGTACAAAACGAGTGCACCTCGCGAAGGGAAACTCCATTTATAGCCATTGTTCGCATTACGAACAAATGCAAATTTCGAGGTATACGCCAATTAAGTATTAGATCGTTTTTGTGTAAAGCGCAAAATTTAATTGATTATTAGTTATTTATTTCTTGGCTATCGCAGCGACTACAACGCCATTAGTCGTTCCGATAACCATCATTCAACGAAACAAATACTCACACGGCCGCCCAAAGTAGTCAACAACGGTGTTCATAAGTAATTATACCTATACCAGTTAACACACGAGACCAGCGGCCATGAGCTTTAAGCAAATCAAGGGAGGCAAAAAATGGGAGTACTAAAATGACACTTGGGAGACTGCCTGCGTTAGTTTTATACGCAAAGGACGGCATTTAATACAAATCCAACAAGGACTGTTTAATAACAAGAGACAGGGCCGCAGCTTGCAGTCCCCACTACGACACAAATGCTAATCACTAGGTACTAGAAGACGTCCTAATTGTCACTCGCCCGTGGCTTTAACGTGATACTCGGGGCACGGAGGTCCGCCGGCATATCAATTAATGTGCGGAATACTTGCGCGACCGAGGCAAAGGTCGAGCTCGGTCTACTACGGGGATCCTGCCCCATTTTGATGGCTTCTTCCATCATGCGCTTAACGTTGGGATCGAGGTCTTCCCACGCGCCGATCTTTTCAATCATCTGACCGCAACGCACATACGTTACACATATATCTTTGGGCTGCAGTTCCTCGTACAGACCAAGTGACAGCCGCTCCATACCGGCTTTAGAGGCGGCGTATAGCGCGTAGCCCGGATAATTATTATCGACCGCACCGCTACTGACATTAATAATGGAACCACCCCGTTTGATTAACGGAATGGCCTGCCGTGAGCAATAAGCAGGGCCAAGGGTATTGGTCGCAAAGCTATTGTATATTTGCTCATCTGACGCGTCATCACACATCACGCGGTGTACATAGGCAGCGTTGTTTATCAGTACATCAATTTTAGAAAATTGTGCTGAAATTGCGTTAAACGCATTGCGAACCGATTCTGGAGAACACACATCGCACTGAATTGCCGTCGCGTTGCCGCCAATCTCGCTTGCTGCCTTTGCTATTTTCTCAAGGGTACGACCAAGCAGTACGACCTTATCGCCATCCCCTGCAAAATGTGTCGCTAGGGCCTTTCCCAAGCCCGAACCGGCACCAGTTATTACAATAATTTTTGGCAAGTGTATGACCTTAATAAATTTATTATTAGGCGTCTTTAACGCCAGCTTTCATTTAATTTATCCAGAACTTTTTGTCCCGGACACAATTCCGCTGCGCCTAAATCTCGCAGCGGGGTTTTGCTGGTACCAAGAATTTGATGTAAGTCTTGGGAGTTTTC
>NZ_JBFJWS010000310.1:0-3701 GCF_041623545.1 Zhongshania sp. | reverse complement strand
TTGCCGTTGGCACCTACGAAGAACTGATCCCCACTGCTGACGTGGTGATGAACCTTACACCAGACAAGCAGCACACACCTGTTGTTAACGCCGTTATGCCATTAATGAAAGAAGGCGCTTGCTTGGATTATGCACACGGCTTTAACTTGGTTGAAGAAGGTATGCAGATCCGTAAAGACATCACCGTTGTGATGATGTGCCCCAAATGCCCCGGCACTGAAGTGCGCGAAGAGTATAAGCGCGGCTTTGGTGTTCCAACCCTGATCGCGGTTCACCGCGAAAACGATCCTAAAGGCGAAGGCATGGCCATTGCCAAGGCACTGGCCTCTGGTACTGGCGGCGACCGCGCCGGTGTTCTGGAATCTTCACCAATTGCTGAAGTTAAGTCTGACCTGATGGGTGAGCAGACCATTCTTTGCGGCATGCTGCAAACTGGCGCGATCCTGTGCTTCGACAAAATGGTTGAGCAAGGCATCGACGCAGGCTACGCGTCTAAACTAATTCAGTACGGCTGGGAAACAGTAACCGAAGGCCTGAAGCACGGCGGCATCACCAATATGATGGATCGTCTTAGCAACCCTGCCAAAATCAAAGCCTTTGATTTGGCCGAAGAGCTGAAAGACATCATGCGCCCGCTGTACGAAAAGCACCAAGACGACATCATTAGCGGCCACTTTTCTAAGACCATGATGGAAGACTGGGCGAACGACGACAAAAACCTGCACGCTTGGCGCGCTGCCACCGCAGAAACAGCCTTTGAAAAGACCCCTGCTGGCGATGTCGCAATCAGCGAGCAAGAGTACTACGACCACGGCATTTTGTTGGTTGCAATGTGTAAAGCCGGTGTTGAACTGGCGTTCGAGTGCATGGTTGCTGCCGGCATGGAGCCAGAGTCTGCTTACTACGAGTCGCTGCACGAAACGCCACTGATCGCCAACACGATTGCCCGTCGCAAGCTGTATGAAATGAACGTTGTTATTTCAGACACCGCTGAATACGGCTGTTACCTGTTCGATCACGCCTGCCGCCCATTGCTCAAAGACTTTATGAGCAAGGTTTCTACTGACATCATCGGCAAAGGCTTGAACACTAAAGATCTGGGCGTAGACAACCAAGAGCTGATCACCGTTAACGCGGCGATTCGCAACCACCCAGTTGAAGTTGTTGGCCGCAGACTGCGCGGTTACATGACTGCAATGAAGAAAATCGTTTAAAAATACGTTTTTCAATATGGCAGTGGGCCTCACAAGGGTCCCACTGACTACTGACAAAGTCCTCGCCATTGTGCGGGGATTTTTTATAATGGGGTACACTAAATTCTCGTCCCCAAATCCAATACGCAGCAGAGTTCGTCTGTGCCGCTCAGAGAGCCAGCTTGTATATGAACCAACCCCAACAGCGCCTTCCTTTGCGGTATTCAGCCTTAGCGGTTCCAAGGGCAGTGATAGCGGTGATAACAGCGGCAACAACGAAGTTGCTGGACTAGAACCCAGCACCAACAATCAGGTGCTGCGCCTATTCCAAAAGCCATTCAAAGGCGATTACGCCAATAGCTGGTCCTCCGACCATGACCTCCCATTCGGACAGCTCAGCAACAAAACCAACTCCACCGAAGGCAGCTCCGGCGTCCTCACGGGGCGTGGCGAAACTACAACGATGCGGTGGGGCGACGGCGGAAAATTCCACAATGGTTATGACTGGTCTGTACCCTAGGGTATCCCCTTGCTTGCGGTAGCCGAAGGGGAGGTTGCTTACGCTCAAAGCGAACCTCCTTTCAAAGTGCGGCTCAAAAGGTATAGTCGCAGCGCAGATCGTAACGATCCGCCACGAGGCATCAAACAGCGAAATTTTTGACAGCCAGTACGTGCACCTGAGCAGAATTGACGTCGCGGTCGGCCTACGGGTCAGTGCGGGTGAACAGATCGGCCTCTCAGGCGATTCAGGCTGCGCCTACGGTGCTCACCTGTATTTCAGCGTCATGAAAATCACACCCGATGGCGAACGCGTGGTAGCGGACCCTTTTGGTTGGAAAGGAGAGTCCCAGGACCTACACCGCGGGGGTCGTCAGCAAATGGCTATGGAAAAAAGGTCAGGCCCCTAGAGGAGATCTCTCGCTGTAAGCTAGGATCAACAGATAAAACAAGAGTATTCATACTCATAGCACCTACCCTCCCCACCGGCTGGCTCGGCTTGTTTTTAGCTCTGTGGCGACCAAAATTCGGGCTTCAGCCAAGCAAGCCACCATACAGCTCACCTCCCGAAGATTTCCCGCCAAACCCTCAAGTAATACTGGCCTCGGAGCACGTAATCGCCGCCAACATTATCGATAGCGCCCGGAAAACTAAAGATCTCTAGGGGGAGCTAGACAACCCAAAGTTGATCGCCATTATCTCAGCCATCAGTAACCTTCCTGTTAAAGTGGTTGGCCCCAGACTGCGCGACTATGACGGCGATAAAGAAAATCATTCAAGGCTTTATTTACGTGCTTATAAGGAAGGCTAAAAGGCAACTTCGCAAGAATCAAAGGGTTAAATAAAAACGGAAATTTATCCTCTACGTCACATGAGCTGACATACACACCACTTTTATAGATATTCTGTTTACCTGAATCAAACTCCATGCTTTTCTTTAATAGAATTTATGCTCGGCATACTGAATTAGAGTGCTCATTATTCTAGTCCTTTCCAATGCAAGAATTTTAAAAAAATCAAACAAGAAAGCGAGATAATGCATACGAGGCGCCACCAACAATACCTATACACATGCACTATATTTAAGCATAATCAGTGTAAATTTAAAGAGTTACACTAGTTTTTCGAGCGAGTCACTGTGCAAACTCGGCGAGCTTGAGCTGCAAGTGTCAAAGCTTAAGATATTCGCTTATTCAATAGGTAAATTTAATGAAAACCCTAAAAATGCTTTTGATTGTCTCGACGATTGCGATATATGCAATTACTGCTCTAGCGTCACTAACTCAAGGACTGAACTGGCCTGCTGTAGCTATAGCTGACTTACTTGCGCTCGGGTGGCGAAGCCAGTTCGATATTGACTTCCTTATCCACTTGTTCTTGCTTGCTACTTGGGTTACTTGGCGAGAAGGGGCCGGCCCTAGAGCCTATTTTTTTGGATTCCTCAGCATTATTATGGGCGGAATGTTCAGCTTCCCATATATTCTGTTTGCTGCGTACAAAAGTGGAGGAGAATCAAAAGCTCTACTTCTCGGCGTTCATGCGCGACCGTAAACTTAACCAAGCTCCAAAACCAGCCCAGTGGGGCGGCCACTGAAGCGCTAGAAAGCGCCCTCCAACCGTCATCTTATTTAGAATTTATGGCTACCTTCTTTTTTACTAAAAGGCGACCGCCACCAGTTTTCTAGCATGCGATCTCCCAGGGTTTCTGGGAGCGACGGAAAAGCCATGAAATATTTTCAGACTCGCTTTGAACGACGATTCTCAAGGTTTCATATCAGCTTCCCACTTTTTTGACCTCTTGCGCAAGAAACCGAATTTTTTAGGTTTGATCGCTAAACGCACACTAGAAATCAATCACAAAAACTGTAAGTAAAACTAACGCCCGCTGCAATTTGATACATATAAGTCGATAGTGTCTGCCCTGGCCCCAGGGGGTTAGGCGCAGCCAAGGCTCCTTTCTTGGCAAAATAAATAACGCCATTAACTTTCCACTTTGACGATAGCTGCTCA
>NZ_JBFJWS010000309.1:0-3723 GCF_041623545.1 Zhongshania sp. | reverse complement strand
TCTTGGATGTCTTTGCGCTGAGATACTGAAGACATCTCAAGGTGTTTTTCGACCAGCCATGCCACTAAATTACTGTCGCGTTTGTTCAAACCAAGGTTTTCACAAAACTCGCGGGCGTCGACTGCGCCGAGGCTGGAATGATCGCCGCCGCGACCTTTGGCGATGTCGTGAAATAGTCCAGCGAGGTACAGGAGCTCGTGCTTGGGTAGGCGCTGCATAATTCGGCAGGCCATGGGGTATTGCTCGACCATGCTGGGGTAGCGAAAGCGACTGATGTTTTTAATCAGTTCCAGGGTGTGAGCGTCCACCGAGTATATATGGAATAGGTCGTGCTGCATTTGGCCAACGATGTGGGCAAAGGCGGGAATGAATTTGCCAAGAATTCGAAAGCGCTTCATTCGCCGTAAATTGAGTGCAACCCGATTTGGTGAGCGGAGTAACTCAAGGAAGTAACGTTTGTTTTTGGGATCGGCGCGGAAGCGGTCATCGATCAGGTGACGGGATTTTCTGATCAGCCGTATGGTGCTGGCCCGCACGCCGTCTATGCCTTCGTGGTTGGCCATCAAAACAAAGATTTCCATCAGCGCCGAGGGCGTTTTGGTGAAGACTTTGTCGTTGGCAACTTCAATATGGCCGTTGCGAATGCGGAAGCGCGGGTTGATCTCTAATACCGTTTCGGCCTCGCAGGCACGTAATATCGTCTCGTCGAAATGCTGCATGAGCACGTCGTTCAGTTCACCAAGGTGCATGGCCCAGCGATAATACTGCTGCATAAACTGTTCAACGGCGAGTTTGCCGTTGCCGTCGGTAAAGCCGAAGGACTCAGCAAGGGTGCGCTGGTGATCAAATAGTAGGCGATCTTCTTCGCGACCGCCAAGCAGGTGAAGGGCAAAGCGAACCCGCCATAAATAATCCTGGCCTTCTTTTAATGTGTCGAGTTCGTCCTGGCTGAGAAATTGACGCTCTAATAGTTCGTCGATAGATTGCGCGCCAAAGTGGCGTTTCACAACCCAGCCAATCATCTGGATGTCGCGCAGACCGCCGGGGGAGCTTTTGACGTTGGGTTCCAGATTGTATTCCGAATTCGCAAATTTGCGGTGGCGATGGATTTGCTCGTCCCACTTAGCTCGGAAAAACTCGCTGCTTGGCCAAATTTGATCTGGCCCCACGAGCGCCATTAAATCTGCATGTAGGGTGTCGTTACCGGCCAGTGGCCGTGATTCCATTAAGTTGGTGGCAACTGTAATGTCTTCGGCGGCGGTCTTGCAGCATTGGCTCACGGTTCTGACACTGTGACCAATTTCAAGATTGATATCCCATAGGAGGGTGATCAGGCTTTCGATATTGTCGCGGTAGTCGCTGGCGTCGTCGCTTGTCAAAATCAGTAAATCGATATCGGAATAGGGGTGGAGCTCGCCCCGGCCATAGCCGCCGACCGCGATTAGGCTGATATCGTCCTGCCACTGGTAGCTCGCCCAGATGTTTTGCAAGAGTGCGTCAATGCGCGAAGAGCGCAGCGCAACGAGCTCGCGAATATTCTCTTTTGCCTCAAATCTTGTTTTGAGCTCTTTTGCTAAGTCTTTAAGGTAGCTTTTGTAGACCTTAATGGGCTTGCTGATTGTGGGGTCTTGCTGGCTGAGGAGCTGAGCGTCCGGTAAGGCCGACATACTTATTTCAGTTCCTGGTAAAAGGGTTCGTCTGGGCGGGCGGTGAGGACCTCAACGCCGTCGGCGGTCACAGCCATGGTGTGTTCCCACTGAGCGGAAAGGCGTCGATCCTTGGTGGTCACTGTCCAGCCGTCTTTTATATTGAGTTTGGTGTGTTTTTTGCCGGCATTGATCATGGGTTCAATGGTAAAGGTCATGCCTTCTTTTAAAACTAGGTCATTGCGCCGGTTGTAGCCCTCGCCGTAGTGCAGCACTTGGGGATCTTCGTGAAATACGAGGCCGATACCGTGGCCGCAGTACTCTTCGACGACGCTATAGTGTTTGCCGCGCGCGTGCTTGGCGATAACCGTGCCAATATCACTTAGTTTGCAGCCGGGGCGAACAATGTCGATGGCTTGGTACAGGCATTCTTGGGCGACAACGCACAGGCGCTTAGCGTGCTCAGGCACATTGCCGACGTAAAACATGCGGTTGGTGTCGCCGTGCCAGCCGTCTTTAATAACGGTGATGTCGATGTTGAGGATGTCGCCATCCTTTAATATTTTGGTATCCGATGGAATGCCATGGCAGATCACTTCGTTTAGTGAGGTGCACACCGATTTGGGGAAACCGTTGTAATTTAAAGGTGCGGGGATGGCATCTTGAACATTGACTATATAGTCGTGGCAGATCTTGTCTAATTCCCCAGTGCTGATGCCGGGCTTGACGTGGGGGGTAATCATTTCAAGGACGTCTGCAGCTAGGCGGCCAGCGATGCGCATGGCGGCAATTTGCTCGGGAGTTTTAATGCTTACATTCATAACAAGGGTACCGGTGTACAGGAGTGTCGGGCGGCCAAAAACAGCCTATTGTAAACCATCCCCTATAGTGTGGCGAAGGTGGCAGGGAATTTTAACGCCTGAAGCGGTTTTGGCTTTATGTGGCGAGGCCTCTGTGGTATAAATACGCGCCCCAATTATGGCTCAGGCTGTTTTTGGCTAAATGACGCGCAGAAACCGACACGTAATCCCGGGTGCTCCAGTAAAGCTGGGGTTGGCTTACGGGGTCTCTGCAAGTTTGTAACCCGATGTTAATTAAGGAAAAATCATGTCACATATAAGCATGCGTGAAATGCTGCAAGCCGGCGTTCACTTTGGTCACCAGACTCGTTACTGGAACCCAAAAATGGCACCGTATATTTTCGGTGCTCGCAACAAGATCCACATAATCAATCTTGAGCACACTGTCCCCGCGATGAATAGCGCGTTGGATGCAATTGCTAAGATGGCAGCAAATAAGAACAAAATCCTGTTTGTTGGCACCAAGCGTGCTGCAAGCAAGATTATTGGTGAGCAGGCAGCCCGCGCTGGTATGCCTTTTGTAAGTCACCGCTGGTTGGGTGGCATGCTGACCAACTACAAAACCATTCGTCAATCAGTACGTCGTTTGCGTGAGCTTGAAGCTCAGCAGCTAGACGGTACTTTTGATAAATTGACCAAGAAAGAAGCCCTGATGCGTCGCCGTGATATGGAGAAGCTTGAGCGCTCCATTGGTGGTATCAAGGATATGGCTGGTCTGCCAGACGCCCTGTTTGTTATTGACGTTGATCACGAGCGGATCGCAATTCAAGAAGCCAATAAGCTGGGTATCCCAGTTTTTGGTATCGTGGATACCAATAGCAACCCAGATGGCGTTGACTTTGTTATTCCAGGTAACGACGACGCGATTCGCGCCATCAAGCTTTATGTTACTGCTGTTGCTGACGTGGCTATTAGCGCCGCCGCCAACGACGCTGTAGCAAAAGATGAGTTTGTTGAAGTTGCTGCAAGCCCAGAAGGCGAAAGCGCTGCCGAGTAATACTCGCCGCCAAGCAGTCTGCGAAAGGGGGCGCGGCCCCCTTTTTTTGGATATCTATTGAGCAGGCTTAGTCGAAAGCCTTGCTTAAGCTCAAATATGAGGATTTTAGGATGGCTGTATCAGCATCAATGGTTAAAGAATTACGCGATCGCACTGGCCTTGGCATGATGGAGTGTAAAAAAGCACTTAATGAAGCGAATGGCGATATCGAGCTAGCGAT
>NZ_JBFJWS010000308.1:0-3725 GCF_041623545.1 Zhongshania sp. | reverse complement strand
CCGGCGCAACCCATGCTTGTTGATTTGCAGCGCGATGGCAAAACTGTTCCGGCGGTGGTGCAACTGACTAAACAGGGCTTTGTCTTTATGTTTCATCGCGAAACCGGCGAGCCCTTATTCCCGATTGTCGAACAGGCTGTGCCCCAGTTAGCGGTGGCGGGCGAGCAACTGTCAGCGACACAGCCGTTTTCCCCTAAGCTACCAAGCCTATTGAATCACGATTTAAATGCTGAGAATGCCTGGGGATTGACGCCATGGGACCGTGGTGCCTGTGGCAAAAAAATTGCCGGCTTGCATAATCAGGGTTTGTTTACCGCCTTGGCGGAAACGCCCACTCTAATGCTACCGGGTAGCCTCGGTGGCGCCAACTGGGGTGGCGGGGTATTTTGGCCCGAACGGCAGCAGTTAGTGGTTAACGTCAATACTGCGCCCTTTGTTGGGCATTTAAAGCCAACGAGTAGCACAGAAAAGGGGGAGCATTTACCGCCAGCGGGCAGAACAATGCGGATTACAATGGCGGGCACGCCGTATACCGTGGTAGTGGAAAGCCTGATGTCGCCACTCGGAATTCCCTGTAGTGAACCGCCCTGGGGTAAATTAATGGCGATTGATTTGGCTAAGGGCGAAGTGCTTTGGGAAAAGCCCTTGGGTTCGGTGCATGAGATGGCACCCGTGCCGCTGCCCTTTGATATTAACTGGGGTACGCCGAATTTAGGCGGTGCACTAATGACCGCCGGTAAACTTGTGTTTATTGGCGCGACGATGGACCGGCGATTCAGGGCATTTTCGGCTGATAGCGGTAAAATGCTTTGGCAACACACTTTACCGGTCGACGCGCCAGCCTCGCCAATGACCTACCAGCGCGGCGGGCGTCAGTATGTGGTGATTGCTGCTGGTGGCCACCACATGTATCAGCGACCAATGGGGGATTATATTGTTGCTTTTGCTTTGCCACTTAAGGATAAGTAGCTTAAACAGTAAGCAACGTTAGCGTCCCTTAAATACCGCTGCACGCCGCTCTTTAAACGACGCCACGCCTTCCGCAGCATCCTCACTCTGCATTAACGGCACTTCGCGAGCGACTAAGCGGGCGCATTCGTCAAGGCCGTTCAATAAGTAATTACGTGACGAGTCGAGACTCGCTTGCACGGCCAGCGGCGCTTGCGCCGCAATATTTTGGGCTAGGGCAAAGCCGGTATCGAAGACTTTGTCGTCATCGACCACTTCTTGCACCATGCCAATTCGAAGCGCAGTTTCAGCATTGAATTCGTCGCCGGTAAGTAAATAGCGCTGAGCATTGGCATAACCAAACTCTTGAACCATACGCACGGTCGCACCACCGCAGGCCATAATGCCCCGTCGCACCTCAATTTGGCCAAAGCGGGTTCCGCGACCACAAATGCGTACCTCGGCGCCCAAGGCGAGTTCAATACCGATCGTGTAACAAATGCCGTGAATAGCCATAACAATTGGTTTACGGCAGCGATATTCGGGGCGCAGACCCAGCGGGTCACATTCATCAGCGGGAACCTCTGGCCATTCCCCAGACGAAAATACATCGGTCCATTCGGGTAAATCTAAGCCTGCAGTGAAATGCTTGCCATTGGCGTAAACGAGGCCGCAGTGCAAATTGTCATTCGATTCCAAAAGCTTGTAAGCCTTTGCCACCTCGTGCCAGACATCATGGTCAAAGGCATTGTATTTTTCTGGCCGATTAAGGCCAATGAGGAGTACGTGGTCGCGTTCTTCTACTAAGACTTTTGGGGTGTTTGTCATTGTTATTCCCTAAATAAGTTTTTATGGCATTTGAGCATGCTTGGTTTAAGGCGTCTACTGCTGAAAATCATGGGGGCTTAGGAAGTAGGCGTGCTACCGAGGGCTCTTCATCATTAACAGGGTTTGATGAGTGCCATCCCCCGTTAATTGGGTAGAGCCCTACCGAGTGGCGGTTGTGGCTAAGGTTAATCTTTCGAGAGAAGCGCACGCTGAGATGATGGGGTGTTGTACAGCTTTTCCAAGTTCGTGGCTAAGATCGCCTTTGCGGACGCCGTGCTTAAGGCATACGCGCTTTATGGTTGACTCAGAAACGGCGCAATCAATAGCGATGGTTGAGTACATGTGGCCGGCCGAACGCATGGCCAGAATTTGTGCTTCTTTTTGGGGGGGCATTTGCAGGTCTCCGGTTCACGGTCAAATATTGTGTTAATGGCATCGTTTAGCATTGTTGATAACTGTGCGGAGCATGTCTCGGCAATTTTTTGGGCGGTTTGGTTAATGAAAGTGATTGTTCTTACCTAGCATCTAAGTGCTTCCTCTGAGTAATAGGTTGCATCGCCGTCCGTGATGAAATCTATCGGCGGAAGTATTAGGTTTGAGTGGCTGAGGGGGAGACAGCCTGGTAGCGGGGTTGGGTACTCCTTTGAAAATTCCATATTGGTGTCAATCTCTGGGTGGGATGGAAGTCGTCGCTAAGCCATAACTTAGTTGTCTTTGTGCGTATCAAGCAGCCGATAGACGCTAGCTTTAGATAAGTCGTACTTTTTCATCAGGTCCTTGATCTTGATGCCTGATGAGCGGTCAAGGACAAGTTGTTGTACTTGCTCTTCTGTTAGCTTGGCGCGTCGGCCAAAAGTCACACCATTTTCTTTAGCTTTAGCAATCCCTTCTAATTGCCTCTCTTTGCGGATCTCTGTCTCAAATTCCGCAATAGATGCCAGCATGTTAAACATCAGTCTTCCAGCTGGCGTTGATGTGTCTATTTTTTGATCAATTACGACTAGGTCAACGCCCTTATCTTCAAGTCGCTTGGCTATCTGAGTCAGGTGAAAGGTTGATCTTGCTAGTCTGTCGAGCTTTGTTATGACGAGGCTGTCACCTTTGCGAACATATTTGAGGCATGCCTGTAATTCTGCTCGATCTGCCGTAGTACCTGATTTTTTGTCAGCAAAGATTTCATCGCAGCCATGGCTTGATAGCTTGTTTCGCTGAATCTCTAGGGATTGGCCAACACTGCTGACTCTCGCGTATCCAATGGCTGGCATGTCTTATAATTCCTTAGATGATATGATAATTATAATATAAGACGTTATTTAAGACGTCAATGATCAATGTCTCAGAAAGTATACTTTAAAAGACGTTGATGGCAGTGGTGGCAAGTCGGATTTACCGTAGACGGTTAAGGCGTGCGGTTAGTGCTAATAAGGTTCAGCAGGAAATTTAAAAGGCTTCAAGATTTATCTATTTTATGTGTCGCTAAAATTTATGCTTATCAGTGTGTTAGTGTGCGGCGGCATCAGCTTTTGTAAGCCGACGCTGCGTATTTATGGAAAATCGCAATAGCTCGAGCAGCTTTCTTGTGGATATGTCGTCCGTTTTGAGTTTTCGAGATTAATTAGGAAATTAAAGGATAAGGAATTTAATATGCAGAATGTTAAAAAATGGAGAGTTACTTTTGTCATCTTTTTTGCGGTAATGTTGGCTGCTTGTGGGGGGGGCGGTGGCAGTAATGGCGCAGCTACTCCAGGCGCAGGCAGTTCAGTCAATAATTTGCCGATAGCAAATGCAGGTGTCGATCAAAATATCGTAACAGGTGCGTTTGTCACGCTGGATGGGAGTGCTAGTTCAGATGCGGATGGTGATTCTCTTAGCTACCTCTGGTCTATCTCAAGCAAGCCCGGTGGTAGTTCTGCTTCATTGAGTGATAATGCCGCGGCTATGCCCCAATT
>NZ_JBFJWS010000307.1:0-3742 GCF_041623545.1 Zhongshania sp. | reverse complement strand
CATGACCATTGCGCACCCCAGCGTAGGAAAAGCTTTGATCTAAAGAGCCTATTGCCTCAGCAGTATCATCCATTTCAGCTAGCAAAGAGTCTCGTAAGGTGGTCATACCAACCGTCACGCCGGCCACCATAATAGAACTCATAAGTGTTAATTCTGCGGCCAAGGCGAAGCCGCCTTGCTTACGTTTTAATGAACCCTTAGGTGTAAAACTTGTTATCGATTGTGTCATTGAGTTACCTCTAACGAATTGTATTACAACATTAGTGATGTAAACCCGAGCGCCGTACCCAGACGTCGACGGTGCGGTGCTTAATACCAAAGAGCAAAAGGCACTAATAATGAATAGAGGTGGAATATCCGTATTACACAGACCAATAGAAATGAGCAATAATCACCAGTTTTCCGCACTGCTCACGCCACACTCAGACACTAACGAAAATACTTAGCTAGCACGATACGTATCATTACGCATTCTGAATTAATACGCAGTTTAGGATTATCAAAATGCGTATTAATTCAAGAATACGACCGCTAGTATTCTCTAGCCTACGGCCTAGCTAGTAAGAACACTGCCAACGCTTCACGGTCTACTGCGTTAAGGGGAAACACTGGCATCGGCGGGGTCGGCGCAGTAAAGAAACTGGCCAATTCGTCGACCGTATAGCGCTCGGCCAAACCCACTAATGGAATAGCCGAAGCGCTATTCCCGCTCAAGTCTAAAGCATGACAACTGCTGCACGCGTTGTTTTGATAAGCGCTCTTGCCCAGTTCTGCCAAGCTTCGGCGCTGCTCTGGAGTATACGACGCCAAGCCACTTTCTTCCGCCGCGCCTTGTCGCTGCGGCATAGTTAGCGATGATACGGCTGCCCCGCCAGCGTCTCGCGCGGTAATCCGGTAGATAGAGCCAGAATAATCATCCGAAATAAAGATAGTCCCGTCGCTCGCCTCCGCAATGTCGACGGGCCGGCCAAGCAATTTCTCGGCGCCTAACAAGCCACTTAAAAAGTCGCGTTCAACAATACTGCCATCAGACTGCCAATGCAGCGATACCACCTTATAGCCATCTGCCACGCTGCGATTCCAAGAGCCATGCAAGGCGACCAGCGCCGCCCGCTCGAAGCCGGCGACCCTGCTATGACGCAGAAAACGTATGCCAAGTGGGGCATTGTGCGCGCGAAACTCATGACTGGGCGCAATATTGTTTGCCGCTAGGTCTGGCTTTACACCGCCAAAGTCTGGATCTGGGGTGCTCGCATTGACATAGGGCCAACCGTAGAAGCCACCCTCTTGAATTCGATTTAGCTCGCAGGGCGGAATATCGTCGCCAAGTAAATCCCGACCATTATCTGTCGCGTACAAGCTATTGTCCCAGGGCGCCCAATCCAGCCCCACGCTATTACGCAATCCGCTGGCGTATACCGAAAACTCGCTGCCGTCGGGACGAAGACGCATTATTGTGGCGCGCTTCGGGTCACTCTCTTCGCAGACATTGCAGGTAGAGCCCGCGCTAAGATAAAGCCAACCGTCAGTGGCAGCGCGAATTGTCTTCGTCCAGTGATTGCCATTGTCACCCAGGTCCGAGACGATGCGCTGATAGTCCCCAACGACGTTGCCCTTCGCGCTATCAAACGCGATTTTGCCAACCCCATCAGACTCCGCAACGTACAACCAACCATCTGCAACATCTAGCCCGTGAGGGCGGGTTAATCCCGCCAACAGCACCCGCTGGCCGTCGGGTAAGCCGTCACCATTGAGGTCGCGCTCTAGCAAGAGTATTTCCCCGCTACGAGGCCGACTAAACAGTAAATCGCCGGCCTCGGTCACCTTCAAAAATCTGACTTTCCCAAGGTCTGCAGCGTAAAGACTAACGGCAAAGCCATCCGCAACTTTTAGCGCTTGCCGCACGGTGCTGGCACTGGGCGCCTCAGCGCCATACCCAAACACCATATTGAGCACAACTTTTGAGGTCGTTCCCCAGCCCGCCGGGCCAAACTGGATAATGAATAAGGGCGCTACAATGACCAGTCCCGTTAATAGTAGAATCGTAAAGATACATCGTTTAATTATTTTCATTGTCCAACCGCCCTAAATCTCGAAACTGCCATTTACACTGTAAAGCCCAGCATGCAACACGATTCCCGCTACACTAGACCAACCAAGTCAAAAAATTGTTATACTGTCAGCTATTGTTTACCGACCCAAAACCAATAAGTAGAGACCCAAAGCCATGATGAATATGGGAAGTAGCGACGGCGAAAAATGCCCGTTTGACCTAAATTTCGATCCAGATACATTTAAACCCGGCGACCTCGTTAGTTACCGAGTGGACGGCAGTATGCGCGACATGCCCTTTGTTGGCGTCATCGTAGAAGTCCACGATGATCACATAATGCTAGGCCACTGCGGCGCCGACAATAAGCCCGAAGGCAATATCATGCGCGGCACTAAAACCGACCGCCCCGTGGTCAGTGAAGCTGACGCCCTAGCTTAAACGTAAAACCAACGGTGCTTGTCTTTAACTGCCAAGCACCGTTAACACACTATTTAAGTGCTAACGCGGTGCCATCAAAGCGAATACCCGCCCAACCGCTGCGCATGAAATTACGAATATTGGCGTGATCCTCACCATGGGGATTGCCGAGCACGTCCTTTGTATAAAAATCCCCAAAAGCGTTCAAGGCCGCCTGTTCACTCAATTGGTGCAGCGCGCCAAATGCAAACACCTTACACGAGCCATTATTAGTACCCGCCTCATTATATTGTTCACCATTTTGAAAGCCAGTCGGCGTAAAAGCGTATCGCTCATCAATGAGCGCCATTACGTCGGCAAACGCCACCGGCTGCTTCGCCAAACGATCAATAAGCTCTGGTATTGTCATGTTTATCTCCCCATTTTTAACGCCGGCCATTATAGAGTAATTTCGGCCCTCGCATCGCGGCTACGGAGTCGATATTCTCCTGGCGTCATGCCACTCCATCGCTTGAACGCATGACTAAAGTTTGCCACCTCGCTGTAGCCAAGCTTTTCAGCCACCTGATCAAGCCGCAAGGCATCGTCTGCAAGGTATTGCTGGGCTAATTCTAAACGCAATTTCTGACTTAACTGTCGGTAGCTCGTGTCCTCGCGTTGTAACTGCCGACGCAGTGTTCGCTCCGGCAGCCCCAAACTGTCCGCAACCGCCTCAAGCCCTTTAAACGCGGAGATTGCTATCGCGCGCTCTACCCTATGGCTGAAACTGTGCTCGCCATGCTGCCGGGAAATAAGCTCACGGCATTGCCGGACACAGGCAGACCAAGTCACCGCGTTCGACTGAGGCAAGGCAATCTGTAATATGTCACTCGATAAGCTAGCGCGGGTGTGGCGAGCATTGAACGTCACCGGACATCCGACCATACGCTCTATTTCCCTGGCATGAGGCGGGGCTGGAATTGCCACTTCAAGCGACCGCAGTGCTAGCTTCTGCGCAGCGGCTTCAGTGGCGATGACCAAGGTCACAATAAGATCTCGCTCAACCACAAAATTGCGCACCGCGCCGGCAGGGTAGTGATCCCGCAACACCAAGCTCGCAATGTCGCCGTCAACATGTAACTCCAAGCCAACAAAACTGTGGGTTAACTCAATAAATTCCTGTGCAATTTGAAAGGCCTGTAGCAAATTTTCACTACAGATTAGCGCCAAGCCCCAAATACCAAAAACACCAAAGTGGTAGCGTCGACCTACCAGATAAGCCAGATCAGGCCT
>NZ_JBFJWS010000306.1:0-3752 GCF_041623545.1 Zhongshania sp. | reverse complement strand
TTAGTGTGTTTAGCCATCCACCGCTGACCAGTTTACGGGTTCGGGGTTTGGGCTCGCCTTTTGATAAGGGCTTTGAACAATCTGCAGGCCTGTTTCTCGACGGTGTTTATCTTGGCCGCTTGGCTTTTTTAGATGCGGCTTTTTTAGACGTTGCCTCGGTAGAGATACTTCGTGGTCCCCAGGGGACACTGTTTGGCAAAAACACGATTTCCGGTGCGATCAGTATTCGATCGGTACAACCCTCGCAGGATCCAGAATTGCTCGCTGAAGCGGTGACTGGCGATGAAGACATCGCTAAATATACCCTTACCGGCAATGTTCCCTTGAGCGACACGGTGGCCCTACGCGCCTCTGCACTGGTCAATAAGCGCGACGGCACCGTTTATAACACCACCCTAGACCGGGATGAAGGCGGCGTTGACTCGCGGGTAGGCCGGGTGCAATTGCGCTGGGATATTGCCGACTGGCTGGATGTTACCGTGGCGGCGGCCGATACCAACCAAGAGTTCAGGCTGGGTAGTTTTCAGGTGCGCACAACAACAGACGATCAGTTCGCGCTGATGCAGTTTTATGATCCGCAAGTTGAAAAAGACACTAGCAATAATCAAAGCTCGCAAGATTACCCCGCGATGACCTACCAGAACGGCAATAAATTTGATGTTCGCTTTAACGCTTCGCTGTGGGGGCATGAGTTCAGCTGGATTAACGCGTTGAGTTCAATTACCGAGGAGTCGTTAACAGACTTAGATTTTTCACCTATTCCGCTTTTGTTCTTTCTTAACGGCGAAGACTACGAGCAGCTCAGTAGCGAGCTGCGCATCGTGTCGCCGCTAGGGATGCTTGGCGGCAAACTAGACTATGTCGCCGGTGCCTATGTGGCTCAGAGTGAAACCACCATCAAGGTCATTATCGACGCCGCGCCAACGCCCTCAGATTTAGCGTCAGGGCTGGCGCTAAGCGGCGGCGGCCTCGGTGCTTTGGGCGGATTGCTGGGTCCCGCGACGGGCGATGAACCGGGGGAGCGCTTATTGATTGATGGCTACCAAGAGAGCATTAGCTCCGCAGTTTATGCCCAAGCAAGTTGGCATTTCAACGACGAGCTAAGCTTAACCGCTGGTGTGCGGGTCTCTACGGAAACCAAGGATGTGGATCAAACGCTGCAATTGTTCACGGCGGGCACAGACGCTGATGGCCCGGTATTTACCCAGCTGGTTACTGCCCAAGAATATCGCCTGATCGATAAGCGAGTAGATCGGGATGTGAGCCCCAAATTCTCATTAAACTGGCTCCCCGACGACGACCTTACTTTTTACCTGAGTGCAGCCCAAGGCTTTAAAAGCGGTGGTTATAGCGGCTCTGCGGTGCGTGCAGAAATTGCTGAGGTGGAACCAGAATCTTCCACCACCTATGAGGCGGGGGCCAAGACCCGTTTGCTTGGCGGCGCGGCAACCCTGAATGCGGCGACCTTCTATACGGAGTTTGAAGATCTACAGCTAACAATCTTTGAGGGCAATGTCAGCCGTATTTCCAACGCGGCAGGGGCGATCTCCAAAGGCGCGGAGCTTGAGGCGGCGTTTGTTACGCCGTGGGACGTGTCGGGGAATTTTTCGGTGGCGTATTTAGATGCCACCTTTACCGATTACGCCAATGGCCCGTGTCCGGCTGGGGAAGACACGCCCTGTGATTTAACGGGTAAACCGCTGGCCTTTGCACCGCTGTGGAAGACCACCTTTAGCATGAACTATTTTCACGACTTGTGGGCTGCCCCCGTCAATCTGTTGTTTGGTTTTGATGTGCTTTACGAAGACGACAAATTTTTGCAATCGGATCAAGACCCCATTGATGTGCAGGGGGAGTTTGCGACCTTGAATCTGCGCTTACGCTTAGCGGACGATGACGACCGCTGGTCGCTGCAGGCCTTTGTCCGCAATGCCACCGATGAGTTTGCCTTAGACGGCGGTGGCGATATTCCGACCTTGTCGGGCGCACATTTTGGCCGTGCGATTGCCTCGCGACAATTGGATGTGGCATTCAGAGTTAAGTTTTAAGGCTGTTAAGGTCGCTAGAAATCTGCGGGGTATTTAACAAACTCCGTAAATGATAGCGGTCGCGCTTTAGCGTTATAGGCAAGGAGAAAACTGGGTTTATGGGGCTGGATTTCATTAGTTGCTTGATTTCCGCTAAAGGTCAGCGGCGACGCATTCATCGCCAAGGACAATGTCGTTATTTCCACAGACAACTTCAACGCGGCTAATCCCGTCGCCATCGTCGTTAGCAGAAGACTCGCTAGCGCTAGTACTGCCGCCGCCACCGCCACTAGCGCTAGCAGCGACCCCGACGACTATCGCGCCCAGCCATACCCAAGGCTTGGCTACGATCGTGCTGCTTGATCCAGTACTGCTTCCAGAGGCATTGAGTACTGGTGACAACTTGCTTAGCACTGGTAGGCCGTAGAGCCTGCCAAGGGAATTGCCCGTAGAATCAGTCGACCACTGCAAGGGCATTAATAAACGCTCTTGATAATAGCCTGCACTCGCGTCGTGTTCGAACACGTCATCGACTTTGCGATTTATATCCGCCGTCGCGTACATTGACCGCACAATATTACGGGTAGAACCTAAGGCAAGGTTGGCCTGCCAGCGGCTCTGATCGGAATGAACATCACCCACATTCCAATTAAATTCCATCAGCACGCCAACCCGATCTTGCGACGGAGCGGCATAACTTAGGATGGGCGACAGCGTTAGTGCCAACGCCATTAAAGGGGGCAAGACACCACGAAAAGACACGCTAAACATATTTCCCTCGACAATTTGCTCGTATTATTTTTAAATTTGGCTGTGAATCCTATTTGCTACGACCATCACAAGGCTTTTGTTTGATAGCGCTGCGATCTGCGGCAAATTTGGCGCGCAGCAGAAAATTTGTCCGACAGCTGCGCCTTGTTATGCAATCTACTCACCGACGACTCTTTTTGCCTCATGATATGGAGCGCATTTTTGTAGGTATTCTTTACAAAATCCTGAAAACTTCTCTGATGGATTCGCAAGAACTTCTATTGTTTCCAGCGCCTCTCTAATTTTCCGTTTCCTATTTCTTTTTTTTATATCTGTATCGGCTGATTCATAATCTTTTATGGCATCTTCGAGCGCCTGACTAAAACCATGCAGACTTACCAAAATATCAGCCCGAGGCTTCATCAGTCTTACCGAATTTAAACCGCAGACTCTTATAGTTCGCTCACCGATGCACTCTTGATTATCATTCGCAGCAATCCTTATATCGGTGTAATGAAATATATCTTCCGGATCCGTATCATAGGGATTAACAATAGGTTCAATTACTGTGTCATGGTCTTCTTTACTTCCATTACATTTTCTGCATGCAGGTAGAAAATTTTCCCAATTAAATGCCATTTCGGGATAAATAGACTTAGGGGCAAAATGCTCTACTTCGATATTTCCACTCTCTCCTGGCTTTGTCTCACAGAATGCGCATTTTTGAAGCGAGCTTTGAAATAAGATATTTTTTATGTCTTGGTGTCGATAGTGAACGAGCAGCCTCTCTTTTTGTTCCTTGGGAATTCTTGAATAACCTCCATAAGTAGTAATGGCATCAATTAGATTGGATTTCCAAGATTCCTCATTATCGATAAGTATTGCTGGTTTGGCTTTACGATTTAACTTAATCATTCGACAACGCCACCAGCGAAGCATATTTAGCATTAAGAACAGTCAAAATTGAATCGCTAG
>NZ_JBFJWS010000305.1:0-3763 GCF_041623545.1 Zhongshania sp. | reverse complement strand
GACTTGAAATCGTCAGCTAGGGTGTAGCTATTGAGCAAGCGAATATGCGGTATGGAGTCATTGCTGCAGCCGCTTAAGACAAATATAAACACGATCAATGATATACGCATAAGTTCTCATCCTGAGTGTGCTGTGAACCCGCCGCGATCTAAAATTAAGCCGGGGTTAGAAGTCTAGTAGTGAAGCCATGGGCTTGCCAATGACCGCTGTGCAGAAATTGATATTGCGCAAGGTGGTGTAATCTTAGTTTTGGCGTAAGTAAAATGATTCGCGCTGGGCCGCTAAGGTATTGATCAGGATCTATGACATATATTTTCTGCGGAATGTACGTATGGACCTTCCTTTGATATTTGGTAAGCCTTTGTTCTGTATTTAAAAAATTAAAATCTCTTGTATTTTTAATACCCTTGCCTGTTTTGGCGATGCTACCTATATTTACTAACACGCATATTTAGTTGCGCGGCGTGATGATTTGGATCTAGGGCTACCTGGCTGTTGCTGGGGTTTATGCTCATATTGTGTAGCGGACCATACAGGCAGGTGATATATGACAAAGTTAGTTGATATAGAGGGTATTGGTGAGGCCTATTCAAGCAAGTTGCTTAACGCGGGCATTTCTTCAGTGGAGGCGTTGTTAGAGAGCTGTGGTGCTAAACCGGCCCGTAAAAATCTTGCAGAAAAATCCGGTATTAGCGAAATGCGGATCTTAAATTGGGTAAATCGCGCGGATTTGGCGCGGATTAGCGGAGTAAGTACCCAGTATGCAGATCTGTTGGAAAGTGCTGGAGTGGATACTGTGCCGGAGTTGGCTCAGCGCAATGCCGAAAATCTGCAGCAAAAAATGGCCGAGCGCAATGAAGAAGTACACCTTGTTCGCAAGGTGCCATCGCTGTCGCAGGTGCAGAGCTGGGTAGCACAGGCGAAGGAGTTACCGCGCAAAATTACCCACTAGTTTATGTGGCGGTGAGCTTGGGTTCGCGCGGGTGGGTATAGTCGATTGAGCGGCGCTTTTTCAAGATAAGGCGCTGCGCAATTCGTCAATCTCCTGCTGGGCTTCGCGTAAAAAGGCGAGGCCCTGCTCTGGGCCAATTTCCCCTAGTTTTAGTTTTTGAAACGCGGGTAGGCTACTTAGCGGCGGCAGCTTTTTGTGGCTGGGTTCACCGAGGTAGCTGTGGTAGCGGGCGACGAGCACGAGGTCTGCTAAATCAGCGGGGCCTTGTTTGTCGCGCAGCCAATTGCCGCGTTCAAGTCCTACCGCAACAAGTTCGTGGTCAAATTGCCAGTGGTTTAGCACTAGGGCGCTAATCTTGCCGGTGTAATTGTTTAATAGGTCATCGACACCCGCAGGGTCGTCTAATAGTGTGGGATATTCTTTTAAATTCGAAAGTAGCGGCAGGGCGCCGATGTCTTGGAGTAGCCCGCCCAATAGCGCGCGATCAGGGTCAAAACCGCAATGCCGGGCCATGACGTGGGCGAGCGCTGCAGTGTAAACGCTGCGTTGCCAGATCTCGCGCAAAAGGCGTTTGATCTGTGAATCGTTTATGCAAAACAAGGTTTTAAGGGCGTAGCTTGCGGTGAGGTCGCGGGTTGCATCTAAGCCGAGGCGGCGCAGTGCGCTGCCGAGGTTGTTGGTGGCGTGGCGTCGTTTGTAGTGACTGCTGATACTGACTTTGAGTAAATACGCACTTAAGCCTGGGTCTTGTTGCACAACGCGGGCTAGGTCTTCAATGTTTAAATTTTCTTGGCTGGCGGCAACGCGCACGTCTAGCGCAATATCTGGGAGGCTGGGTAATTCTAGGGTGCCCGACTTCAGCGCGGTCATTATGCGCTTGAGTAGCTGTTCCTTGTTGGTGGGGGCGTGCCCCGCTGATTGTCCCATTGCTATAGTGTAGCCGGTTTGCTTACTTGGCCAACTAGCTTCGCTGTTGCGATGCTACTGGTCAATAGGGGCTTGCCGTGACGGGGTGGAGGGGATTTAAACGTAGAGGAGCTGCCACGGCGAAAATTCGCCATGGCAGCTGGGTGGGGGCTATTAAAGGCTTGCTGCCAACTCGGCGCCTTCGCGTATTGCGCGCTTGGCGTCTAGCTCGGAGGCGATATTGGCTCCGCCGATGAGGTGGTAGCGCTGCGCCGTGTTCACTTTCTGTTCCGTTTCTGGGTTGTAAAGCTCACGCAGTGGCTCTTGGCCGGCGCAGATCACAATGTGGTCGACGTCTAAGATGCGCTGTACGCCATCTTGGCTGATGTGGAGGCCCTTGTCGTCAACGCGGTCATAGCTACAGCCGGCCAACATGTCGACGCCTTTGTTTTTGAGGGTGGCGCGGTGCACCCAGCCCGAGGTCTTGCCCAGGTCTTTGCCAAGTGCGGTGGTTTTGCGTTGCAGCAAGAAAATTTCACGCTGCGAGGGCTCGGGCTTGCCGGCAACCAGCCCGCCGCGCTCGCCGGTTTGCTGGTCGATACCCCATTCAGCAGACCAACTAGAGACACTTTGGGGCAGCTCAGTGCTGGGATCGTGAGCGAGGTATTCGGCGACATCAAAACCAATGCCACCGGCGCCGATGAGGGCGACACGCTGGCCGATGGTGACATTGCCTTTTAGTACATCGATATACGACACCACTTTGGGGTGATCGATGCCGGGGATGTTCAGCGCGCGAGGGCTGACACCGGTGGCCACGACCACCTCGTCGAAACCGCCGCTAGCGAGTTCGTCTTTTTCCACTCGGTGGTTGAGCTTGAGCTTTACCCCAGACAGCTCAATTTTCTTGCCGAAATAGCGCAGAGTTTCGTCAAATTCTTCTTTGCCGGGAATGGTTTTGGCTAAATTGAACTGGCCGCCAATTTTGTCGGCTTGATCGAATAAATGCACGTCGTGGCCGCAGTCTGCCGCCGCCGTGGCGAAGGACAGCCCTGCCGGGCCGGCGCCGATTACCGCTACTTTCTTGGCTTTGGTGGCGGTTTTAAAGATCAGTTCGGTTTCGTGACAAGCGCGGGGGTTAACTAGGCAGCTAGCGCGCTTCATTTGAAAGGTGTGATCAAGGCAGGCTTGGTTGCAGGCGATACAGGTATTGATCTCGTCGCTGCGATTGCTAGCGGCTTTGTTCACCCATTCGGAATCGGCGAGCATCGGTCTGGCCATCGACACCATATCGGCTTGGCCGCTGGCCAAAATGTTCTCGGCAATATCTGGCATATTGATACGGTTAGAGGCGATAACCGGAATGTTGACGACCTTTTTGACCGCCGCCGTGGCTTCGCTAAACGCGGCGCGAGGCACCGAGGTGACGATGGTCGGTACGCGCGCTTCATGCCAGCCGATGCCCGTGTTTATTAGGGTGGCGCCTGCAGCTTCAATTTCCCGAGCGAGGTCTAATACTTCTTCACGGGTACAGCCGTTAGGAATTAAGTCGATCATCGACAGACGGAAAATAATAATAAAATTGGGGCCGACTTTTTGGCGTGCGGCCTGCACGATCTCAACCGCAAAACGGCGGCGGTTTTCAGGGCTGCCGCCGTAGCGGTCTTTACGTTTATTGGTGGCGGGGGCTAAAAATTGGTTAATTAAATAGCCTTCG
The DNA here is from genome assembly GCF_041623545.1 of Zhongshania sp. Classification (GTDB taxonomy): domain Bacteria; phylum Pseudomonadota; class Gammaproteobacteria; order Pseudomonadales; family Spongiibacteraceae; genus Spongiibacter. The sequence continues at coordinate 188 of NZ_JBFJWS010000305.1, read as the reverse complement.
CTGCCCATTATTTCGACGCCGTCGTAACCGGCTTTCTGCGCCAGCCATGCGGTGTGGGCGAAGTCTTTGACGGTGCTGGCCACGCCACGAGTAGTGAGTGCGCGGGCCTTAAAGGGGTTGATCGGCGCTTGGCTGGTCGACGCGGTTTTTGACAGAGGGTGGTAGGCGTAACGACCGGCGTGGAGGAT
>NZ_JBFJWS010000304.1:0-3808 GCF_041623545.1 Zhongshania sp. | reverse complement strand
CTGTCAATGGTGTCGCTGACGCCGAGAATTTCAAACAATAATAAACGGGCCACCGCTGGGTTTTGATGTAATGTATCAAAAAAAGCGTGTAGACCTGCGTGGGCGAAGGCTTGGCTATTGCGTTCAGCGTGGTTAAACGCGGCTAGCATGGTTGTTTTTAAGTAGTTCGTTTGCGCTTGGTAAACCTCCGCCAAGAGCGCTTCTTTGTTGGCAAAAGACTCGTAGAAGTAGCGCTCGGTGAGCCCTGCTGCCGCGCAAATACTGCGCACACTACAGGCTTGGTAGCCTACTTCACCAATCGTCGAGAGACCGGCGTCTAGGAGCTGTTGACGGCGTTCCGCGCGGCGTTGGTCGCCACTGGCACCACGGTAGCGGCGGGGTTTAGGTGTGCTCTTAGTCATGAATTGATTTTGACATGAGCTGCTGTCAGATGTAAAGTGACACGAAGTCATGTCAAATATGCCGGTGCGCGCAGCTGGCAGTGTGAGAGAGTGGATACAACGTGGATTACGATTTTGATTATTTGGTTATAGGCTCTGGCTTCGGCGGGTCGACAGCGGCCCACCGGCTGACCCAAAAAGGCTATAGCGTTGGCATGATGGAAATGGGTCGACGCTGGAGCGCCGAGACCTATCCGCGTTCGAACTGGCATTTTCATCGCTGGCTGTGGCGACCACTGTTGGGTATGAAAGGTTTTTTTAATCTGCGTTGGTTTAAGCATGTACTGGTATTGCATGGCAATGCGGTAGGCGGTGGTTCGATCACCTACGCCAATACCTTGTTAGTGCCCAAGCAAGAGATCTGGCAGCAGGGCAGCTGGGCGGGTTTAAAGGATTGGCAGGCTGTGATGCCGGCGCACTACGCCAGCGCGCAAAGCATGTTGGGTGTTACTGAAAATCGTATTTTGGGCCCAGCAGATCACTTATTAAAGGATGCTGCAGGCGATTGGGGTTGTGGCGAAAGTTTTTATAAAACGCAAGTAGGCGTTTTTTTTGGTGATGACGGCGCAGCACCAGGTAAAGCCTACCCTGACCCGTATTTTGGTGGCGATGGCCCTGAACGCAATAGTTGCATAGCCTGTGGTGGCTGTATGGTCGGTTGTCGCCACAACGCTAAAAACAGTCTAGATAAAAATTATCTGTATTTTGCGGAAAAGCAGGGGGCAAAGGTTTTTGCGGAAACCAAGGTAATTGATGTCGTGCCGCTTAATGCGAAGAGTGATGGCGAAGACGGCTACGAAATCACTACGGTGTCGAGTACCTCTTTATTGCGGCGAAATAAGCGGCGCTGGCGGGCCAAGGCCGTGGTGTTTGCGGCATCGTCCTTAGGTACACAAGATCTGTTATTCAAGCTGCGCGACAAAGGATCGCTGCCAAATATTTCGGCTGAATTGGGCCGCCGGGTGCGAACTAACGCCGAGTCGTTAATTGGTGTGCGCTTGCCCGGCGAGCAGAATATGGACGAGGGAATCGCTATTGGCTCGGGTATTTACCTCGATGATAAAACTCATATTGAAGCTACGCGCTACCCTCGCGGCTCAGATGCTATGGGTTTGTTGGTCACGGCCATGACCCGTGGCAAACCTAATTGGCGGCGCGTTTTTGTGTGGCTATATACGATGTTGAAGTTATTCGTAAAGTCTCCCAAACAGGCGGTAACGTCCTTGATCCCCTTTGGCTTGGCGCGTCAAACAGTAATTTTTCTGTGCATGCAAACCTTGGATGGTCACATTGATATGCAGTACCGGCGCGCGTGGTATTGGCCGTGGCGTAAACGCATGGTCAGCGTTGGTGAGCCGATTCCTGCACATATTCCAGAGGCCAGTGAGTTTGCGTTGAGCACGGCTCGCCGCCTTGGCGGTATGGCGGGTAGCTTGATTACCGAGGTGTTGTTTAATATTCCGGCTACCGCCCATTGTATGGGCGGCGCCGGTATGGCGAAGTCAAGCGATGAGGGCGTTATCGATAGCCAGAATCGGGTGTTTGGCTATCGCAATATGCTAGTGTGCGATGGCTCAATGTTGTCGTCGAATCTCGGCGTGAACCCTTCGCTCACGATTACTGCATTGACTGAGCACGCTATGAGTTTTATTCCGGTCAAAAGCCAGTCAGTTAATGTTGCTAACGTCGCTAACGTCGCTACAGTGGCAGCTGTAGGCTGATGCGGCCACCGAGTTCGTTACTGCCGGCATAGCTAAGCTCGGTATTTATATGGAGCAACTGCTCGAGACTGTAGTGCAGGCCAATGGACGGCGCGTCATCGCTATAGGGATTGTCTAGCCAGCGGTAGCCCAATAATAGCTCAACACGTTGACTGACGGGTATGGCGCTGGCCAAGTTATAAACGCGCTGAGAGGGGACTTCGCCAAAGCCAGAATGTGGGGTTAAGTCGGCATCGAGCCGGAATTTAGCCCAATTTGCCGTGTAGTCGATACTCGCACTAACTTGGCTGCGTTGTTGGTAACGTGTACCTATGGTGCTCTGCATTCTTTGTTGGTAAAGGTCGCTGACAGATAAGCCTAGGACCCAGTCACCTAGCAGGTAGTTGATACCGAGATCGGCGTTAAGTTGAATAGTATGGTCGACATCGCGATCCGCATCGAAAAGTTTTCCTTCTTCGTATTCAGAAATAAGAATGCTGCGCTCGATGAGGCTGATATTTTGAATTTTAGGCCGAATTCCAAACTGCGTGTTTTCAAGGGCGTCAATTCTAAACGTGTAATTTAGCGCCAGATAGTTAGACCAGAGCGCGGAGACTTCCATGGACGACTGTAACTCGCCAAAGGAGAATAGGCCGATTAGGGTGGCAAAGCGCAGACGATTGGCGTCATTTTCGTCGTAGTTAAAGCGACCGCTACCTCTAAACTCAGAGCCGCCAATAATATGCCACGCTGGCGATGCGGTGCTTAGGGTGAAATGTCCGCCGGCGGCAAAACTATTGCTGTCGTTATTCATGTCTTCTAATCGTTGCACCAGCTCAGCTTCGTCACCCGGTACGATCAATATACCCCTAGAGCTACCTTGCAGAGATTGGCCTTCGTCATAGGCTTTTTTTAAGCTTTGAATCAAGTCATCGCTATCGTCAATAAAAATATAGCCGTCTGCCTGTATTAAAGTGTCACTGATATTGTCGCGAAGAATAAGTGCGGCAGGGTTTTGCGTCAAAGTGGCTAAGCGATACTGAGCAGAATCGGCATAAAGGCTTGGTGACAGTGCTTGCAGGGCAACAATAACTAGACTTGCAAATAGTTTGCGTATTACAAATGGCAAAGGTCGGACTCCATTTTTAGCGGCGCTGGAACAGTCACATTGTGCCTGTCGCCGTTGATTCAGTGGGGCAGAATAGTAGAGGGTCTGTGCCGGGGCAAGGGTATTACTCTGATTTTGTGCAATACTGCTCGAAGGCGAATGGGCTTCGGCGCTGCACAATGCGGTAATGTAAAGGGACTAACGGGATGTTGGCGAAAGATGTTGGTGTTAGTCAACGTAAAACAATATGCAGCTACCCACGACTTTTGTATTTGGTACGCTACGTCAGTACTAAGGCATTGGCGTTACGGTCCTGGCAATTGCCCGGGGCGCCAGCGACGCCCCCCAAATACGTGCTTATACTGGCGCCTCACACTAGTAATTGGGATTTTTTTATTATGGTTGCAGTGGCCAGCGCATTAGGCCGGCAAATTCGCTTCATGGGTAAGCATCAGCTGTTTGTCGGCCCGCTCGGGGCGCTATTGCGCTGGCTTGGTGGCGTTGCGGTTGAGCGCAGCAGTCACCACAATTTTGTCGGGCAAATGGCGGCTTTGTTTCGT
>NZ_JBFJWS010000303.1:0-3810 GCF_041623545.1 Zhongshania sp. | reverse complement strand
TTAGAGGTCGAGGTGCTGGCTGGGCAGTCGCTGTTATTGCATTGGCGTGGCAGCGGAACGCAATTGCCAGTGATGTTTTTGGCTCACCAAGATGTGGTGCCAGTAACGGCGGGTACTGAGAGTGAGTGGATACACCCGCCCTTTGCGGGCGTGGTTGCCGATGGCTTCATTTGGGGCCGCGGCGCTCTCGATGACAAGGGAAGCTTAATTAGTTTGCTGGAGGCGGCCGAGCGCTTGTTGGCTGAGGGCTTTGTGCCTGAGCGCTCTATTTATTTCGGCTTTGGCCACGATGAAGAGGTCGGCGGCGAAGGCGCGAAGGCGATGGCCAAGACGCTTGCCGATCGCGGTGTTCGCCTCGGATTTTTGCTGGACGAGGGCGGCTTTGTTACCAATGGTTTGATTCCTGGGGTGGAGGGGCGCGTAGCCCTAATTGGGCCTGCGGAAAAGGGCTACACCAGTTTGAAACTGAGTGCTCGGGGCGTCGGCGGTCACGCCTCAATGCCGCCCCAGCATACGGCATTGGGCTTGGTGGCTAGGGCTGTCATTCGGCTTGAGAATCATCCTTTTCCGGCTGAGCTGAGTTTTACCCGGGACACCATTGTGGCACTCGGGTCTGCGGCGCCTCTGGTGCAACGTGTCGTTTTCGCTAATTTATGGTTATTTGGCCCCTTCGCCGAGGCTATGCTGACCTCGATGCCAACCACCAATGCGGGTATTCGCACGACCACGGCCGCGACGATGATGAGCGCTGGCGTGAAAGACAACGTATTACCCCAAAGTGCCGAAGCCGTGGTCAACTTTAGAATATTACCTGGCGACACGGTCGCCTCGGTTGTGGCGTATGTCACCGCAGTCGTTGATGACCCGCAGGTAGAGGTGTCGCTATACAGCGATTTTTCTAATAATCCCTCGAAGGTAGCGCCCCTCGACTCCCTTGGGTACAACACCTTGAGCCAGATCATTCGCCAAGTGCGGCCAGATACCCTCGTTGCCCCCCGTTTGGTGGTTGGCGCAACCGATGCCCGTCATTTTGAAGGGATTAGCGAGGCGAGCTATCGTTTTTTAGGGCTTGAAGTTGGACCTGAAGAGCTTGCGGGGATGCACGGTACCAATGAACGGGTGTCGGCCGTGAGTTTTATTGATTCTGCAAGGCTATATTATTTATTGATGAAGCGTTCAGCAGATTTATAGCTCGTCATCCCCCACGCCTACTATTAGCATTCGGTGGTGGTTACCTCTGTTTAGGCATCGCATTGCCCTTGCCTGGTGCGTTAATTAGTTTTGTGCTTTTTCACTTGTAAGCTGTTGATTTTATTATTTTCTGTAATACTTAGCTGAAGATGTTCTTGATTTATTTTTTAAATGAAGGTATTTGCATTTAAATACACACGGTAGCTAGAAATGTCATCAGCCCACAAGCCCGGGACGTATCGCTCTACATTCGCATTTTCGGTGTTTTTTTTGTCACTGATCGGCCTATGCAGCTGGCTGATGCTATTTTTGCCGGTTAATCACGCGATTTACGACAGATTTCTTAGCCTTGCCCCGAAAAATACCGACAAACCAGTGTTGATGGTCAGTATTCCTGAGAGTGCTGATTTTCAGGGTGAAGAACAATGGACTAACTTAGTTGACCGATTAATTGATCAGGGCGCTCGCGCGATTGTGGTGCTGAGTCAAAACGTGGTCAACGAGGCGTGGTGGCAGCGCTATGAGAGTAATCCTAAGCTCATTGTCGCTTCTCGCCTACTCGCGAACGAGCTGGGTGAATACCGTCCACTGGGGTCAAACCGAAATGCCTATATTAGCCCTGCAGTCAAATTGGGGTACGCCTACCGGCAGTGGTTCCCCGTTGTTTATGGTGCAAATAATCAACGCTATGCTGGCTTCCAAACCCTACTTAGCGACAAGGCCCTGAGTAAGGCGCTGAATATTAACTATTGGGCCGCCGGCTTAATTCCAGAAATATCTGTGGATCGTCTACTGCAATTTGGCTTAATTACCGAGTTGGTCGAGGGTAAGCTTGTTTTAATTGGTGACGCGCCGGTTCTTGGTGCGCCCGGTTATGGGGTGCCGTTTGACGGTTACGCCGAGGGGATGAGCGAGCTGCAAATGCAAGCCTACATTACTCATACCGTGTTAAGCGGCAAGCACTTAAACTATCTGGCGGTTTGGCCGGCTCTTTTGCTTATGGCGCTGATACTATTTGTTTTTGTAGCCAGTTTTTTGTGGGTTGTGCCTCGTCAAACTATACCAGTGAGCTTGACGTTCATTGTGCTATTTATCTTGTCGGCGGGTTTGGTGGCGGTCCAGTGGCAGGTGTTGCTGCCGGTTAGTGAGATTGTATTGCTCCTCTCTGGCGCATTGTTGTACTTGGTGAATCAACGCTATCGCAATGAGCGGCAACTGGTAAGCGACTTAGTCTCAGAAGCCCACACCATGCTTGCTGAAAAAATTGTGCCCGAACCCCTGCTGGTGAGTGATGAACGCTGGCAGCGGATGATGGTTTTTGTTGGTCAGCAGCTCTTGATTAGCCGCTCAGTGTTTCTGGAATTAGATGACAGCGATCGTTTAAGCGTAGCGCAATTCTACAATGCCACGGCAAAAGATATCGAGGAGCGACGCAGGGATTATGCTCGCTCGCCTTACGTTGAGGCGCGTAATGCCGGTGTGCCAGTGAAGTCGAAAAAGCGTTTGTTTTTTAAACTCGACCCCGGTGAAGAGGAGTGGATAGTACCGCTGTATTACGCGGGTATTCTCCTGGGCTTTTGGGTTGTGACGGTGACGAAAAAGTCTTATGAGTCCGTCAAGAATATTCCGGCGATAATGAATGACATCTCCGAGCGCATATCTGAGCTGCTTTTCCATAGTGCCAAAGTTTCAACGGGCGATCAGCGCAGCGGTTTGCGTCGTCGACTCACTGGCTTCGACCGAGTAAGCCATGTTCAGCGTCAAGTGAAGAGTGTTTTTAAGTCTGTTTTCTCGCGTATGGATGTATTGGAAAATGTTTCTAAACATTCCAGTACGGCTTCTGGTATGTATAGCTTATTTGGCAATTTACTGTATGCCAACTTGCAGTTTGAGGATTTAGCCCGCGCTTTAAAAATTGATATCTACAAAGACTCTGTTATTGATATTCTGACGCAAGTCAGCGAGTTAGATGTGGTTACTGCGGGTAGCTATTTGTTCGAGGTGCTTCATCACCAAGAGCGAGTTGAAATTCCCATGGAGCAGAATGTGCGTGGCCGTCAATTCGCCATTCGCATCTTACCGATACAAGTCGAAGCTGAGCAGTGGCAGGGCGAGATTGGCAGTTCTGATCGTCCTACCGGCGTTATTCTGGAATTGGTTGATATAAGTTCTAGTAAAGAAAGCTGGGAGGTGCAGCAGGATCGGCTGCAATTTTTCTCTGAAAGCCTGCGTCTCAAATTACTCAGTATTTGGGGGCGTGACTACGACCTTGTTGGGTCCGAAGGCGAATCTGAAGAATTGAAGATTGAACGCGATCTTCACAATGAAAAAATGGCAAAAACACTGGAGTCTATTGAAAGTTTGAGTGCCAGCATTGACTCAAAAACCAGAGCGCGGCGACCACAGAATATCTGTAAAACAATCGACCGTATCATGGAAAAAAATGCTGAGGAGCTGTCGCAGTGTAAATTAACAGTTGTGTTATCAAAACCTGTTATTAGCCCATTAGTCTGGGCCAAAGATCAGGACTTAAAGAATTTGCTGCAATCGGCTATAAATTTATTGCGTGATGATGCCTTGGCTAATACCGAGTTAAGTATTGAAGTCGACGATATTCGG
>NZ_JBFJWS010000302.1:0-3820 GCF_041623545.1 Zhongshania sp. | reverse complement strand
TAGGGAACGCTCGGCGCGCAAAATTGTGGAACCTATAGTTCCATATTATAAGTGCCACTGATGCCTGTCAATTGACGACTGCCAAGAGCAGTACTTGCAGCGAGGGAACGAAACGAAGAGCGAAATAAGCAAGTTTCGAGATAAGGATGCTGAGATCCCGGACAAGATTGCTCGCATTCTGGAGCGATGAGTCAGCTAACGTGGCAAATAGTATTCTTGGCGAGGAGCAATGCAGCCGGGCAATCCTGCTTTTATTGGATAGACTACGAATAACAAACACACTCCGCGATATGGAGTGCGGTAATCGACACAAGCTAAATGCTTGCCATCTAGCATCTAGCCCAGTATTTAGGCCACTTAGCCATACAAACAATCAGGCATAAAAAAACCCGCTAAAATAGCGGGTCTTTTTAATAATGGCGGAGAGGGAGGGGTTCGAACCCTCGATGAGGCTATAAACCCCATACTCCCTTAGCAGGGGAGCGCCTTCAGCCACTCGGCCACCTCTCCGGAAATTTCCCACTTAAACAAGCAAGCTTGAAAAAGTAGAGCGTTAATCAGCACATAGCGCTGTTCAACGAATCGGGCGGCATAATACCACACTCAGGAAATAAGCAAAGGCCTAAACGGCTTTTTTCGCTTTATTCCTTGTTTCCATTGCTCTCATTTTGGATACGGTCGTAAATTTCTTCACGGTGTACCGCAATATCTTTAGGCGCGTTAACACCTAAGCGAACCTGATTTCCCTTTACACCTAAAACAGTCACCGTGACTTCATCACCAACCATCAAGGTCTCACCAATACGACGAGTTAAAATTAACATTATGGCATCTCCTTGTAAGAGCCCAACGCAAACCCCCTGGTGCGATTCCTTGTGCAACACAGCGAAAATAGCGCAATTAAATTAAATACTGGGCTCCAAATCCAGTTCGAAAGCTGCGTGCAGCGAGCGAACGGCTAGCTCCAAATATTTCTCATCAATGACCACTGAGATTTTTATTTCAGAGGTTGTGATAAGCTGAATATTTATTGACTCCTCCGCCAAGGTTTTGAACATTTTACTGGCGATACCCGCATGCGAACGCATACCGACGCCGACCAGCGATACCTTGGCAATTTTGTCATCCGTTTTGACCTCTCGCGCACCTGTTTGTTTCACCAGCTTACGCACAATGGCTTCGGTCTTTGCCATATCTCCACGACTAACCGTAAAAGTCAGGTCCGTCGAATTGTCTTCAGCGACGTTTTGAACAATAACGTCGACTTCAATATTTGCATCGCTCACCGGACCGAGAATTTGGTAAGCCAAACCTGGAGTATCCGGTACGCCTAACACAGTAATCTTTGCCTCATCACGGGTAAACGCAATGCCCGAAATTGCCGGGTTTTCCATATCCGAGTCTTCCTCTAAGCTAATCAATGTCCCTGGTCCATCCTGGAAAGCATGTAGCACCCGCAATGGCACATTGTACTTACCAGCAAATTCTACTGAGCGTATCTGTAATACTTTAGAACCTAAGCTGGCCATTTCCAGCATTTCTTCAAAAGTAATACGAGTTAGGCGGCGGGCATTGCTCACCACCCTCGGATCAGTGGTGTAGACCCCGTCTACATCAGTATAAATTTGACATTCATCGGCCTTCAGCGCCGCCGCGAGCGCAACGCCCGTGGTATCTGAACCGCCGCGCCCCAAGGTTGTGATATTGCCGTTTTCATCAACGCCTTGAAAACCTGCCACAACCACTACATTGCCTTCTGCCAGGTCAGCCCGGATCTTGGCATCGTCAATATCTCTGATACGCGCTTTGGTATGCGCCTCATCAGTTAAAATCCGCACCTGGGTGCCTGTATACGACTTTGCACCTTGCCCTAGATCATGTAAGGCCATGCAAAGCAGTGAAATCGTTACCTGCTCGCCAGTAGAGACTAGCACGTCCATTTCTCGTGGCGTGGGCTCTGCCTGCATTGCCTTGGCCAAGTCGATCAAGCGATTGGTTTCACCACTCATCGCCGACACTACGACTATAATATCGTGGCCCTGCTGACGAAAACCGGCGACTTTTTGAGCTACCGCTTTAATTCGTTCAACCGTCCCAACCGAGGTACCGCCAAATTTTTGAACTATTAGACTCATGATTCACTTCTGCTAATAAACGCCCATCTCAGAGGGCGCTCATTAAACACCAGAACAAATTTAAAGGAAATGACCCACTGCGTGCTATACGTGATTTACGTAGTTTTTGCACCGATATGGATCAATTTATTTGGCTACTTGGCTACTTGGCTGCGCAATAGTCGCGAACAAGCTGCAATGCAGCTGGAATAGCCGCCACATCGACACCACCACCTTGTGCCATATCTGGGCGACCACCGCCTTTGCCACCAACAGCCTCTGCTGCCAACTTCATGATCTCTCCGGCTTTAAAACGACCGGTTAGATCTTTGGTGACACCTGCGGCCAAAGCCACTTTACCGCCTTCATCGGCCGCCAGCAGTATTACACCTGAGCCTAGCTTGTTTTTGAGCTGATCCAAGGTATCACGCAAAGTTTTTGCATCGGCACCCTCTAATTTCGTCGCTAAGACCTTAACGCCCGCGATTTCTTCTAGCTGGGCCAATAAATCATCGCCCGCTGAACTCGCCAATTTACCCTTCAATGCAGCTACGTCTTTTTCCAGCTGCTTTTGCTGGGCAAGTAACTGCTGAACCTTGTCGGCTAACTTGTCTCGACCAGTTTTGAGCAAACCTGCTAATTGCCCCAATTCACTTTCTGCCTGCTCGAACGCAGCCAGCGCCGTTGCACCAGTCACTGCCTCAATGCGACGCACTCCGGCAGCAATACCGGATTCAGCCACAATACGCATCAAACCAATATCACCAGTGCGCTCAACATGGGTACCACCACACAGCTCAATAGAGAAATCGCCGCCCATACTCAGCACCCGAACCTCTTCACCGTATTTCTCACCGAATAGCATCATGGCACCGCGCTTGGCCGCACCGTCCATATCCATCACTTCAGTCTGTACGGGACTATTCAGACGGATCTGCTGATTAACCAAGGCTTCAATTGCCGCAAGCTGCTCTTTACTGACGCCCTCAAAGTGCGAGAAGTCAAAGCGCAGGCGCTGTGCATCGACCAGCGAGCCCTTCTGCCCTACGTGCTCACCCAAGACCTGACGCAGCGCGGCGTGCAATAAATGGGTCGCGGAGTGGTTCAAGGCGGTAGCTTGGCGAATATCGTTATCCACCTCCGCCTGCAAGTGATCACCTTCACTAATGGTGCCACTCACCACCACGCCATGATGCAAATGGTGACCGGCGGATTTATGGGTGTCACGTACTTCAAAGCGCACGCCATTGGCGCTGAGCACGCCTGAATCGCCGGCCTGACCACCTGATTCACCGTAGAACGGCGTTTGATCTAAAATAATTACGCCGGCATCACCTTCTTTTAGGGAGCTAACGCGCTGACCATCTTGCAGCAAGGCAACGACAGCGCCCTGCTCTGCCAAGCTATGATAGCCACAAAATGCCGTTTCGCCGTCGATATTCAACTCTGAACTCAAGTCCACCTTAAAATTCGAGGCGGAACGCGCGCGCTCGCGCTGAGCGTTCATGGCCTGTTCAAAACCGTCCATATCCAGGCTCAGACCCTGTTCACGCGCGATGTCCGCGGTGAGATCAACCGGAAAACCATAGGTATCGTAAAGACGGAATACCGTGTCGCCGGGAATCTGCTTGCCGTTTAAATCTTGTAAATCCTGCTCGAGAATTTTCATGCCCTGATCAAGGGTTTTAGCAAACTGCTCCTCTTCC
>NZ_JBFJWS010000301.1:0-3854 GCF_041623545.1 Zhongshania sp. | reverse complement strand
CCGGCTGGCCATGCGTATCTTGTTGGTATTGATCAGCAGGAATTGATTTTAGATCATTTGAGTATTGGCGACGAAGCGCGCATTAGTTTCGCTCCCGGTGTTAATTCGTGGCGAGTTCATGCCCGTGTGGCCGCGATAGGCAAAAACGTCGTGATTGATGGGCGTGGCTCTGCGGGTGCAAATGGTGCGCCGGGAATTACCGCGCCGGCCTGCGAGGAGTTTGTTGATGGCCAGCCCGGCGAAAGTGGTCAAGCCGGTGCTGACGGAGTTGAAATTCGATTGCAACTTGCTTTGGAAAGCTTGGGTAGTATGCAGATTCTCAGTGCCGGTGGTGATGGTGGTTTAGGTGGCGCTGGTGGTGACGGCGCGGACTTAAATACCAAATGCGGTGCCGAGGTTGCTGGCGAAGGCGGTAATGGTGGCGACGGCGGCGAAGGGGGCCGCGGTGGCGATGTGACTTTCTTGTATCAAAGTTTAGCCAAAACAGAATCTGGCGATAGCATGGTGAGTCGGCTGAGTATTAATGCCGACGGTGGCGCTGGCGGTGAGGGTGGTGACGCAGGCTCTGGCGGTGCTGGTGGCGGCGGTCGTTACGTTGCCCAAAAGACCCTCACCGGAAGCCGTAAGTGGGTTTCAGGTGCGGCCGGAGGGCTTGCGGGTAGCCCCGGTGTAACGGGCTCGGCAGGAAAGCCTGGCCGCATTTTGGTGGATCAGTTGATTGTGAGTACGGTTAAGACTGCGCCGTCGTCTAGCGATCTCAGCCTTAAAGCCTTGCAGCGTGAAATAGTGCGCTTGCGTAAACGCGTTGAAAAATTGGAAGCTCAGCAAGGAACTGAAACCCAAGTTCGCGCCGATTAACGGTCAAAATATTTTTTCTGTTTTCAAAGGATGCCTAGCGCATCCTTTTTTTATGCCGGCAGGAAAGGTCTCGCTGGCAAATAGTGCGCGGGCACTCAAATAGTGCGCATGTCCTGGGGGCAATCTAGGATGACTGTATTAATTCTTACTATAAGCCTCTATCTGTTTGTTTTTGTTAGTTTAAATCTCTATTTCTAGTCGTATTTTCAGTCTTTATATCCATTTTGAAAAGCGGCCGTGCTTTTTTTTAAGGCATTTTGTAAAGCATATTTTGCTGTGTGCTCTATATTTGTGCACAACCACGGCTTTTGGTAGGGGAGCCTAAAGGTTGCATATTGTAAGACTGGGGATATATTGCAGAATAGTATTGTAAGTCTTTGAATTAAAACAACAAAAAAGTAGTTGGCACCGAAAGTGCTATAGCAAGATCAGGATTGTGCTTGATCACTATCTCTATACCAAAATGCGGAGACTAAAACATGAAAACTATGAAAACTTTACTGGCTGCCGGTGTTGCAGCAGCTTCAATGACCATGATTGCTGCTCCTGCTGTAGCGGAAGTTAGTGCTAGTGCCGGTGTTGCGAGCTCTTACTTGTGGCGTGGTTATGATTTGGGTAGCGGCACTCCAGCTGTTTACGGCGACATTAACTACAGCGCAGCAGGTTTTACCACAGGTGTATGGGTTTCATCTGGTGATACCGCTGCTGGCACCGAATACGATCTGTATGCTGACTACACGGTTGATTTGGGCGGCGTGAGTGTTAGTGCTGGTGTAATCAACTACGTATACGCGACTGGCGCTGGTTACCTTGGCGCAGGCAATGACACTGATTTCGGTGATCACACTGATGCCTATTTAGGTTTGGGTCTTGGCCCTGTTGCCTTCACCGCTTATAAGCAAATTGCTGGCGGCACTGAAGAGTACACTTATTACACACTGAGCTACGATATTGGTAAGTTCTCATTCTTGCTAGGTACCCACGAGTCAATCGCTAATGGCGCTACTCTAGCCAATGGCAAAATTGCCGATGGTGAAAGTGAGTCCCACTTGAATGTCACTTATTCCTATAACGACAACCTGTCCTTCACTGTAAGCCAGTTTGTTGATGGCCAGGAAAATGTTGACGCTTACGCTGGCAGCGGCGATGACGACATGAAGTTTGTTGTTTCTTACGACATGCCTATTTCTATGTAATACCCCGACCGGCGGCTGTTGTCGCCGGTCATTTTTTAACTTAGTCCTAGTGTGTGATTCACGCACATTAACAGGAGATTTCCGATGAAATTGATTACGGCTGTTATAAAGCCATTCAAACTTGATGATGTGCGTGAGGCGCTGTCTGACATCGGCGTACAGGGCATAACTGTTACCGAGGTGAAGGGTTTTGGTCGCCAAAAAGGTCACACCGAGTTATATCGTGGCGCTGAGTACGTTGTAGATTTTCTTCCTAAGGTGAAAATCGAAGTAGCAGTTGCCGACGGATCCGTTGAGCCGACAATTGAAGCGATTACTAAATCAGCGAATACCGGCAAAATTGGTGACGGCAAAATTTTCGTTACCGCACTTGAGCAGGTTGTTCGTATCCGTACCGGCGAGACTGGCGAAGACGCTATCTAATTTCTCGCGCTTACGGCTGATATAAACACTTAACTAAAAGATTATTCTCTTTCCCTTTGGAGGGCATGTGATGGAAGACATCATACAGGTCAAGTACGCCCTGGACACGTTCTACTTCCTCGTCTGTGGTGCGCTGGTTATGTGGATGGCGGCAGGTTTCGCCATGCTCGAAGCCGGTCTGGTTCGTTCAAAAAACACAACTGAAATTTTAACTAAAAACATCGCGCTATACGCGATTGCCTGCACCATGTATTTGCTGTGCGGCTACACGATTATGTACGGCGGTTCCGAAGGCGGAATTCTGCCAGATGCATGGTTTGGAAATAGCATTTCTGATGCATCCGTAGAAGACGTTTTGGCTTCTAATGGCGATATCTACTACTCCGGTTCATCGGACTTCTTCTTCCAAGTGGTCTTTGTCGCCACGGCGATGTCGATTGTTTCCGGTGCGGTTGCTGAGCGTATGAAACTGTGGACATTCCTGGCGTTTGCCGTGGTAATGACCGGTGTTATCTATCCGCTTCAAGGTATGTGGAAGTGGGGCGGCGGTTTCCTAGACGCAGCTGGTTTCTCTGACTTCGCGGGCTCTGGTGTGGTTCACATGTGTGGTGCTGCTGCAGCACTGGCTGGTGTTCTGTTACTGGGCGCACGTAAAGGTAAGTACGGCGCTGCCGGTCAGGTTAATGCAATCCCCGGTGCTAACCTGCCTTTGGCAACTCTCGGTACCTTTATTCTGTGGATGGGCTGGTTCGGCTTTAACGGCGGCTCTGAGTTGATGGTTTCAAACATTGAAGAAGCCAACGCAACTGCACAGGTGTTTGTTAATACCAACGCTGCGGCATCAGGCGGTTTGATTGCAGCTCTGCTGGTTGCTCGCATTCTCTTCGGCAAAGCGGATTTGACCATGGCCCTGAACGGCGCGCTTGCTGGTTTGGTCGCTATTACTGCGGAACCACTGACGCCTGGCCCAATGGCCGCGACTTTGATCGGTGCGGTTGGCGGTGTACTCGTCGTGTTCTCAATCTTGGCGCTAGACAAAATCAAGATTGACGATCCCGTTGGTGCCATCTCGGTACACGGTGTGGTTGGCTTCTGGGGTTTGATGGCAGTGCCATTAACCAATACAGATGCCAGCATCGGTGCCCAGCTATACGGCGCAGCGATCATCTTTGCCTGGGTATTTGGTGCGAGCCTCGTCGTGTGGGGTATCCTCAAAGTGGTTATGGGCTTACGTGTTACTGACGAGGAAGAGTACGAAGGTGTCGACCTCTCTGAATGTGGCATGGAAGCTTATCCGGAATTCACCAACAAGTAAGACTCTCCCCGTTTGGTGATTTCAGGGCGCTCATTGAGCGCCCTTTTTTTTGCGTAATGCTT
>NZ_JBFJWS010000300.1:0-3855 GCF_041623545.1 Zhongshania sp. | reverse complement strand
CGTGAATTGTGGCTCGACGACACTGACCGCCCCGCGACTGGCTTTGACCTCCTGTCGATCAATAGTGGCATCACCCCTGAACTCAGTTTGGCCGGGGTTGCCGAGTATGCCACGCCGGTGAAACCAATTAGCGCATTTTACCCGCGCTGGCAGCGCTGCCTTGCCCAGCTCCGAAGCGCATCAACGCCATGTGCTATTACCGTGGTCGGTGGCGGCGCAGCTGGGATCGAGTTGATTTTGGCCATGCATCACACCATTAGCCAGCAGCAGGGCATCGGCGTAGCAGTCGATCTCCATCTGGTTTACCGCGGGAACGACATCCTTAGTAGCTACCCCCCGCGAATTAGGGAGCAGGTCAAAGCGCAGCTGCACAGCCACGGCATTCATATTCATGGCAATTGCGAGGTAAGCAAACTCAGTTCCCGCCACATTCATTTTAGTAGCGGTGCCGCTCCCCTGCTGAGCGAGCATATTTTCTGGTGCACCCAAGCCAGCGCCGCCGATTGGCCAGGCCAAAGTGGCCTAGCCACCGACTGCAAGGGCTTTATTAGCTTGTTAGATACCTTGCAATCGACCAGCCACGATTTTGTCTTTGCCGCCGGAGACATCGCCCAACAAGTTAATTACCCGCGCCCAGCAGCAGGCGTCTTTGCGGTGCGGCAAGGCCCGGTGTTGTTTGAAAATTTACAGCGGAAGCTTTTAGCAAAGCCCCTGAAGCAGCACCGCCCTCAACAGGACTTTTTAAGTATTCTCGCCCTCGGCAGGCGAGATGCCATTGCCCACCGCCGTTTTTTACCCACCCTGCGCGGCGGCTGGGTATGGCGCTGGAAGAATCGCATTGACCAGCAATTTATGGCTATGTTTTCTGAATTAAGCATGCCCGCCTCGGCCCTCGCAAACCAAGCTGTCGCCCCAGCCATAAGCGGTATCGACACCCCCAGCCCCTTATCGTCCCTTGCCATGCGCTGCGGCGGCTGCGGTGCAAAAGTCGGCGCCACCAGCTTGAGCAAAGTGATACGACAATTACAACCGATCCAGCGCGACGATGTGGTGTGGGGACTAGATAGCCCCGACGACGCCGCCGCTCTACGGATTAGCGATACCACCGCCAGCGGGCAGTCGCAGTTGCTATTACAAAGTGTCGACCACTTTCGAGCATTTATCGATGAGCCCTACCTGCTTGGCCAAATCGCCGCGCAACATGCCTTAAGTGATTTATTTGCCATGAATGCCACCCCACAAAGTGCCATGGCCATCGCCAGCCTGCCTTATGCTAGCGACAACATCACCGAACGCGATCTTTTACAGCTAATGAGTGGCGCGATAAAAGTACTGAACGACAATAACTGCAGTTTAACGGGTGGACACACCAGTGAAGGGAACGAGCTGAGCATCGGCTTCGCGGTGAATGGCTTGGCGCCGGAGAACGCAATACTCAATAAAGCGACGCTCCAAGCAGGGCAAGTTCTGATTTTGACTAAGGCCCTAGGCACCGGCACATTATTCGCTGCTCACGGCCAATTGCAGGCTAAAGGCCAGTGGCTGGAGACTGCTATTGCCGCGATGCTGCAGAGCAACCGCCGCGCGGGTGAACTATTTCACGCCCACGGCGCGACTGCCTGTACGGACATTACTGGTTTTGGCCTCGCCGGCCACCTTGTCGAAATGCTAAAACCATCCGGGTTAATCGCCCGGTTACAGCTGAGCACAATCCCTGCACTCGCCGGTGCACTGCACTGCCTAAGCAGTGGTTTCAGCAGCAGTTTGCAGGATCAGAATCAACGAATCAGCAGGGCCATAGGAAATACTGAGCAATGGCAGGCCCACACGCTCTACCCCCTCTTATTCGACCCCCAAACCTCCGGCGGTTTGCTTGCCAGCGTGCCCAGCGAGAATGCCACCACCTGCCTTAGCGCCCTACACGACGCGGGATACCATGTCGCGACGATCATCGGCGACATTCATTACAAGCCCAATGAGCTCAGCCTGATTGAGCTGACTGACTGAGCACCACCTAAAGTTTGCACGGCCTCAATCTGACTTACATAAGGGAAACTCGCAATATCCCCCACAACCGCCTCAAAGCTACTATAGTCACACTATTACACGCACGAGCAATTGAAGCTGCTTAGCTCGCGCTAATAATTACTACCTAAGCGAGTATTGATGCGCCCCGTGAGCAACAAAGCCAAACGAGATAAATGCCACCTGAATGAGCACATTCGGTTCGCCTGTGCTCTTATCTTGCTTAGTGTGCCGTTAACCAGCCAAGCGGCTGCTCCACTGGCCACACCTGACGTTGACGACATTGAATACCCCAGTGATGAGGCGCCTAGCGCGGCAGAAGTTAAGCTTGGCGGACAATTATTCTTCGATACTCGCCTCTCGTTAAAAAACGACCGCTCCTGCGCCTCGTGCCACAATCCAGATCTAGGCTTTGGCGACGGCTTGCGGAAAAGTGCCAGTAGTAACGATACACCGCTACTGAGACACACGCCGTCACTGTACAACCTGGCTTGGAATCAGGTTTTTTCCTGGGACGGCGCGATTAGCTCCTTAGAGGAACAAGCCCTAATGCCCGTGGTTGCGGCCGCGGAAATGAACATGCCCATCGCTAAACTAGAAAAGCGACTCAACGAGGTCCCCGGCTACCGAAAGGCCTTTTTAGCGGTGTACAATGACGCCGATATCAACAAATCACACATCGCTCAGGCACTTGCCGCCTACCTGCGAACCCTGACCAGCACCAACTCTGTTTTCGACGCCTATTTAGCGGGCAACAAACAAGCACTCAGCCCAGAAGCAACTCGCGGGCTCGCACTCTTTGAGGGTAAGGCGCAGTGTAATCAATGCCATGACGGGCCAAACTTCAGCGACGAGAGTTTCCATAGCCTTGGTATCGATGACAGCGATCTCGGTCGCGGCGGCGTATTGAAGGAGCCGTCGCTAAACCATACCTTTAAAACCCCCGGCTTGCGCAATATCAGCCGTTCAGCGCCGTATATGCATGACGGTTCACAGCCAAGCTTAGAGAGCGTCATCCGCTTTTACAACGATGGCGGCGGTCCCGCAAATCATAAAGACAAGCTAGTCAAAAAGCTGGATCTCAGTGAACGAGACATCGCCGATTTAATCGCATTTCTTGGCGCATTAAGCAGCAATGAGATCGTCGTAAAACCCACCGCCATTAAATGAACAATACGGATCCCTTATGAAGCGATTTGCCAAACACATTATCCCCCTGAGCCTCAGCGCCCTACTGTGCGGTGCTGTTAGCGCTTCCGAGACCTCATTCAGTGGCAAAATCAGTTTTACCGGAAATCCACCACCGGCGGCCTTGATCTATGTGCCAGGGAAAGCACTCAAAGCACCAGAACCCGAAATAGATCAAGTTGACAAACAATTCACTAAAAGCATAGTGGTCGGCGCTCCAGGCAGCACGGTTTTATTTAAAAACTCGGATCAGGTTGAGCACAATGTATTTGCCAACGACAGCAAGCATAAAGCGAAGTTTGACGTCGGGCTAATGCAGACAGGTGGCAAAAAGGCTATTTCGGTTGACTGGGAAGCCGACGCAATGATTCGCGTCGGCTGTAAAATCCATCCGCGGATGCGGGCTTACATCGCCACGGTGGATGCCCGCTTCCATCAGGTTATTGAGTTCAACGCCGAACAGAAAGTTTTCCCTATTAACTTGAAGAACATTCCTGCTGGCAGCAAGAAACTTGTCATCAATATTCCAAAGTACGATGAGATTATTCTTGAACTTGGCAATGAAAATCAGTGGAGCGCCGCCATCACCAAAAAGGGCAAAAAACGCGGTGAAATCACTATCGCCAAAGGTAACCATTAATG
>NZ_JBFJWS010000299.1:0-3859 GCF_041623545.1 Zhongshania sp. | reverse complement strand
TACGGGTCGGGGCGTGACTCGGCCTGATCACGGTCAATCTTAAATTGGTCGAAATCAACTTGGTTCGCAACAAAGTAATGCGTTGCATTCATCCCCAGTGTAATCAGTACTGGCTCATTACAGGGTACGCGTTCCGCTGCCCGTGATGTGGCGGAGCTCCACGCCAGTGATAGATGGTCAATAATTGTTTTGGGAAGCGTGCTGGGTGGGCTAGATTTGCGCGCAGGAGGGCTATCAGTCAAAGCACCACCATGCTTTAGTATGATTTTGGTGTCGATGCCTAGCCAGCCTTGTGCCGGCGCACGCTTAATTAACTCGCGGTAAACCGGTTGGCTGTCGTCTTTGGGGTTTAAAAGTAGTACGCAGCTTTCTAATCGGTCGGCACGTAAATCGATAAATGCGGTCCAGTAATTGAGCTCTTTGAAAATCTCTTCAATATGACGCTGGGGCAGTTGGTGGGTTCGGCTGCATGCCAACATTAGCGGCCGTAGATAGGCTTGCATTACCACGCTATCGCCGTGGCTTTCATCACTCACTTTGATCTTGCTCAGTTTCATACTGAGCGCACACTGGTAAATAGTGTGCAGTGTGAGCCAGAAGCCATTTTGGCTGGCCCGGTATAATTGGTGGCTGCGCAATAAGATGCAGCTGTGTTCAGTTAGCGCACGGTGGAGACAGGTCGCCATCGCCTCTTTGGGCTTTATTAATCGGCTTTCTGCTTCAAACCCTTGAAAGGTTTGGCAGTAGGCGGTGGCAAGTTGGGTGTTTAGGGTGTCCGCTAACAGGACAATTTTTTGGGTTTTTTCCGGCAGTATAATGGGCTTGTTTAAATAGTGCTGCGACAAGCCTTTGGTTACGTAATGCACCTGCGGTCGAATCTTTTCCAAAATCTCCAAGCGATCTTTGGCCTTGCAAGCAACGTGACTGAGCTCTGCCAAGGCTTGAAATAGCTGGCGAGTAGACTCGCCGAGATTGGCCAAGGGAAGGCTGTTTAACCAACTATTGACCGCATTCCCATTTAAGGCGAACAAGCTATGTGTGTCGCGGTTAAACTTGGGTAAGACCAGCGCTAGGTTCGAGCTACTATTCATCATGTCCCGTCAATTTCCGCAGTCTCAAAGCACATTTATTAGGTTTGTGTATTAAGTCTATGTTTTTACGCGTTAATTCATAAGAGCGCAAGTGGTCGTTTACTGTTTGCGTGAGGGTCTTCCCTCACTAAGCGCGGCACTAAATAGCCCGGTAAGCGTGCCAGCACTTCCCTCATCAGGGCTTTAGCCGTCGGTTCCGGAACATCAAAATGACTCGCACCCCGGACTTTATCCAGTATATGCAAATAATAGGGCATAACGCCGGTATCAAACAGTCGATGACTTAACTTAATTAATATTTCGGCATTATCATTGATATCTTTAAGCAATACCGTTTGATTTAAAAGGGTTATTTTGGCATCGCTCAGTGCGCGAAGGGCATCGGCGCTGGTTTTATCCAGCTCATTAGGGTGATTGCAGTGAACAACCATTACCGTGCGTAAGCGGTGCTTGCTAAGTACTGCAATTAAATCGGTGGTAATCCGCGCCGGTAGCACCAAGGGTAAGCGAGTGTGAATACGAAGGGTGCCGACATGGGGTATCTCCGCTATGCGGGTAATAAGCTTGTCCAAATAGTCGTCACTGGTGGCGAGTGGGTCGCCACCGCTGAGAATAACTTCATGAATCTCGGGTTGCGCGGCGATATAGTCTAGCGCCTGCTGCCAGTCTTTTTGGCTGGGATTATTGGCGCTGTAGGGAAAGTTGCGCCGAAAGCAGTAGCGACAGTGAATAGCGCAGGCCGCGGTGGTAATGAGCAGCACGCGACCGTGGTATTTATGGATTAGGCCCGGTACTGGGTTGGCATCGAGTTCGGCCAGTGGGTCATTGATAAAACCCGGTTGTGGGTTAGTTTCTTGAACTTGGGGCAGTACTTGTAATAGTAATGGGTCGCGCCAGTCGCCAGGCTGCATTTTTGCGATGAAAGCTTCTGTTACTCGCAGCGGGAATTGCTTGAGCGCGTCATTCAGTTTGGGATGCTCTGCAATGTCTAAACCTAAGCGGCCGAAAAGCTGCTCTGGGTCGCGAATCATCTGCTGCATTTGCCGTTGCCAGCTTTCAGTCTGCCAAATTGTTGTGATAAGGGGTATCATTGTTGCCTTTTAATCTACGGTTTACGACCTAGCCGCTGAGGAGAACCATGGCCAATTATTCTACTAACGAATTTCGCAACGGGCTTAAAGTTATGCTCGATGGCGAGCCCTGTTCAATTCTGGATAATGAATTTGTTAAACCCGGTAAAGGCCAAGCCTTTAATCGGGTGCGCCTACGCAACCTGAACTCAGGGCGGGTATGGGAGCGCACGTTTAAATCCGGTGAATCGCTAGAGGGCGCCGACGTTGTTGATCAAAGTATGGAGTATCTATACAACGACGGCGAATTTTACCACTTTATGGACCCCGAGTCCTTTGAGCAGGTTCAGGCCGACGCTAAAGCGGTGGGCGATGCGTCACAGTGGCTAAAAGAACAGGATGTCTGCACGGTAACGCTGTATAACGGCGCGCCGCTATCGGTGACGCCGCCTAATTTTGTCGAGCTGCCTATTGTAGAGACGGATCCCGGTGTTAAGGGTGATACCGCGCAAGGCGGCACCAAGCCAGCATATCTGAGTACGGGTGCGGTGGTGAAAGTGCCTTTATTTATCAGTGAAGGTGAGGTGATCAAGGTCGACACGCGGACTGGTGAATATCAGAATCGGGTTAAAAGCTAAATGAGCGAGTGGCGGCCCACTGCCGGTATAGCGGCCTTGGGCCGTCGCGCGGAGCTTCTTAGCCAAGTTCGCCATTTTTTTTCCGCACGTGGGGTGCTCGAAGTTGAGACGCCGTTGCTGGCTTCCGCGCCCGTAACTGACCCGAATATCGAAGCGATTACCACTCAATCGCCTTCTGGCGATGGCCTGATGTACCTGCAAACCTCACCCGAATTTGCCATGAAGCGCCTGGTGGCGGCGGGTAGTGGGCCAATTTTTCAAATCTGCAAAGCCTTTCGCCAAGGTGAGCGAGGGCGGCGCCACAACCCTGAGTTTACAATGCTCGAATGGTATCGCCCTGGCATGAGCCTCGATGCTTTGATTGACGAGGTGGCGGGGGTTATCACTCTGGCGAGCGGAAGCGCAGACGTGGTGTCGATGACTTATCAGCAGGTATTTGAACAGCACTGCGGCCTTAATCCGCATATCGCGAGCCTAGACGCACTAAAAGCCGTTGCCCAGCGTCACCTCGATCTCAGTTTTGACAGTGATGATCGTGATCTATGGTTGCAACTGCTGATGTCTTCGGTGGTGGAGCCAGCACTCAAGCCTCAGCAGATTAGCATTGTTTACGATTTTCCGGCGACGCAGGCTGCCCTAGCGAAAATAGCGATCAATGCCGAGGGATACTCTGTCGCTCGTCGCTTTGAGGCTTTTTATGCGGGAATGGAGTTGGCCAATGGCTATGATGAGTTGCGTGATGCCGCCGAGCTTGTCCGGCGCATTGGTGATGATCATCGGCGGCGAGGGCTCGCCGGCCAAAATCTGCCGCCTATCGACCGGTCTTTATTAAAGGCGATGCCTCACTTACCTGAATGCACGGGGGTGGCAATTGGTTTTGATCGGCTGGCGATGATTGCCTGCCAAGCCGAGCGGATAGACGAAGTCATCGCCTTTCCGCTGGAGCTGGTGTGAATAAGCGGGAGACGCGCTACGGGAGATGGGAGACGCAAGGACCGATGCGGTTTTGTCTCCCGTCTCCCGTTCAGCATTTTGCGAATTACTTCAAGGTGCCCAAAAC
>NZ_JBFJWS010000298.1:0-3864 GCF_041623545.1 Zhongshania sp. | reverse complement strand
GTTACACTACACCTATATTTTTAAATTTTCATTGTATAAAGGAAGTCTGACTGAATGGCTAAACGCCGAAATATCCCCGATCCCCACGCTGAACGTGAGGCGTCGAACTACGAAAACCCGGTTCCCAGCCGTGAATATATCTTAGAACAGTTAAAAGACAGCGAGAAGGGCATTAGCCAGGCTCAGCTGCGCCGCCAGCTCGAAATCGAGGGCGAAGAACAGGAAGAAGGTCTGCGCCGTCGGATCAAGGCGATGTTGCGTGACGGTCAAATTATTGAAGGTCGCCGCGGCCAGTTGCGCGCGATTAGTGGCGGTGACAGCATGGTCGGCAAGGTGATCGGTCATCGCGATGGCTTTGGTTTTGTCAGTATCGATGGTGAGTCTGAGGACGTGTATTTGGCTAATCGCCAGATGCAGCAAGTTTTTGACGGTGACACAGTCAAAGTTGAGGTGACGGGCGTTGATCAGCGCGGTCGCCGTGAAGGTGTGATCGTAGAGGTCCTTGAGCACAATACCCAACAGTTGGTTGGCAAGTTGATGATGCACCGTGGTCTACCGCAGGTAGTACCCGAAAATACCCGTATTCAGAATTGGTTAGCACTTGAGGATAACGACGTCGCGACCGCCAAAGAGGGCGATTATGTGATGGTCGAATTGACTCAGCAGCCTGGTCAGCGCCAGCAAGCGCGAGGACGCATTACCGAGGTGCTGGGTGACCGGCGCACTGTTGGTGTGGCGACGGAGCTGGCAATTCGCAGTCATGATATTCCTTTTGAATGGCCTGAGGGCGTTGAGGAAGAGGCGCGGCGTTTTGGTTCCGAGCCCGCTGAGAAAGATAAGGCGCATCGCGTTGATTTGCGTCAATTACCGCTCGTGACCATTGATGGTGACGATGCTCGGGATTTTGATGACGCGGTGTATTGCGAACCCAAGAAAACTGGCGGTTACCGCTTGTGGGTGGCAATTGCGGATGTTTCTCACTATGTGCAAGTTGGCTCAGCCCTTGATCAAGAGGCGCATAAGCGCGCTACGTCGGTGTATTTCCCAGACCGCGTGGTGCCGATGTTGCCCGAGGCCCTATCTAATGGCCTTTGTTCATTAAAGCCCGATGTTGATCGCTTGACGATGGTTTGTGAAATGACCATCAGTGCTAGCGGTAAACTGAGTGGCTATGTGTTTTATGAGGGCTTAATTCGTTCTCACGCCCGCTTGACGTATAACGAAGTGGGCGCGTTGCTAGAGCTTGAGGGCGTTGATCCGAAGCATAATACCGGCCGCAATGCCCATTTATTGCCGCAACTGCGCTATCTGCACGATCTCTATAAAGTGCTGCGCAAGGCGCGTTCAGAGCGCGGTGCCATTGACTTTGAAACTGTTGAAACGCGGATCGTTTTCGACGATGAAAAGCGCATTGAAGCAATTGTGCCAATCCGTCGTCACGATGCCCATAAGCTAATCGAAGAGTGTATGTTGTGCGCCAACGTTGCGACCGCTAGAGCCTTAGACCGCTCTGGCCTAGAAGCGCTGTACCGTGTGCACAGCGGTCCGTCAGAACAGAAGTTAACAAATTTGCGGGAATTCCTCGGCGAGATCGGTTTGAGTTTGCAGGGTGGCGAAGAGCCTAGCCCTAAAGATTATCAAATGTTGTTGTCGAATCTGGGCGAGCGTCCAGATGCGGCGGTAATTCAGACCATGATGCTGCGCTCGTTGAGTCAGGCGGTTTATCACCCGGAGAACGAAGGGCATTTCGGCTTGCATTATGCCGGCTATACCCACTTTACCTCGCCGATTCGTCGTTACCCTGATTTGTTGGTTCACCGCGCGCTACGTTATTTGGTTCGCAGTGGCGGCGGTGAAGCGCCTGCTTGCTTCCATAAGATTGGCGATGCACCGAATCTTGATCGGAAGAAAATTTATCCCTATGACATGGATGCCCTCATTGCTCAGGGCGCGAACTCATCTGTCGCTGAGCGTCGCGCCGATGAGGCAAGCCGCGATGTAATGGCCTTCCTGAAATGCGAATTCCTGCAAGACCATGTCGGCAGTGAGCATGAAGGTATTATCACTGCGGTCACCGGGTTCGGCATGTTTGTCGAGTTGCAGGATCTCTATATAGAAGGCTTGGTGCATATCACTGCGCTGCCGCAGGATTTTTATCAGTTTGATCAGGCTCATCAGCGTTTAATTGGTGAGCGGACCCGCCGCGTCTTTCAGCTTGGTGACGCAATAAAGGTGCAAGTTCTGGCCGTTAATCTTGATCAGCGCAAAATTGACTTGGGTGTTGTCGCTGGCGATGACCTTGGCAAAAAAGCAGCGCATGACCCGACAAAGCCAGCTGGTGATGGACCTAAGCGCCAGCGCCGTAAGCCGGGTCAAAGTCGCGGTCGTAAAGTCGAGCCGAAGACCGCATCTCCCTCGCCCCGCCGCAGTAAACCCGAGGCTAGTTCGCCTGCGGCGAAGTCAGCGCCGCGTAAAAAGCGGCAATCCGTTGTACCTGTTGTTGCGGATGTACCGGCGGCGGCCCCTAAAAAGACCTCTGTTCGTGAGGCGCTGGCCAAGGGCTTAAAGGGTTTGATGCCAACAAAGTCTAAAGCGGCGGCTAAGCCTAAAGCAGCGTTTAAATCAGTTGGTGCGAAAGCGGCTGAAGCTAAAGCTGCGGAGGCCAAACCTAAGCCTCGCCGTAGTCGGTCTGGTGCAAAAGCTTCGGGTCCAAATGAAACACCCAAAAAAACGGGTGGCAAACCTAAATCGGGCGCCAATAGAACGCGTCGTAGTCGATAGAGGTTTTATTCTGTGGCAGAGAAAATATTTGGCATACACGCGGTGCAAAGCGTGCTGGCCCGTAGTCCTGAGCGAGTTCAGGAGGTGTATGTGCAAACGGGCAGGCTTGATAAACGCCTGCAGGAAGTGCTTGATCTCGCTAAGGCCGCGAAGGTTCACGCGGTTCAGCGGGCACGTCCTGAATTAGATGCAATGATTGAGGGGCGCCATCAGGGCGTTATTGCGCTGGTAGAGGCGGCGGCCCAATTTCAGGAAAAAGACTTGCTAGATTTGGTGGTCGCCGCGGGTAGCTCGGCTTTAGTGCTCGTGTTAGATGGCGTCACTGACCCCCACAACCTTGGTGCCTGCTTACGCAGTGCCGACGCGGCAGGGGTGACTGTTGTGGTTGCGCCCCGTGATAACTCGGTTGGGCTTAGTGCTACGGTGCTGAAGGTTGCCTGCGGCGCGGCAGAGGTCGTGCCCTTTGTGCAAGTCACCAATCTCGCCCGCAGTCTGCAGCAGATGCAGCAAGCCGGCGTCTGGATTGTCGGTATGGCGGGCGAGGCCGAGTTATCGCTTTACGAGCAGGATTTAACCGGGCCGCGGGCACTGGTACTCGGTGCAGAGGGCAGTGGTATGCGCCGCCTGACTCGCGAGAACTGCGATTATTTGGCGAAATTACCGATGGCCGGCTCAGTGAGCAGCTTAAACGTGTCGGTGGCAACGGGAATTTGTTTGTTTGAGGCGGTGCGCCAGCGCTTAAAAGCCTGAATTGGCTAAATAGTGTGCGAATCACTTGCATATCATCCTCGATATACCTAAAATCCGCGCTCTTGATTTATTGGTAGTTCCGACTATGTTGGTCGGAGCTGTCCTCCTTGTCACACCGTAAAGGGTGGCTTAACCCGTAAGGAGCTGAAAAATGCGTCACTACGAGATAGTGTTCTTGGTCCATCCAGACCAGAGCGAGCAAGTACCAGGTATGGTTGAGCGTTATACTCAAGCCATCGAAAAAGACGGCGGTAAAGTACACCGCCTAGAAGATTGGGGCCGTCGTCAACTGGCTTACCCAATCTACAAAATCCACAAAGCACACTACGTGCT
>NZ_JBFJWS010000297.1:0-3895 GCF_041623545.1 Zhongshania sp. | reverse complement strand
TACGCAAATAATGGCCTTGGTGGCTCGGGTGCTCTGATTGTGTATCGCTCTGGCTACGAGTTCTTTACCTGTACCGGTTTCGCCGTGGACCAATATTGTGGCGTCGGTGGGAGCGGCTCGGCGAATGTGGTCGTAGAGTTGCTGCATGGCTTTGCAACTGCCAATCATGCCATTGGCATCGGCGATCTGTTTGCGCTGGCTACTGCTGGGTCCAGGTTTGTCGGTTGGCGGGCTTTCTTTCGCGGAACTGAGGATGATGCGCTCGACAGTTTCCAGCATTTCGTCGTGATCAAAGGGCTTGGCAATATAATCTATGGCGCCTTTTTTCATGGAGTCGACAGCGGATTTAAGGCTGGCATAACTGGTCATGATCAGTACCGGCGCGTCGGTTTTGCTAATTAAATCGGTGCCAGGGGCGCCGGGAAGCCGTAAGTCACTGATTATTAGATCATAGTTGTCAACTTGGTAGGTGCTAAGTGCCTTTTGAACTGAGTCGGCCTCGTCTACCTGATAGTCATTGCGCTCTAACAGGCGGCGCAGCGCCAGACGGATAACGTCTTCGTCTTCGACTAAAAGGATTCTGGGCATAACTCTCTCCGTTGTTGCGTACGGGTAATGCATTAATTTGTGTAGCCGACCAACATAGCGCGATCAGCTAATTATTTCTAGAGTAGCTCCGGTCGGTAGGTGCTGAGCTGGATGTGAATCCGGGTGCCATTGCTGCCAAACTCGGGAACCGGGCTTTCAATGCTGACCTCGCCGTCGAGGTCGTTAATAATGCTATAAACCAGTGCTAGGCCTAGGCCAGTACCCTTGCCTGGCTCTTTGGTAGTAAAGAAAGGTTCAAATATTTGCTTCTGTAGTTTCTCGTCTATACCCGTGCCATGGTCGGTTACCGTGATATGGGCATTGTCCTCATCGCTGCTTGCATCGATGGTGATCATGCCGTCTTCTGGGCTGGCGTCGCGAGCATTGGAGAGTAAGTTGATGAAAACTTGCATCAAGCGCTGATTGTCACCGGCGACAATAATCGATTCTGGGCAGTTGTTGTTATAGTGGATGTGACGGGCCTCGTGATCGAGGCTGAGTAATTGCACTGCTTCACTAACGCAGTTGCGAACAGACACTGCTTCCGAAGCCTGGGTTGGGTCTTGGTGGCCGGTGTGGGCAAAATTGACTAGGCTGTGCACGATACTGCTTATGCGCTGGGTCTGTTTTACGATTTGCGAGGCGGCCTCTAGGGTGTCGGGGTTGTCGCTCTCGTAGCGTAAATTTTGGGCCAAGCAGGCTATGCCCGTCACTGGGTTGCCAATTTCATGGGCAACCCCCGCTGCTAGGCGGCCAATTGAGGCGAGGCGCTCCTGGTGGGTTAGCTCGTGTTCCAGTAACTGGGTGTCGGTGATGTCTTCAACAACTACTATTAATTCGTCGCGGCCCAGTAGCTGAGACTCCGTGCGGTGCAGGTTTAGCCAGCGTAGGCCTTTATCTGTTTCAACACTGAACTTACTGCGGTGCAAGTCGCTACTGGCCAAAAAATCCTGCAGGCAACTTGACCATGGCTCGGGCAAGCCGGCTAAGCGTGAACCAGTAACGGCATTGGCGTTGATGTGGGTGATTTCGGCCATGGACATATTCCACAGTAAGATTTCCTGATCGCGGCCCAGTGCGCACACGCCTATCGGCAAGTCTTCAAGGGTTTGACGGTGGTAACGGCGCAGGCTATCTAAGTCGGCAGCCAGGCCGGTGAGGTGGGTCTGGTAGCTCTCCAGTCGCGCCTCAATATAAGTAATATCTTCGCTGTCACCCATGACGTTGTCGGTATAAGGCAGTGCGCGGTCGATAACACGGCGAGCGCTTGATGGGCCAATCAACGACGATAAGTTGATTTCTATGCGGTCGCGAATTCGTCTGAGCGCATAGGGCCGAGTTTCCAATTCATCCATCTGCAACTCGTCCAGTGCGCGCTTGAATTCTTGTGCAGCGGCGCGGTCACCCAGTGCATCTTGTAAACGCGACTTTATTTCACCGGCGTGGTGCAAATTGAGGGAGTGGCGGCTGGGGCGATTAAGATCGTCTATGGTGCAGGCTTCGGCGGCCCGGCGCTCTTCTGGCGAGGTTTCACTCATTAGCGAAACGATAATAAATACTAGGCCGTTCAGGGCAAGGGAAAGGCTGGTGATAAGCACCCAAAATTGATCTTGTTCATTTGAGTATAAATAGAAGTGTTTAAAAAAGCTGGGTTGAGCGCCGCTAAACATAGGCACGATTATGCCAATGATCCAGATACCAAAGCCCACGCACAAGCCGCTGATAAAGCCGTTGCGGTTCGCTCTTGGCCAATATAATACGGCTAACACACCGGGCAGAAATTGTACGCAGCCGCTGGCCGACGTCATCGCTAAGTGGCTGAGGCTTTGCGACTCGCCGATTAGCTCGTAAAACACGAAGCCGATAAGAATAATCACACATATTAACAGCTGACGGCTGGTGAGTAGCCAGCGGTAGATGTCGATGTCGCGTCCTCTGGGGCCTTTGGGCCGCATTATTGGCAGCACTAAGTAATTAAGGCTCATCGATGCCAGTGCCAAAGTGGTAACTATGATGGCGCCGCTGGCAGCGGATAAGCCACCTAAATAGAGCAGCACGGAAAGCCATGGCTTGCCGATTTCGATGGATAAGCCAAGTGCGTAATAGTCCGCAGGCAACTCTAGCCCCCGTGCGCTGCCGGCCCAGAGGATGGGTAATATGGGTAAACTCATGATCAATAAAAATAAAGGTAAGCCCCAGCTCGCCGTGGCGAGGTTTTTGGCGCTGGGGTTTTCAGAAAACAGCATGTGGAAAAGATGGGGCATGCACACAGCGGCGGCAAAAAACATGATTAGCATTAGGCGGCTGCTGTCGGCGGGTTGGGGCGTGTTGATCGCCGCCAAAATAGCAGGTTTGCTATCGAGCCAAGCTTGCAGGCCGTCAAAGCTGCCAAAGATAGCGTAGGTGCTAAGAATACCGACGAGCAATAGGGCGCACATTTTAATGATGGATTCGAAGGCTAGCGCGGTTACCAGGCCTCGATGGCTATCTTTCGAGGTGAGGTTTCGCGACCCGAATAAGATCGTGAATACTGCGATGATGATACAAAACCCTAAAGCCGTGAGCCGTCGATAAGCGTGATCTCCGCTGTCTAGGGCGTGGCCTAGGCTCAGTATTAGCGTTGATTCCGAGACGGTTTGTATTTGGATCGCGAGCAGTGGCCATATTGCAATGGCGGTAAAAACGGTAACGAGTGAGCCCACCCAAGAGCTGCGAAAGCGGAAGCTGAGTAGATCGGCTAAGGAGTTCAGGCGATAGCTTTTGCAAATTTGGTGCAGCGGCATGAGCATAATGGGCAGCAAAATCATCGCTGCGGATAGGCCAATATAAAAATTCAGAAAGCTGTAGCCGTAGCTTTTAGCGAAACCGACTGCGCCGTAAATGGCAAAGCTACTTGCATAGATACCCAGAGACAAAACATAAGTGGCCGGGTGGTTGACTAGTTTGCTGGGCAGTAGGCGGCGTTCTGCGGCATAGGCGATAGCAAATAAGAGTAATAAGTAACTTAAGCCAACTAAAAGTAGGGTTGGAATGCTAAAGGTCATTGCGGCGTTGCTGGTAGAGGCTAATGAAGACAAAGCAGATAATGCCAAGCCATATTAGGTGATGGCGATACCAGAGATTACTACCCTCATAGAGCCAGCGACCCAGCGTCGGGGCATATACAAAAGCAAATATGGCTAATAAAAGCAGGGGGGGTTGAATTTGCATGGCGACCGAGACGTAATCACTGTCGCCATGATGTTACTGGACGCACGCTGAAACTGCAAAGGAAGCTCGATCATCGGTGATGATGTAGGGCGTCTGG
>NZ_JBFJWS010000296.1:0-3906 GCF_041623545.1 Zhongshania sp. | reverse complement strand
GCCAGCGATATACATATTGAGCCGCGCCGTGAGCAGGGTAATGTCCGCTTTCGTATCGACGGCGTGCTTTATAATGTTTATGAACTCCCGGCTACGGTGCTCACCGCGGTGGTGAGCCGTTTAAAAATTCTCGGCCGGATGGACGTCGCCGAGAAGCGCCGCCCCCAGGATGGTCGTTTGAAAACCAAAAACCCGGGTGGCGATGAAATTGAGTTGCGCTTATCGACCCTGCCCACTGCTTTTGGCGAAAAAATGGTGATGCGGATCTTTGATCCCGAGGTATTGCTGCGCAGCTTTGATGAATTGGGTCTGCGCGGAGAGGACCGCCAGCGCTGGGACGGCATGATCCGCTCGGCGCACGGTATTGTCTTGGTGACCGGCCCCACTGGGTCTGGTAAAACCACCACTTTGTACTCTAGCCTCAAGCAAATCGCCACCTCCGAAGTGAATGTCTGCACCATTGAAGACCCGATTGAAATGGTGGAAGACGCCTTTAATCAAATGCAGGTGCAACACAATATTAATCTCGATTTTGCCGGTGGCGTGCGGGCGCTGCTGCGTCAAGACCCTGACATCATCATGATTGGTGAAATTCGCGATTTAGAAACCGCCGAAATGGCGATACAGGCGGCGCTTACCGGTCATTTGGTGATCTCAACGCTGCATACTAATGATGCGCCGTCTGCGGTGACGCGCTTGCTAGAGCTAGGGGTGCCCGCGTACTTGATTCGCGCCACGGTGCTCGGCGTGATGGCCCAGCGCCTAGTGCGCACGCTGTGCCCGCACTGCAAAGAAGCGGTTGAGCTAAATGACATAGACTGGACGACCTTAACCGCGCCGTGGAAGGTGACGCCACCAAAACAGGTGTTTCATGCGCCTGGGTGCTTAGAATGCCGCAACACTGGTTTTTATGGTCGTCAGGGAATTTATGAGATTCTGCCGGTTGAAGGTTCAATTCAAAGTGCCATCGGCGATGATATTGAGTTAGATAATTTACGCCGTTTAGCGATGAAAAACGGCATGCGAACCTTGCGCCTAAGTGGCGCTCAGAAAGTAGCACGAGGCGAAACCACCATCGCTGAAGTATTGCGAGTGGCGCCGCCAGTGCAAACTCAATAACGATAAAGAAGGGGGCGCATGGTGTCAGCAGAGATCTTGGGGCTGCAGGCTGGGGAACTGCCCGAGCCGCTTAATGGCGATGTTGTGCAGCGCTGGCAGAGCGTACTTGAACGCTGTGATACCTCGGAATTAAATGCCGCGAGGCAGTGGTATTGTGACTTCGCCGCGTCGAGTCGGCGGATTGAGCTACTGCGGGCGTTCGCCTGCAGTCCAGCACTCGCTGATCTGTGTGTTCGTCACCCTGAGTGGCTACCCGCACTTGACGACAAAGCGCTGCTCGCGAATAGCGTAGCCGCTGATAGTTGGCGCAATGAATTACTTGCCGAGTGTGCCACCTGCAGCAGCGCTGAGGATCTCGCTCGGGTGCTGCGGCAGTTTCGTAATCGCCACTGGCTGCGCATTGTCTGGCGCGACCTCAATCGTTTGGCGGAAATGGAAGAAACCGTTGCCGACCTGTCGCATATGGCCGAGGCCTGTGTGGATGTGGCTCTGGATTTCCTGCACCGGCAATTGTGTGAGGAGCGCGGTCAGCCGCAATCGAAAGCCGGTACTCCCCAGCAATTAGTTGTGATTGCCATGGGTAAATTAGGGGCTGGCGAACTTAATTTGTCCTCGGATATTGACCTTATATTTGCCTATCCGGAAGCGGGGGAAACGGCGGGGGCGGCCCGCAGTGTCGATAACCAAGAATTCTTTATTCGCCTCGGTCAGCGTCTAATCAAGGCACTGGATACCCGCACCGCCGATGGTTTTGTATTTCGCGTAGACATGCGTCTGCGGCCCTACGGCCAGAGCGGCCCGCTGGTCATCAGTTTTGACGCGCTGGAAGAGTACTACCAAGACCAGGGCCGCGACTGGGAGCGCTATGCGCTAATTAAAGCACGCTGTATTGCTGGCGATCGCACTGCTGGCGCGCAATTGCTGGCGCAGCTGCGGCCCTTTGTGTACCGGCGTTATTTGGATTTCTCCGCTATTGAGTCCCTGCGAGAAATGAAGGGCATGATTCAGCGTGAGGTGCTGCGTCGCCAGTTGCAAGACAATATCAAACTGGGTGCTGGTGGGATTCGCGAAATTGAATTTATTGCACAGTGCTTTCAGCTTATTCGCGGCGGCCAAGAACTCCCTCTGCAGGCCTTAGAATTGCAGACAATTTTGCAGGAGTTAGCCAAGCAGCAGTATTTACCCGTTGATGTGGTGTCTGAATTAATCGAAGCGTATCGTTTTTTACGTAATACCGAACATGCTATTCAAGCCGCGCGCGACCAGCAAACTCAACAGTTACCTAGCAGTGACAGCGAGCGCTGTGCACTTGCTTTAGCGATGGGTTTTACGGGCGATTGGGCGGCGTTTGTGGCGGCGCTAAGTGAACATCGCCAGCGCGTGAGTCACTGTTTTGCTAATGTTATCGCGCCGGTAGAAACCGATGTTGAGCGACCACACCTGAGCCACCAGCGCTGGCGCTCGATGCTTGATGATCTTCATCAAGACGTGGTGCGCGCTACCCTTGAAGAAGCGGGTTTCGATGCCGCCGACGAAGCTGCACGTTTATTGGTTGCCCTACTCAAAGGCGCGAGTGTGCAGCGCATGCAAGGTCGGGGTCGCGATCGTCTCTATGGTTTGCTGCCGTTGTTGCTGGAAGATTTGTGTGGGGTATCCGCACCAACCGAAACCCTGTTGCGGCTGATTCCTTTTATCGAAGCCGTGCTGCGTCGTACCGCCTACTTGGTTTTACTCATCGAAAACCCCGGCGCACGTGGCCGCTTGGTAGAGCTCTGCGACGCCAGCCCTTGGATAGCCCGGCAGCTGGCGGCGCATCCGGTATTGCTCGATGAGCTGCTCGATGCCCGCAGCCTGTATTCCATGCCAGACAAAGACGGTTTAACGAGCGAGTTGCGCCAGCGCTTACTGCGCATCGAAGGCGACGATCTCGAGGCGCAAATGGAGGCGCTGCGCTATTTCCGGCTCGCACATGTACTCCGCGTGGCGGCCTCGGAGGTCACGGATAGTCTGCCTTTGATGAAAGTGAGTGATTACCTCACCGCGATTGCCGAGGTGGTGCTGGCTGCGGTCTTGGATATCGCTTGGCAGAATTTGATCGATAAGCACGGTAGCCCAGTGCCGGCAGGTGATGATCAGCGCCACTTTGTGGTGCTGGGCTATGGCAAGTTGGGCGGTATCGAACTTAGTTACGGCTCAGATCTTGATTTGGTGTTTCTCCACGATTTGCCGTCAAGCGCAATGACCGACGGCGACCGACAAGTTGACGCCGGCACGTTTTTCACCCGTCTCGGTCAGCGCATAATTCATATTTTGACCACCACGACGCGGCTTGGCGCCCTTTATGAGGTGGATATGCGCTTGCGGCCGTCGGGCAATTCCGGTTTGTTAGTCTCGTCTTTTACGGCGTTTAGTGATTATCAGCAAAATCAGGCCTGGACCTGGGAGCATCAGGCCCTCGTC
The DNA here is from genome assembly GCF_041623545.1 of Zhongshania sp. GTDB lineage: Bacteria > Pseudomonadota > Gammaproteobacteria > Pseudomonadales > Spongiibacteraceae > Spongiibacter. The sequence goes on along the minus strand of NZ_JBFJWS010000296.1, from coordinate 327 downwards.
CGGGTGAGGGCGGTGGCTGGTGACGCTAAGCTGGCGGAAAAATTCGACGATTTGCGTAGGCAGATCCTGTGTAAAACGCGGCAGCAGGCGGCACTTGCCGAAGAAGTCATCGCTATGCGCCAGAAAATGCGGGAGCACTTACTGCTTGGCGTAAATAAAAATACCGAATTTGACCTTAAACAAGGCGAGGGAGGTATCGTTGATATTGAATTTATGGTGCAATATGCCGTTTTAGCATGGTCACATCAGCACCCACCGCTTACACATTACACTGATAACATCCGCATACTGGAATCACTGAATAATAACGGTCTGATTTCGAGCGCG
>NZ_JBFJWS010000295.1:0-3926 GCF_041623545.1 Zhongshania sp. | reverse complement strand
TTGAATACGCGTTGTTGTAATCGGTAATTGCATTGCGTATATCCTGCTCCGAGAGCTTGTGGCGGTTGGTTTTCAATTGATTATCTCAAGCATGATAAGTTTACTTTGCGATTGTGGCCATGATTTAAACTTCCGAATAGTTGGTGCATTTGCCGCGTCTCCAACTGAGTGGCGAGACAGCTGTCACGGCTTGACGGAGGCGGGCGTATTACTTGTCTGGCGCGGTTGTTGGCTTAGCATTTATCGGCGCTGAGTGTTGGTCTGGAATAGACTTATGGCTTACTAAGCGCTGAGTGTTTATAAAGCCAGGGTTATTTTTTGAACTGCCGAAATGAGTCAATAATTATGGATACATCAGAACCTTCAGTGATTTGTCATGTTGATAATGGCCTGTGTCGTCTTATCTTAAACCGGCCGGAAAAGCTCAATGCGCTGAGCTTAGCGAGCTTCGAAGCAATTTCGACCTATTTAGACCAACTGAACTATGAAGAAATTGGCTGTTTGTTGCTGACAGGGTCTGGCCGCAGTTTTTGTGCTGGCCATGATTTAGAAGGCCTTGCCTCTGGTGCAGAGGGTGGGGCGGCGGAGCGTATAGAAAATAAACTCGTCGAGCGCTTAGCTACGCTGCCATTTCCTGTTGTTGCTGGTGTTCGGGGCCACTGCTATACCGGAGGGCTGGAGCTGGTGCTAGCGGCGGATATTATCATCGCTGCCGAAGATGCTCGGTTTGCGGATACGCACTCTAAATTTGATTTAGTACCTATTTGGGGGTTAACGCAACGTTTGCCTCGACGCGTCGGTATGGCTAAGGCTAAAGAGATGATTTTTACCGCACGCAGCTATTCTGGTATTGAAGCGGTGCAAATGGGTTTGGCAAACATGGCAGTCCCAGATGTCGAGCTCGATAGCGCAGTCGAGGCACTATGTGCAGATATTTTAAAAACCAGTCGGCGTTCCAATCGCGAGATCAAAAAGCTGTTTGAAGATACCGATGGTATGAGTCTCGCGGCGGGGAATGCCTGGGAACTTCATCATACGCCAGGGCATGGTCCCGGCTTTGCCGAGGTGATTCGCAATTTTAACGCGAAGAATTAATATTACGACTAACGTTGCCGGGGTGTGACGGGGGATATTAAGCGATCTGCAAAATGCTGCGTTGAATAAACAGCACTAGGTCGGAGTGTCCCCTTGCGCCCATTTTTGCGTAAATCTTTTTGGAATACGTCCGTGCGGATTCGACGGTTAAACTAAGTGCCTGCGCCGCATCGGTGATATTCATACCACGGCCTAAGGCGAGTGCTAGTCGCGCTTCGCTAGGCAGTAAATCGAACAATTGAATCAGTTGCTCACAGTGATCAGTAGCTGACGCGCTGTCGCTATGCACATAGGCAACAACTGCCGGAACGGACGTGGCTGAGATGACATCGCGGTTGGCTTTTACCAGCAACATGTCTAGCCAGGGGTCCCTACTTAAGATTATTGCGCGGGGTTTTGCATTAGCAGTATTTGCTAGCGCGGTAATCGCGCTCATGATGTCGCGGCCGTGTTTGGCCGACGATGCCTTGAGGTAGCCATGGGGGTCGCGGTGCAAGACACCAGATTTTTCAAGAATATGGTGACCCTGATCATCGGTTTCCAGTATTTGGCCAGTAGTATCTAAGGTGATCCAACCAAAGCTGAGGCGGTGGATGGCGTCGCCTGCGAGAGTGGCGTTAGTCCGCTCTCGCTCTAAGGCGACGTAGCTGCGTAAAATACTGCGCAGGTAGGGCTCGAGCGATGTTAATAGGCTGTCGTCCTTTGCTTCGAAGTCCTGCTCGCGCCGAGTGATGGTGAGCCAGGCATTGACTCCGCTGGCTTCTACCAAGCGCATCATCCTTGCACTGTTCATCCCGCTGGGGCTCATTACCGCTTCTAGGTAGGCGGCATGGGCAGGATTGTTGCTGTCGAGTAGCTCATCGAGTGTGTACACTCGGGCCTCGTTCATTTCGTGGTAGGGCGTGGGATCGCGTCGGTAGAAACTATCGCGGTATAGCTGCTGAATAACCGGTGGACACCGGTTGCCTGAAAATAGGTGAAAAACGGTGTTCGTTGCTAAGCCGGGGGGGCGAAAGACAAGGCTTGCATAGTCCGCTTGCGTACACTGGCGTAACTCGTCAAGAAACGTCGACCATTGCGGGCTTTCAAAGGGGCCATTCATTAGCGCAAGTAATAGCTTTGAGCCGGTCTTGGATTCCACAATACTCTCTCAACGTGCGTATTTTATCGTTGTTATTGCTATATACCAGCGTAGTGCTGAGTGGTTTTTTTAGGGTGACGCGGGGTGTGTTTGGCCCCGCGTTTATACAGATTATCAGAATCCAGTCGCTTATGCCCTTACCAGGCCACGCGGCTGTATAACACCTAAGTCGATATGGGTTACTACGCCCGACCTAGCATCGCAGACTGCTGGGATGGCGGTAGCGCCCATGAGTGCGGTCCACGGTAGGCCATTGAAGGGGCGGCGGCCATCGGCTTCGGTACCGCCCATAACCCTGACCTCGAGTGGCGGGTTACCGTGCATTTGTACTAAGTAGCAGCTGTCGCCGCTATTCCATTTTGGCTCGACATCCTCGCCCATCACCCAGTAGAAGTGATAAATCATAAAGGGCGCGCCATCTACCCAAGCTGTCCACTCGAAGTGCTGACCGGCAACGGTGCCGGTGCGGATAATACCGCCGCCGGGAATGCCTTCACCGAGTGTGTAGGGAATATCTTTAGTCGCTTTTGCGACTTCTAGTTTTGTTGTTATTTTTTCGAGCTTTTTGCCCAAACCTTCAATGACCATGGCCATTGATCCTTCAAAGGCAAAGGGCGCTTCTGGGGAGCGGCTCGGATTGGCTAGTAACTCGTCGGGGTCACGACCAAAGCCCATAACTTCGGTGTAAATCATCGGGTTTCTGAGTTTGTCGATTATCTCGGTAACCTCGATGCAGTCGACGCGGTCCATGAGTCGGGTCAGGGTGAGCGGCAAAATGTCGCCAGAGAAACCAGGGTGTACACCGCAGCCATGATATGAGGTATTGCCATCCCGGCAGGCAGCCTCAATCTTGTCAAATTGATCGCGATAGCGCTCGGTCGGATTAAACGGGCCTGCGGCGGTAACCACGTTTTTCCCCGAGCGCAGGAGGCGGCAGTACAGATCAACGTCTTGAATCAATGCAGCAAAAAATACGCAATCGGCATCGAGCTTAATAAGTTCTTCAATATCGTTGGTGGCGAGCACCCCGGTAGGGGGGAGGCCAAGCAATTCGCCCGCGTCTTTGTTGATTTTTTCGGGCTTGGTGACATATACACCAGCGAGTTCTATGACCGGATTTTCTATGAAATGTTTTAGCGCGACTTTACCAACGGTGCCTGTGGCCCACTGAATTACGCGATATTTTTTTTGTGACATGCGTTTTCCGCCTTGTTTATTTTTTGTTGAAATTGCTGAGTAGCATTTTGTGTGTCGTTGACCTCAATTGAGCGAGCGAACTTGACCGCCATCAACTCGATAGTTCGCGCCAGTGACAAAGCCGGATAGGGGGCTCGCAAGCATGCTGATGACCATTGCGAGATCTTGCGGGGTGCCAAGTCGACCAGCTGGGGGTAGGTCAAATACCTTATCGGCGGCTAAGCGCTGGGTGACCTCTTCAATCGTTAAGCTGTCATCCCCATATTTGATTCGGCCGAATCTGAGCAGACCATCGACCATAATGATGCCGGGTGACACGGTGTTAACGGTAATGCCGACGCCTTTCAGTGAACCCGCAAGGCTCACGGTGAAGTTATTTAGCGCGGCTTTTGCACCGGAATAATCAGCGCCAAGGTTATTCGGCTGCACTGCGACAGCGCTGGAAACATTGATGATCCGACCAAATTTTGCGGCCACCATGTCCGGCACGGCA
>NZ_JBFJWS010000294.1:0-3957 GCF_041623545.1 Zhongshania sp. | reverse complement strand
TCCTCGACATGGACGGCACCCTGTTAGACCTGCATTACGACAATTTTTTCTGGTCGCAACACCTCCCCAAGCGCTACGCGGAAATCCACGGTGGCGAATTAGAGCTAGTTGCCAAAGACCTGATGAACCGCATAATGTCAGAGCGTGGCTCGCTGAACTGGTATTGCTTAGACTACTGGTCCAGCCAACTCAAAGTCGATATCGTCGCGCTTAAGCGTGAAGTCGCTCACTTAATCGCCCCCCACCCAAGTACCGCTGACTTTTTGATAGCATTAGATAATAGCCACTGCGAAACCTGGCTGGTTACCAATGCCCATCGCGATAGTTTGAACTTAAAACTCGAACACACTGATCTCGCGCGCTGGATGCATAAGATGATTACCTCACATGAGTTGGAAAAGCCAAAAGAAGATCCGGAGTTTTGGCACCGCCTGCGCCAACACTGGGACTTTGACCCGGCGCGCACTCTATTAGTAGACGACACCAGCAGCGTCCTCGATGCCGCGGCCACATTTGGTATTCGCCACCTACTGACACTGCGCCAGCCCGATAGCAAACAAGCAATTCGCGAACAATTGACTTACCCTGCGATTCAGCATTTCAATGAAATACTGCCAATTCCTAAGCCGGAGGTGGACGGTGGCTGATGCGCCCAGCGGTATTCGCTTAGACAAATGGCTGTGGGCCGCGCGCTTTTACAAAACCCGCAGCCTCGCCAAGCAAGCCGTTGAGAGCGGCAAAGTTCACTACAATGGCGATCGCTGCAAGGTCAGTAAAGAGGTGCACATTGGCGCAACACTGACCATACGTGCTGGCTGGGACAATAAAGTCGTCGAAGTTATCGCCCTTTCTGATCAGCGCCGAGGCGCGCCGGAAGCAGCGCTACTTTACAGTGAAACCGAAGACAGCATTCGCACCCGCGAGCAGCTCGCAGCTGATCGCAAAATACTCGGCGCCGCGGCAGGCGCTTTGCATCCTGAACGGCCCAATAAGAAGCAGCGTCGCCAAATTCATCGTTTTAAAAATCTAAACGACGAATAAGCGCCTCACCGCCAACATCAGCCGAGACCTCTCCGCCGCTAGGCGCTATAATTGCCAGCTTCCTTTACGATGGACACCCTATTAGCTATGAGCGATACCATCAGCCGCTTTATCTTTGACAATAGCGACGTTCGTGGCGAGCATGTTCGCTTAGAAAAAAGCTATCAGGACATCCTGAGCATTCACCACTACCCCCCAGGGGTAGCCAATTTACTGGGGGAGTTCCTGGCCGCCGCAAGCTTGCTCAGTGCCACCATTAAATTTGAGGGCTCACTCATACTGCAGGTGCGCGGTGACGGCCAAGTACCCTTAATTATGGCCGAGGCCAATTCCAAACAGGAACTGCGCGCCATTGCACGAGACGCCAACGAGGCTATTAGCCTCGACTTTCAAGCCCTCATCGGCAATGGCCAACTGGCCATGACCATTGCTCCCGAAAATGGCAAACCCTATCAAGGCATTGTCAGCCTCGATGGCGACAGCCTCGCCCGCTGTCTTGAGGCCTATTTCCAACGCAGCGAGCAGCTCGCCACACGGGTCTGGCTCTGTGCCGACGGCGAGCACGCCAGTGGCATGCTCCTTCAGCAACTACCCAGTACTAAGCCCGACATGGACCGCTGGGAGCACCTTAGTACCATTGCCCACACTATCAAAAACGAAGAATTACTAAGTTTGGATGTCGAAACACTGCTTTACCGGCTCTACCATCAAGACGCTGTTCGACTATTCGACAGCAAGCCGATGATCGCGCGCTGTCGCTGTAGCCGCGAGCGCGTCGCCAACGCGCTGGTGTCTATTGGTCGTGAAGAACTCGACGATATTCTTGCTGAGCAGGGTCAAATCGAAACCAATTGCGAGTTTTGCAACCGCCTATATCAATTTAACGCCGGCGATATTGCGGGATTATTTGAACAGGGCAGCGACCTCACTCGTCACTGAAAAAAGCACTAATTTTGGGCATTTTCCCCAAACTGCCTTTTCTCTCCTCAAAGATTAGCGCTGGCATAGGTTTTTTGTAATAATGGCGCCCCAAATTACCAGCCACTTTGGGGGTTCTCTTTCGTGCCAACCCCACCGCAACACCCAAGGCTGCTCTCAGGATTACGCGACAGGAAAACAGAGAATGAGTGCTGAAACGACGATTTACAACGATTTAAGCCCCGCTCAGCTAATTGAGCAAGCCCTGAGTCGCGGCGAAGGCCGTCTCGCCGACAGCGGCGCACTCGTCGTTACCACCGGCAAGCGCACCGGGCGCTCACCTGGCGACCGCTACATTGTACAAGAGCCGTCGACCTCCGATGCGATCGACTGGACCAGCGTTAACCGCCCCTTCGACGCCACTAAATTCGACGCCCTCTGGGATCGTGTTGAAGACTACTTAGCTGGTCACGACAGCTTTGTTTCTTCACTCCACGTTGGCGCCCATGAAGATCACTACATTCCCGTCGTTGTGAACACCCAAACAGCATGGCAGGGTTTGTTTGGTCGCAATATGTTTGTACGCCCCGCCAAATACAATCCCAAAAGCAAAGAAGAGTGGACCATCCTCAACTGCGCGGGCTTTGTTTGCGAACCAGAGCGCGACGGCACGAACTCTGACGGCTGCGTCATTATCAATTTTGCCCAGCGTAAAGTCCTGCTGGCTGGCATGCGCTACGCCGGTGAGATGAAAAAAGCGATGTTCTCGGTACAGAACTTCCTGCTTCCAGAAAAAGACGTTATGCCCATGCACTGCTCGGCTAACGTTGACGAAGCTGGCCAAACTACCTTGTTTTTCGGTCTGTCTGGCACCGGCAAAACCACTCTGTCTGCTGACCCGAGCTGCTATTTGATCGGTGACGACGAGCACGGCTGGGCAAAAGGCTCTGTATTCAATATTGAAGGCGGCTGCTACGCTAAGACCATCAATCTAAGCCAGAAAAACGAACCCATTATTTGGGATGCAATTCGTTTTGGCGCGATTGTTGAGAACGTCGTTATTGACGACCACACGCGCCACGCCGACTACGACGACACAAGCCTGACTGAAAACGGTCGCTGCTGCTACCCGCTGGAAAATGTTGAAAAGCGTGTTATAGAGAACGCCGCTGGCGAACCCAAAACCGTTATTTTCCTGACTTGCGACGTCTCTGGCGTCATTCCGCCAATTTCAATTTTGTCTAAAGAAGCGGCGGCGTTCCACTTCCTGAGCGGTTATACCGCGCGGGTAGGCTCAACTGAGCTAGGTGCAGAAGCGGGCATCCACCCCACCTTCTCTACCTGCTTTGGCGCGCCCTTTATGCCCCGTCCTGCCGGCGATTACGCCGAACTACTGATGAAGCGCATCGAAGATTTCGACTCTCAGGTTTACTTGATCAACACCGGCTGGACCGGTGGCTCAGGCGCTGCTGGCGGCACCGGCTCACGCTTTCCAATTCCGGTAACCCGCGCCGTGGTTGCCGCTGCTCAAAACGGTACGCTGATTGGCGCCGAAACTGAGCGCTTAGAAGCCCTAAACCTGACGATCCCCAAGGCGATTCCCGGCGTTGATGACAAATACATCAACCCGCGCAAAGCCTGGGGCGACGCAGCTGCTTATGATGCTGAAGCTTCTAAACTGGCCCGCCTCTTCCAAGAGAATATCAAGAAATTTGATGTTTCTGAGGCCATTATTGCCGCCGGCCCACAAGCCTAAGCAATACGCATGAAAAGACAGGGCAGCTTAGCTGCCCTTTTTTATGCCCGTAAACTTGCCTGATACTATTATCAGGCCCACACTTATCACTCTCTAGCGCGAAGGCTTCGCCCTGCGTATACACAACCTCGACTGTTTATTGGGCAAGTCTATGACAGCAACTTCCTCCGCTGAGCACACCGCGAGCTTTATTAGCGACTGCCAACAGGCTTTCAATAAGGGCCAGCTCGAGCGTTTGGTGC
>NZ_JBFJWS010000293.1:0-3977 GCF_041623545.1 Zhongshania sp. | reverse complement strand
GGATCGCTCAGCGTAGATGACACTGAAGCGTGTGTCTCGCTGACACATAACGGTCAATGGTGTATCTCGGCGTTCCACTCTGGGCTTGTTTGTCTGGAAAACGTCGTCACAGGTGAAGGCCCGTGGCATATGCCTAGTATTCCGGTAACGAAGATACTCGACCTTTGGCAGCTGCTAACCGAAGGCAATGTTCAGGAATTACGCCAGCTTCCCTGGCAGGATGGAGATGGTATTTAAGGCGTGCTTAAATTCGCTAATCCACATTGTAAAAAGTAGGTGGTGTAATGAGTGTTCATAAAAAAACGCTGGATCAAGTGCTCGCGGAACAGCGAGAGTACAATGCTAAGCGAGCAACAGGGTACCGAGAAAAAGCCTTAAAATTATATCCTTGGGTGTGTGGTCGGTGTGCCCGTGACTTTGACCGTAAGAACCTATCTGAGTTAACGGTTCATCATGTCGATCACGATCATGATAATAATCCCGCTGATGGCAGTAATTGGGAGTTGCTCTGTATTTATTGTCATGACGAGGAGCATACCAAACACGAAAATTTGGTGCGCTACGGCAGTACGACCGAGAAAAAATCCAAGGCGGCGACGTTCAACCCTTTTGCCGATCTAAAGGCAAAGATGGACGGCGATAAAAAACAATAGCGCATTTAGAATTGTGGCGTATCCATTATTTATTTAATCAATGCTTGAGAGCGCAGATTGCGGGGTAGCTAATTTCATGTCGAAAAAAGTAATCAAATTTGAAATTGAAAAAGAAACCAAGAATAGTGTTCGCTATAAAGAAGTCCCCGATGAAGGAACACCCCCCATTGTGGGTTCTTTGTATGTGCAGAAGTGGTTTGCCGGAAACAGTAAATCTATTGAAGTTACGATAGAGAAAAAAGACTAGAAGTAAAAATCTCGTTACCTCGCTTTATTTCGTTTTCCCCTGCACGGTATAGCGAAAAAACACCGGAAAGGCGTTTTTGATGTAAATCTGTTCCTTGATCATGTATCGAGGGCTAATGCCACGATTCAGTTGCACTATCACGCCGCGGGAGTCGAGCCGGTAAACTTCGCCCTCGATGTCTTCGTGGTGATCATCGTGAAATCGAATAGTGCCGCTCACCGTCTCGCCGACTTGCAAGGGTGTATTGGCCTGTTGTTCAAGCACAATACCGAGTTCTGAGACTTCTAATACGCGGTAGGCCTTGTCCTTGTCTACGGTAAGCGGGGGCTGCGCCGCCCTAGGATAAGGCAGCCGAAAGAAGCGGCGCAGGTTTTTATATTTATCAGTCATACTTCATTTGTAGTCGATATTTATGGTGTTGTCGACTAAGGACGTTTGCCTATTCCCGAATTGGAGGCTTACACCGAGGCGTAAACACTGCGGCCCGATAGCCAGCGTTGAATAAGTGGTTTAACATTTTCAGGGTGTTTATTGAGAATGAGTTGGGCTTGCTCGCGCACGGCGTCGAGTAAATCGTCGTCGCGCTGCAAGTCGGCGATCTTAAAACTCATTAAGCCAGTTTGGCGGGTGCCTAGTACTTCACCGGGACCGCGCAGTGCCAAATCTTGCTCAGCAATAACAAAGCCGTCATTGCTGTCACGCAGGGCGGCTAAGCGTTCGCGACCATTGCGCGACAACGGTGTTTGGTAGAGTAATACGCAAAAACTTTGCTGGCTGCCGCGGCCGACGCGCCCGCGCAATTGATGAAGTTGGGCTAGACCGAGGCGCTCGGCATTTTCAATGATCATTAGCGAGGCATTGGGTACGTCTACTCCCACTTCAATAACCGTGGTGGCGACGATTAAGTCTAATTCAGCGGCTTTAAATTCGGCCATGACTGCCGCTTTTTCTTTTGGCTTCATGCGGCCGTGAACCAAGCCAATCCGCAATTCGGGCAGCGTTTCTTTTAATAATTCCCAGCTGGCTTCCGCGGCTTGGGCCTGAAGTTTGTCGGATTCTTCAATTAGGGTGCAAACCCAGTAGGCTTGCTGCCCACTGGCACAAACACCGCGTAGTCTTTCCATAACATCACCGCGCCGGTCGTTGGCCAGTACGACGGTGTTCACTGGCGTGCGGCCGGGTGGTAATTCGTCGATAACCGAGGTGTCGAGGTCGGCGTAGGCGGTCATGGCTAAAGTTCGGGGAATCGGCGTTGCCGTCATGATCAATTGGTGGGGCTGGCCGACATTGGCGGCGGCTTTTTGCTTTAACGCTAAGCGTTGATGAACCCCAAAGCGGTGTTGCTCGTCGATAATGACTAAGCCGAGGCGGGCGAACTCCACGTCGTTCTGAAAAAGCGCATGGGTACCAACGGCGACGTGGGCGCGGTGATCGGCAATGGCCTCGCTCTGCAGCTGGCGGGCTTTGCCCTTTAATTTGCCGGTCAGCCAGGCCACGTGCAAGCCTAGCGGTTCAAACCATTGGCTAAAGCTGTTGTAGTGCTGCTCGGCGAGTATCTCAGTGGGGGCCATAATCGCAACTTGGTAGCCGCTGCTTACTGCGCGCAGTGCGGCAAGCGCCGCCACAGCAGTTTTTCCGCTGCCGACATCGCCCTGCACCAAACGCAGCATGGGAGTGTAACTGCGCAGGTCCTTGGCAATTTCTGTGGCTACCCGTTGTTGCGCGCATGTTAGCGTGAATCCTAAACCTTTTAAAAAACCGCGCTGTAATGTTGTTGGGCCGTCCAGTGCTGGCCCACCGCCGCGTTGGGTCTCGCGTCGTAACTCTTGCAGCGCTAAATTATGGGCGAGTAATTCTTCAAAGGCCAAACGCCGCTGGCTTGGGTGCAGCCCCTCCTGCAGCTGACTGATTGAGGCATCAGTGGGAGGGTGATGTAAATAGCGTAGCGCCTCGGCTAAAGTCCAACGACTGTTTTTGAGTGCATAGGGTAGAGAATTTGCGGGTAGCCACTCAGTAACAGGGTGGTGGTCGAGATGTTGTAGCGCTTGATCGCAGAGTTTGCGCCAGCTGGTTTGGGCAAAGCCCTCGGTGCTGGGGTAAATAGGGGTGAGACGCTCCTCCACGGCAACGACGTCGTCACCATCTAACACGCGGTATTCAGGATGATAAAACTCTAGGCCGCCACTGCCCCGCCGGGGTTCACCGAAGCAGCGCAGCCGGGCGCCGGGAGTGAGCTGGGCTTTTTGCGCGGCGCTAAAATGAAAGAAGCGCAGAGTAGTGGTGCCGCTGCCGTCTTGGAGTCGGCATACCAAACTCCGGCGGCGGCCGAACACCACATCGGCGACCAGCACATTACCTTCAATGACCACGTCGGTGCTGAGTTGCAGGGCACCAATCGGGGTAATACGGGTACGGTCTTGGTAGCGCAGCGGCAAGTGGAAGAGTAAATCTTGTACGGTTTTAATGCCCAAGGCGTCTAGCTTTTCTCGGACCTTGGGGCCCACGCCTTTTAGGGTGGCGACACCGAGTTGGTGCAGTGCCACGGTGGTGGCTGGCTTGCTTCTGCTCGTGGGCTGGCTCATCCGGGCTTTTTAATTTTACGTTTTGTTTTGGATGGACTTTGTGAGCTTGGCAGCGAGGTTAGTGCCGCCGCCGAGGCTTTAATAGCGCGGCTAATGACATCCACGGCCTGGTGGCGGGGGAAGCTAGCGCGCCAGGCCAATGCTACGGTGCGGGTTGGCGAGGGATCGACAAAAGGCCGAGTACACAGCACGCCATCGCCATAGGGAGCAACTTGCGCGGCTGACAGTGGCAGTATGGTAATGCCGAGCTTCGATACCACCATGTGTTTTAAAGTTTCTAAGGAGCTGCCTTCCACAACTGACTGTAATAGCCGGTCGCCATTGGCAAAGGTTTGTCGCAGGCCGGGACACGCGGCCATGACTTGATCGCGAAAACAGTGGCCTTCTCCTAGCAGCAGGACGTTTTCATTCAGTAAGTCGTCTTGGTGCAGCGCTGTTTTAATGGCGAGGGGGTGGTCGCAGGGCAGCAGTACCACAAAGGGCTCCTCGTAGAGG
>NZ_JBFJWS010000292.1:0-3985 GCF_041623545.1 Zhongshania sp. | reverse complement strand
GTATCGATAACCAGTTGCGTGGCCGCGCTGGTCGTCAGGGCGATCCAGGTGCATCGCGCTTCTATTTGTCGTTAGAAGATAGTCTAATGCGGATTTTTGCCTCAGATCGTGTGCGGGGCATTATGCAGGCATTAGGCCTTGAAAAAGGTGAGGCGATTGAGCACCGCATGGTGTCTAACGCCATTGAAAAAGCCCAGCGTAAAGTTGAAGGTCGCAACTTCGACATGCGTAAGCAATTGCTTGAATACGATGATGTCGCTAACGACCAGCGCCAAATCATCTATCAGCAGCGCAATGAACTGATGGAAGCGGATGACATCAGCGACATGCTAACGGCGATTCGCCAAGACGTGGTTGGCGATGTCGTGCGGGAATATATTCCGCCGCAGAGTTTAGAAGAACAGTGGGATGTGGCCGGATTAGAGCGTCGCTTACAAACTGACTTTGAAGTCGAGCTACCGCTGCAAACTTGGCTGGACGAAGATCGCTCAGTCAATGAAGAAGTACTGATCGAAAAAATTAATCAGGCTATCGCTGACGCCTATGAAGCGAAGTGCGCCTTGGTTGGCCCGGACATGCGCAAGATTGAACGCCATATCATGCTGCAAGTATTGGATACCTTGTGGAAAGAGCACTTGGCGACCATGGATCACTTGCGTCACGGTATTCATTTGCGCGCCTTCGCTCAGAAAAACCCCAAGCAAGAGTACAAGCGCGAAGCCTTTGAATTGTTCCAAGAAATGCTCGACAGCTTGAAGCTCGAAGTTATTCGTTTCCTCTCGCATTTGCGTCTCCAGCAAAACGAAAATGCTGAAGAGTTAGCGCGGCAGCGTCGCGAGGAGCAAGCCAAGCGGGCAATGGAATTTCAACACGCCGAATCCAGCGGTCTGACCTTAGACGACGAAGTTCGCGATGAAGACGCGGAAGCCGCACCAAGTACCCCAGAGACCTTTGTCCGGGACGGCCGTAAAGTCGGGCGCAATGAGGTTTGTCCCTGCGGTTCGGGCAAAAAATACAAACAGTGTCACGGCAAATTAGACTGAGGTAGGCGCTAGCATGGCAGTAGGTTCTGGTGAATTGCCCGTTCTTCACACTGTAGACGGTGTGCGGATTGGGGTGGCAAGTGCGGGTATAAAAAAAGTAGGCCGTATCGATACCGTGGTCTTTGAATTGTGTGAGGGTGCCTCGGTAGCGGGGGTATTTACCCTTAATGCTTTTTGCGCTGCGCCGGTTACTGTGGCCAAAGAACATTTGGCCAGCACTTCGCCACGCTATTTACTGATTAATACGGGTAATGCCAATGCGGGTACCGGCCAAGCCGGCTTGCTCAATGCGCGCAACTCCTGCGCTGCCTTAGCTGAACTGGTCGGGCTGGAATCTTCTGCGGTTCTGCCATTTTCGACCGGCGTTATCGGCGAAAAGCTACCCCTGGATAAGTTGGTTGCAGCGATGCCCGCAACAATTTCAGCGCTGTCTGCTGATAGCTGGGAGCGCGCGGCAAACGGTATCATGACCACTGACACTCGCCCTAAAGCGACGTCTCGGCAAATTGAGATTGCTGGCCGCACAATTACCGTTACCGGTATATCCAAAGGCGCGGGCATGATTAAGCCCAATATGGCGACTATGCTGGGTTATGTCGCGACGGACGCCAATATCGCGCCAAATGTTTTGCAGGTGATGTTAGATCAATCTGCCGATGCGTCGTTTAATCGTATTACTATCGATGGCGATACCTCGACCAATGACGCCTGTGTGCTGGTCGCAACAGGTCGCGCCGGCGGTGAGCCGCTAACAGAAACCCGCGGCCCAGTATTCGATGCGCTTCAGCAGGTCTTTAACGAGGTGTTTTTAGAGCTGGCCCATGCCATTGTTCGCGATGGCGAAGGCGCTACCAAGTTTGTTGCGGTTGAAGTGACCGGCGCCAAAGATGTTAGCGAGGCCCTTAAAGTCGCCTACGCGGTGGCGGAGTCGCCGCTGGTGAAAACCGCACTGTTTGCCAGTGATCCAAACTGGGGGCGGATTCTTGCTGCTATCGGTCGCGCTGGGGTGGATTCACTGGATGTGTCGGCATTAACGGTTCACTTGGACGATGTGCTGATTACTGAGCACGGCGGTCGCGCAGAATCCTATACCGAAGCAGCGGGTGCCGCGGTAATGAAGCAGGCTGAAATCCGAATTCGAATCAATTTGAATCGCGGTCAGCATGCGGAAACCGTGTGGACTACCGACTTCTCTTACGACTACGTCAAAATCAATGCCGAATACCGCAGTTAATACGCGTGTTCACGTTGCGGTTGGGGTCGTCTTTAACCCCTTGGGCGATATCCTTATCGCCCGCCGCGCGAATGACGCCCATCAAGGTGGTTTGTGGGAGTTTCCCGGCGGTAAAGTTGAGGCTGGCGAAGGCGTCTGTGACGCCCTCGCTCGTGAACTGCACGAAGAGTTGGGCATACATATTGAGTTGGCAAGCTGCCGCTCACTGATCGAAATTAATCATGACTACGGCGATAAAAGGGTATGTCTTGATGTATGGCTGGTGAGCCGTTTCAGTGGTGAGGCGATTGGGCGTGAAGGTCAGCCACTGCGCTGGGTGAGCCCGCAAGCACTTTCTGACTATGTGTTTCCAGCGGCCAATGTGGCGATCGTTGAGGCGATTCAGTGCGCGGAAGTCATCTAAAACTGCCTTGAATATCCCGTCTCAGCCTTAATAATCCTGTTCTAAATCCCTACTTAATACATCGTCGTGGAGCGAGTCCCCGGGAATATTGTGCTCTTCATTTGCCCAAGCGATTAAGTCATGATTTTTGCATGTATCCGAGCAAAAAGGCCGGAAGGGATTGTTCGTATCCCACACTAATTCGGTTTTACACTGGGGGCAAGGCACGGTGATGGTCGACGGTTTATTCATGACAATTAATTTCCAGATACTTTAAAAGACTAGCTAGACCTTCGCGGCGGCAAGCTTTAAGAATTGCTGATGCAGTTCACTCACCCGCAGATCTAATTGGGGCAAGCCGAGGGTATTGTCGATCACATCACTGGCGGCATCCAAGCGGGTTTGGCGCGTGGCTTGGCTGGCAATAATTCGCTCAACCTGGGCTTGCTCGTTATAGTCTCTGGCCATTGTTCGGCTGAGCTGCAATGACTCCGGCACATCGACTACTATCAGCCTATCGCACATCGCTTTTTGCTGGCTTTCAACGAGCAGTGGCGACACAAAAAGCGCGTAAGCACTTTCAATGCTTTGCAATTGGCGCAGGGTTTCGCTCGCGATAAGAGGATGAAGTAAAGACTCCAGCCACTGCTTGGCGGCGGGGTCGGCGAAAATCGTTTGGCGCAAGGCTGCGCGATTTAGTTGACCATCGCCAAGTAGGTGGGAGTCGCCAAAGTGCGCCGCAATTTTTTGCAGTGCGGGGCTGCCGAGCTCAACGACTTCGCGAGAAATAACATCGGCATCGACAATGCCGATGCCTAAATTGGCGAAGCGATCAGACGCGGCGGTTTTACCACTGCCGATGCCGCCGGTTAGTCCTACGATGAATTTACTCATAATATTAAGGTGTTGTTAGCGAATACCGGCGAGTTGGAGGTAGCCGTCGATGAGCGCTTCGCCCCAGAACAGCGCGATCCAGCCAGCACCGGCAAGATAGGGTCCAAAGGGCATTGGGGTAGAACTGTCGCTGCGTTTAAGCATCATTACCGCACCGCCAAACACCGCGCCGACGACAGAAGATAATAGAATAATCAGCGGCAAAAACTGCCAACCTAGCCAAGCACCGAGTGCGGCGAGCAATTTAAAATCACCGTAGCCCATGCCCTCTTTGCCGGTTAGTAGTTTAAATAACCAAAACACTGACCACAGGGACATGTAACCGGCTATTGCACCCCACACCGCGTCGTGCAGGGGGATGCTGCCGGTTATGCTATTGAATAATAGTCCCAGCCAAATTAGTGGCAGGGTAAGCTGATCTGGTAGCAACTG
>NZ_JBFJWS010000291.1:0-4007 GCF_041623545.1 Zhongshania sp. | reverse complement strand
TGCTTGTTCGGCAGTCGTACCAGCGAGAATGATTAGAAATTGTTCATCGCTATAACGACTTAGCACATCACCTGAGCGCACCGAATTCTCCAGCACCCGAACCATTTCGCTAATAAAAGCATCTGGTTCCGCAAGTTTTTTGTGTATTTCCTTTGAATTACTAATCTCGATAAGGGCAAAACTAATATTTCGATCAGTTCGTACTGCTATATCAAAGGCATCGGGAATATAGCCATCGGCAAATTTGCGTGAAAACACATTGGTTTTCGGGTCGTAGCGGTCCGCCTTGCTTAACTTCTGCTCTTCACCGTTGCCAGACTTGTTCAAAGAGCGTTGCAATGTAGCAATGTTCATAGAGGCAAGCGTCGCATTGGCCTCTTCTAATAACTTTGATTGGCTAGCACTTTCAGTCAGTTTTACGTCGAACAATTCCTCCATTTCAGGAATTTTCTCGTGCATACGCTCAATTAGAGAATCGATTTTTGTAGTATTAAATTCTAGGAAACGCTGACACTGTAAAACTAATTGATCACGAGCTTCGCTTGTTTCCCCAAAGATCAAGTAATCTGCCACCACACCTGACAGGGCAACACAGCGCACAAACAAGCCGTCGCGATCGCCTTTGGCAAATACCCCTGGCCGATGACTGTTTGTAATTGCCAAGGTCGTGCGGTCTGGTAAGCCCCAATGCTTGCTTAGCCATGCGCCGGCCTCCGCGTGATCCCCACCCATGCGCTCTATTTCATATTCGCGAACGCGCTGGTGAAACACTTGGTCGCTTTGCAGCGACTCATAAAAGTCGGGTTGCAGGCGATCTACGGCGATCATTCCAATATCTTGTAACAGACCCGCTAAAAAAAGTTCTTCTAGTGCTCGTTCGCCGGCAAGTCGGCCCAACTCAAGGGACGCACTCGCCGCCAACAGTGAGCGACGCCAAAATAAGGGGTAATGCAAGCCACTTGCACGAGGCTCTTTTATTGAAGACGTTAACGAAAAGCTCAGCGCGAGGTTGACTGTGGTATTTAAACCAAGCAGGACAATAGCACGACGGAGATTTTCTACTTTATGTTCATTGCCATAGAGCGGAGAGTTAGCATATTGGAGGGTCTTAGCGGCGAGGGCTGGATCACTTGCAACAAGATCGGCAATGCTTTGCATATCGATTTCACCCTGCTGGGCAAGAGTAACAATACGCGTTACGACCCGAGGTATAGACGGCAGCCGAGCGGTATTCTCAATAAAAGGACTTAAATCTATCGCCATTCTTATGCCTCCTATTGCTCGTGGTTTTTGAATTCGCCAAAGCAGTAGCGTTAAAATTATTTAACTACTGTAACCGATGTGCAGTAATCCTACGACACAAATGCACTAACATAGAGATTTAGCGCTTTTCAAAAACCGTGGCAACTTGGCGACTAAACATTACGACGCGGCCATCTGGGCCCCAAATTGTCGCATAATTATGAAAATAGCCATTACCGGCTGCTTGGCAGCGGTAATCGCAATACCACCAATCGGATGCATCAGCAGTGGGCAATTCAGTGGGAAATTCCAAATACCAGCTCAGCGAACTCCCGATACCCGGCGGTTTGATGGTATTTAAACCGGGCATCGGCGGCGCATCAGCTAGAGCGATTAATGCGGCAATATCTATTGGTCGATTAGCAGGAAATCGCAGCCAAACACCGAAGTCGGCTGAATTCGCGCCGCTAAACGGCATGCTGCCGTATTCAATTCGCATATCAAAATGCTGAGTAAACGCGGGAGTTAAACCCTCGATATAAGGCAGTTTAGCCAATGTTTCTGGGTTATTTAGCTCAGGCAATACTGGCCCTGTAATGACCACGTCCGAGGCCCGATCTTTTCCATAAGCTGCGCTAACACTGAGGGCCACTTCACCGCTGCAGGTCAGCTCCCCTTGCATATGACTAACCGAACCACCGACCCGTAACTCGCGAAGGTGGATTAGATGATCTCCAGCGGGAACCGGGCCAACAAAGAGCACTGACAAACTGCGTAAACGTCGATCAACTGCCACTTCTTGATTCATGGCAGCCACAACGAGCGCCGTACTTAATCCGCCAAATGCGGTACGACCTTGAAGCCAAGACTCATCCACCGTAGCGCGATACTGATTAGCTTCGCCATTATTGACGACGCTATTGATCAGCGCCTGAAAATCACTCATTACTACACCTTTCTTGGCCTATATACGACAAGACGCTAAAGTATCGGATTCCGCCGCGACTTTGGCAACACACTTACGCCGGCCAGCGATAATCTTTATAGGTTTCGCGGATGTCTTTTTTACTGAGTTTGCCGGTAGCCGTATGGGGTAATGCGTCAACGAACAAACAGTCTTCAGGAATCCACCATTTAGCTACTTTGCCGTCGAACCACGCAAGCATTTCCTCCCGACTCAAGCTCTGCCCTTCTTGTAAAATGACAAGTAGCAGAGGCCGCTCGCTCCAAGTCGGGTGAGGCATCCCAACTACCGCAGCTTCAGCGACTTTCGGATGGTTTACCGCGCAATTTTCCAGCTCAATCGAGCTTATCCATTCGCCACCTGATTTGATGACGTCTTTTACTCGGTCGGTAATTTTCATATAGCCATATTCGTCAATACTGGCCACATCCCCAGTTTCAAACCAACCGTCATCGTCTAAGGTTTGACCGTCATAACGATAGTATTCTGCGATTATCCAAGGCCCGCGAACCTTAACCGCACCGGCACTTTCGCCATCCCAGGGGAGTTCATTATTGTCGGCGTCGACAATTTTCATTTCAACGCCAAACACCGGCCGGCCCTGTTTGAGACGGATTTTATCGTATTGTTCGGGAGGTAGCTGAGCCACTTCTGGTGCGACGTTGCCGTTAAAGGTGCCCAATGGGTTCATTTCAGTCATACCCCAGCCCTGCTGCACGTCGACCCCGTGCTTGCTGCGGAAGTCATCAAAGATCGTATAGGGACACGCTGCGCCGCCAACGGTTAAGCGATTAAGGCTTTCTACCGTCTGCCCGGTTTTTTCTAAGTAATTTAAAAGTGCTAGCCAGACCGTCGGTACCCCTGCTGAAACCGTTACTTTTTCTTCGTTAATAAGTTTGCAAAGGGTTTCACCGTCCCCCATTTTCGGCCCAGGCATAACCAATTTGGCGCCGGTCATGGGCGCGCTGTATACCATTCCCCAGCCATTTACATGGAACATTGGCACTATGGGTAACGCCACGTCTTTAATCGACAATCCGAAAACATCCGGAGCAATACTGGCATAGCAATGCAGCAAGGTAGAGCGATGGGTGTACATTACCCCTTTGGGGTTTCCAGTGGTGCCGGAGGTATAACACAGCGCCGACGGGGTGTTTTCATCGAGCTCAGGCCAATCGAACTGATCGCTCTCGGCCGCGAGAATGTCTTCGTAACAGAGTGCATTGCGTAAACTCGTCGCCGGCATGTGCGCGGCATCGGTCATCACCACAAAACCCTTAACATCGGGCATTGAGTCTTGGAGCTGTTCTAATAGCGGCACTATTGTTGCGTCGACAAATACCCACTGGTCGCGACCATGATTAACAATATAGTCAATTTGCTCAGGAAATAAGCGCGGGTTGATCGTGTGGCATACCATGCCGCTGCACGAAACCGCGTAGTATATTTCCAAGTGACGGTAATCGTTCCAAGCGAACGTGGCAACGGTATCACCCGGCTTCAGGCCTAACGTGACGAGTGCATTGGCCAGTTTTCGCGCTCGTAAAAACGCTTCGCGATACGTGTAGCGATGTCTAGGGTTATCAGCGGTTACCGACACCACTTCTACAGCGCCATTCACCTTTTCGGCGTGCTTCATTAATGATGTAATTGTAAGCTGGGTGTTCATCATGGCATTCATCATTATTATTACTCTCTTCGCTGTTTGGATATCACGATTTGAATGGCAATGTCGTCACCGGACTGTGACGCAAGGACAGGATTAAATACTAATAAATTACACTCGGTATAGCTATCAACC
>NZ_JBFJWS010000290.1:0-4009 GCF_041623545.1 Zhongshania sp. | reverse complement strand
CCCCAAGTGGCTGCGTGAAATCGAGATTAATGGTTTGCAAGCCAAGGCTTAGCTCACCGGCATCGGCGGTCCGCGATGCGTTTGCGCGAATAGCGGCATCGCTCTGACTCTGTCCGTAGCGCATGTGGTTTATAAACGACGCATTGACCGAGTTGCTAATAAAAAAGGCAAAATCATTCCAGCCGATGGTGTAGGACACGTCCATGGTTAAGTCATCGGCAAACTCTTGGCGATAACCCAAGTTCGCAGAAAAATCGTCGATCTGGGTGTTAATAAGCGGTAGGAAACCATCAGGGGCAAAGGCTTCGCCATCCGCTAACGTTGGGTTGTTGCCTGTTTGATTGGCGCGGCGATAAAAGCCCCCAGAAGTGCTTTCACGGTCTGAATATGTGACAAAGCCATAGAGCTCGCCAGAGTCCAATTGGTAGGCCGAATTAAGTATGACCGCGAACTGCTCTGACTCCGCATCGCCTATTCTAAAATTCTTTCGCGGAAAACTCGCTTCCCGTGGATCGGAAGCCTCATCGATGCCATCTGGATCAGCGCTACCACTGCCATCGTTGTTAGCATCGCAACCCGCTAAATATTGACATTGCCCGCTGAGGCCGGCGCGATTGGTCGAGCCGCGATCTCGGAAATTCAATGTCGCGTTTACAAAACCTCGGTCGCCTAGGGCAAGGCCTTTGGAAAGGTCGATATTATAAGTCTCACCATCACCCTCGGAGTACTCTCCGTAGGACACGCCAATGCGGCCCGCTTCGGGTTCATCGCTGAGGACAATATTGATTACGCCGGCAATCGCATCTGAGCCATACTGGGCGGCCGCGCCGTCACGCAGCACTTCAATCCGCTTGATGGCCGCCCCGGGCACTGCATTCATGTCGACACCGGAGGTGCCTCGCCCCACGGACGTGTTCACGTGAATGAGGGCGCTAGTGTGCCGACGTTTACCATTTATCAGCACAAGGGTTTGATCTGGCCCTAGCCCGCGTAAGGTCGCAGGTCTTAGTGCATCGGTGCCGTCGCTGATCGATGAGCTGGAAAAATTAAACGACGGTGCTAGAGATTGGAGCATTCGCCCCACTTCTGTTTGACCGGTCTGGCGCAGCGTGTCTGCCCCTAGGGAATCCACGGGAACCGGCATATCAACGGCGGTTCGTCCGGGCTTGCGAGAGCCTAATACAATCACCTCTTCAAGTTCCAGCTTATTACCGGAGGCGCTCGTACCTTGCGCGTAAACCTCACTCACGGCGAGTGACAGCAGACAAATTCCGACGGGTAATTTTAGCTTTTCGACATAGGACATAGATACATTCCCCATTGTGATTATTATTTAAAGCGAGCAAGCAGAGCGCTTTAGTAGAAAGCCTTCTCCATAGCCTTCCTACCAATATAGGGCAGATTTCGTCATTCACAAGTTGAGGATTGGTACTATTACCATCTGCGGCCCGCGAGTCGATAAGGAGTCCGTCGCGCCGACTGATTTGATGAGATACTGCGCTAGACAAGGGAGAATTTCATGGCAGGAATCTTAGAAAAAATACAGGGCGTAATCAGTCGCGCTAAAATGGCTGAGCCTATTGATCTTGTAGGTCGCCATTTCATTGTTACGGGTTGCGCCGAGGGCTCTTTGGGTTTTGCTACAGCCCTGCAGCTATTAGAGCAGGGAGGGGTGGTTTCGGTAACAGTGCGGAATAATAGTGACGCTATAGCTAAAGCGTTGCGTCAACAATTAGATGCTCGCTTTCAGCAAAACATCCACGCTTTTGACCTAGATTTGTCGCAGTACAATTCCGTTGAAAATTTTGTGCGAGACTATGAACGCGCCGGCCTCGCTTTAGATGTGTTGATTAATAATGCGGGTATCCATCTGGATTTACTCTCGAGGTGGACTGCTCCGCAGCAAAGTGCCGATGGCTTTGAAATTCAGTGGCGCGTCAATTATTTGGGCACCGCGCATCTCACCTATCGGCTACTCCCAATGCTAAAGGCGTCGGCAGCTCATTCCGGCGATAGCCGCGTAGTGAATGTGGTGTCACAGCTGCATAGCAAAGGCCTTAATAGCGAGTTTGTTAATCCACAGCGACCTTATAATTCTTGGCAAGCCTACGGGCAATCCAAATTAGCTTTGGTACATTTAACACGTAGCGTCGACGTGCATTTCGCTAATAGCGGCGTCACGAGTTATTGCCTGCATCCCGGCGCGGTATACACCAATGTGGCTGGTAAGGGTCTCGCGGATACTGGAATTGTCGAAAAACTGCGTAACGCCCTCGCGCCAGTCGAAAAGCTATTTATGAAAACGCCGAAACAGGGTGCACAAACACAGATCCACTGCGCTACGGCCCCTAAAGAAATACTCAGTTCGGGGAAGTACTATTGCGATCTTCAACTTGCAGTGGCTAGCACAGAAGCGGAGGATGCTAGCGTCGCAGAAGGTTTGTGGGGTGAGTTGCAGAGTTGGATAACTGAGAGCGATCCGCTGATCACTTAAATGACCAGAGTATTTAGGCGAAACTGTCATGTTTGTAACAGATAACGGAAATGCATAAGCCTAAACTACAGCCTGAGATTATTTTATTACAAAAATAAGGAAGAGCAGCGATGGCGCAGAGCGTGTTTATCGATATTGGTTTACCTGTTTCGCTTTTTATCATCATGATTGGGATGGGGCTTGGCTTAACCGTTAAGGATTTTGTAAAAGAGGCGCACCACCCGCGGGCGGCGATAGCGGGTAGCATCGGGCAATTACTGATTCTACCGGCACTAGGGTTTTTGGTGGCGTGGGGCTTGGGCTTGTCTCCTGCTATTGCTGTTGGCCTGGTGATCCTTGCGGCCTGTCCGGGCGGTGCAACCTCTAACGTAATTACTTATTTAGCGAGAGGTAATGTGGCACTCTCTATTGTGGTTACTGCTATTGCCAGTATCGCGACAATTATGACTTTACCGCTATTAGTAAATCAGGCATTGAGTTGGCAGCTTGGTCGGTCTGCCAATGTCACCATGCCGGTAGTCGATACTATTGTCATGTTGGTAGTCATTGTTTTACTGCCTACTGGTATCGGTATGCTTATCCGCGCAAGGGCACCAATGTTTGCGGTCCGTTCGGAGAAGAAATTTAATACCTTTGGCGCAGTGGTGCTACTGAGCTTAATCATTATTATCTCTTATGGTTTGCGTGACCAACTTTTGGGCTTATTGATGCAAGCGGGCCCAGCTTGCCTATTGCTCAACATCTTGGGGATTGCCGCAGGTTTAGGTATTGCGCGTATTGCCGGGGTGGCTAAACCTGATCAGCTGGCAATAGCGGTTGAACTCGGTATCAAAAATAGCACCATCGGTATTCTGGTCGCGACAACCATTCTTGGTTCGCAAGAAATGGCGATACCATCGATGGTGTACGGGCTGACTATGTACCTATTCGGCGCAGGTTTAGTCGCTTTTGGGCGATCTACGATGGCAGCAAAAGGTTATTAGAATTAACCACGTAATACGCCGTCAGTTTATGTAAGTGGCATTAGCTTGTGTGAAACGATGTGTTAGTAGCGATTTTCTATGTTGGCATGAAGCAATTTGTCGTGACATTAGTATTGCGTAAGGGAAATGTCGATGTTGTAAGAAAGGCCTCAATGGTCTTTTTAATGATTATTGCCGTATTCGGGCGTTCGTTATTGTAAATCCATAACCATCCCGTCGAGAGACTTGGCGCTTGTTCGTTAATGAATACAATAACCAACAAGCGAAGCAATGAGGCTATTCAATCTTACTTTGAATTAGTTAAAGGCGTCTTTAATATCAATAGAATCGTCGGGTAGCTTCAGCGGATCGACATTTTGTCCAGAGGTAAGGGCGCGCTTGCTCATCATGAACTCTTTTGGTCGATTTATCGCATCGACGGCAATAAAGCGACCTTCGCAGAAATAAAATGCGGCAAAGCTGCGATCTTGCTCGCTATCTCCACGGATTATTACTTTATCAAAACCCTGGGACAGGCCCGCTATTTGAAGCT
>NZ_JBFJWS010000289.1:0-4051 GCF_041623545.1 Zhongshania sp. | reverse complement strand
TAAGCATTAGTACTGTGAGCCAAGCTCAAGAACGCGAAACCCCACCCGTCACAGAAACCAGTAAACAGTTTGGCAATGACACCGTGCATTTCAGTGTATTAAACACCAGCTTCCTCACCCCTCAGGTCGCTCGCAGCTACGGTATTGTTCGCGGTAAAAACAAATTTTTAATCAACGTATCGGTGCGCCGCCAAAGCGGTCCTGACAATACCGCTGTACGCGCCCAAATCAGTGGCACCCAGTCTGACCTTATTCATCGTAGCCCGCTGGAGTTCCGAGAAATCATCGAACAAGATGCGGTCTACTATATTGCTGAGTTCGCCATTAGTAATGACGAACGCAGGGACTTCCGTCTACAGGTCGAGGTCGACGACAAACCCAGTTACGATATTCAATTTATTAAAATGCTTTACGTGGACAAATAAGCGGAGATAACGATGACGCCAAATCACATCGTCGTTCTTGCCAGTGGTAACCGAGGCAAACTCCAAGAGCTCAATGACCTCCTTGGCGGACTCGGTATAGAACTGCGCAGCCAAGCCGACTACCAAGTAGTGGAGGCTGACGAAACCGGGCTAAGCTTTATTGAGAACGCGATACTCAAGGCTCGCAATGCCGCCCGCCAAAGTGGTTGCGCGGCGCTAGCCGACGACTCCGGGCTGTGTATCGACGCCCTTGGCGGCGCACCGGGAATTTACTCCGCTCGCTACGCCGGCGCCCACGCCAATGACGCCAGCAATAACGCCAAGTTGCTGGCCGAGCTGAGCGGCAATACCAATCGCGGTGCCCACTTCCACTGCGCACTGGCCTTTGTTCGTCATGCTGACGACCCCGCGCCTATCGTCTGTGAAGGTTTGTGGCAGGGCGCTATTCTTGCACAAGCACGTGGCGAAAACGGTTTTGGTTACGACCCGCTGTTTTATATTGCTGAACACGCTAAAAGCTCCGCAGAATTAAGTAAGTCAGAGAAAAATAAAATCAGCCATCGCGCGCTGGCACTGCAGCAATTATTGCCGCGGCTACAAGCAGAATACATGGCCAAAATCTAATGGCCATGCTCAGCCTCAGCGTAGCCGACACCGGGGTCTGTTTAGCGATTAACGACCGAGATGATCTCTTAAAGCAATGTCTCGCTGCGGATCTGCCAGTGGCACGCAGTTGTCGCAACGGCAATTGTGGACGCTGCGACTGTCGGCTTGAATCCGGCGAGGTAGTATTGCGCAATGGCGGCAAACTCAGCGCACCTGCCCTAATCGCACTGTGTATTAGCCATGCCCGCAGCGATCTTTGCATCGATCAATTGCCGCTGACCAGCATTGCCCAGCACTGGCGCTGCGAAGGATTAAACCCGACACAGCTACAATTGCCTGCGGGCCGACAAACACCGCCCAAGTACGGTGATATAGTCGCCCTTTTACTGACCGATGCAGTGCTTATCAATAGCGTGACAGGGATTGATGGCAGAATCATCACCCTCCGCGACCACTGCAACGAGATCGAACAACATAAACGCAAGCGAGGCGGTATCGGCCTACTCAATATCGATCGCGAACATAGCGGCGACTTTGCTCTGTGGCGCAGCAACCCACACAGCCAGACATTACTTTGGCAGGGCATAAATCAGGCGACCGGCCTCGCCGCACGGGCTGCGTACCAGCGCGCCGGCATGCCCGGCAGTTATCAGCTTCGGCAACTAAACCCACACTAAGCCTTTAATTTTAAAAGAAATAGCACTTTTAAGCACGATTAGGGTCTGATACTTTCTACCCCAATTTCTTAATCACTTTAAGTAGCAAATATCGCGCTACCTTCTGCAACAACGATAAACCTGGAGACAAACTGGTATGTTCAAATGGATTCTTCGCGGCGTTCTCGCCCTGCTGGCCGTTACCGTCATTGCCGTGGTATTTGCGCTAGAACCCATCGCCAAATTTATGATTGAACATGAGGGCAGTAAGCAAGTTGGCGCTCGAGTCGATGTCGACAGTGTTGACATTAAGCTCTACCCCACCCATGTCGCTCTGAATGGCCTCACGGTCGCCAACCCCCAAGAACCCATGCGCAACTTGCTAGAAAGTGAGAAAGTATCCGCTGACGTTGACACTAAAGCCCTGCTAAAAATGCAATTTATTGCCGACCAAGTAGTGTTGTCTGGCTTACAAATGTACACCGAGCGCAGCACCCCAGGCACCTTAGACGGCAAGCTCCCCCCGGCAAAACCTAAAAGCGATACCAGCTTACCCGGCATAACGATGCCCGACCCCAGCGCGCTACTCGCCGAAGAGAAGGCCACCATTCAAGCCGAAGTGGATGCAATTCAAAACGGCTTTAGCGATATCCAAAGTCGCTGGCAATCCAAAGCCACCCAGCTACCTGAACAAGCTCAAATAGAAGCCTACCAAACTCGCTGGAATGAGCTTAAAAAGAAAAACATGATCGAGCGGATCGCTGGCGCCAAGCAATTGCGCGACGACATCAAAGCCGACCTCAAGCAATTTAAAACCCTGAACGAAGACCTAAAGGCCGACTCCGCCGAAGTTAAAAGCCTAACTGTTCGTGCGGCCAATTTACCCGCAGACCAATCAAAACGGATGCTCTCTAAATACGGCTTAGATCAGGGCAGCGAAGGCATGCTGCGCTTCCTGCTCGGCGACGAAGTGAATGCCGTTGTTCAACGCGGGCTAAGTCTCTATCAAGAAACCATGGGCAATATGGCGGAAAAAGAAACCGCGCCCGCTGAAGCGCCAACGGAATTGCCGGTCAAACTCCTCATCCGCCAAGTCCTCATCGACGGCTACCAAATGGTAGGTACAGAGAAACTCGCCTACTCTGGCGAAATTAACGACATCACCGACCAGCAAGACTACTGGAACAAACCCATCACTATGGCCCTGCGCGGTGGCGTGGACCAGAAATCACAGCTCGTGATCGACGGTATCTTTGACCAGCGCAACAACACCATGAAAAGCGTCTTTAATATGGCGCTGAAGCAACTGGCCCTATCCGGCGTGTCATTATCACAGAGCCCCGAACTGCCACTGCAATTAGAAAAAGGCTTTGCCGATATTAGCGCCAACTTCGGCATAGACGGCGACACCCTCAAAGGCTCCGCCAAAGGCCTCGTTAACCAAGCCAAACTGCTGGTTGCCAACGCCGCTGCAGACAACAAGACCGCCAATCTACTCGCTGCCGCACTGGAAGACGTCACCAGACTGGTCATGGACATGAGCGTCAATGGCACGGTAAATGAGCCGGCCATTAAACTGAAGTCCAACCTCGACAGTATTCTGGGCGATATCCTCGGCGCAGAAATTAAAGCCAAGCTCGGCGAAGTTGAAGACGAACTCAAAGCCAAACTCAGCAGTGACTACGGCCCGCAAATGGCCAAGCTGAAAGAAAAGCAGAACATACTTGGTCAGTATCAGGAATTGTTAGGTGACCGCGAAGCGGCCTTGCAGGCGCTGATGAAAGAAATGATTTAAAAATTGAATTAACAAAAAGTGCTAGCGAAAAATTGAGGCCCTGTTTTCTTGAGATTGAAAAACAGGGCCTTTTTGCTATTAGCACATAGCTGGTACTGACCTAAGCAGATTTATCGCAAGAAATCATAGCATTGCGCAGCTCATAACCCTTAACGCCTTCGTTCCAGCTCATGTCTGGTTCACGATCGAGTTTTACGCCTGGCAATTTAAAAAGTTGCTCAAGGAATATGCGGGTTTCATGGAGCGCCACTTGCCAGCCGGGGCAGTTGTGCGGGCCGTCGGCAAAACTCATATACCGACCGGTATCGCGCTGCCGTTGCGCGCGATCTGGATCTAGCGCAAAAGGACATTCACCAACCAGCTCTTCATCTACATTGGCAGCGCGAATATCGATGCCATACAGCTCGCCCGCTGGCATGGGCTTATCGCCTAGGCCTTCAACCTCGGCGTTAACTCGGCGATGGACCATGGCGGCCACCGGCTCTAAGCGCAAAATTTCTAGTAATATGTTGATCTGCTCTTTGGAGTCGCCGTCGAGAAAACGCTGGCGAAGGGCCAAATCTTCAAAC
>NZ_JBFJWS010000288.1:0-4065 GCF_041623545.1 Zhongshania sp. | reverse complement strand
GATGGCACCCATATTGTGATGGCCAAACGCGATTTACAAATAACTCTCTAGTTCGCGCAACCAGTTTTGCAGCTTTTTCATATTTTCTGGACCAAGACGCCACATCCACTTGCTCAGCGGGTCAGCATTTTCTAACACTGGATCTACATATTCGTACAAAACTTTAGGCCGCTTCATCGCAGCATTTTCAGGAATCGGCTCAACAATGAGCAAATGCTCAATCATGGTACGCAACTGATTATCAAAGGACTGCGGGTTGCCCAGCTCATTGTAAGTCCCTTCAAGAAACGGCGACCATTTCTTATAGAATATCGCCAAGCTCTTGGGGTCGGCGGCGGTAACCGTCTCGATCATACCGTCCCAGCGTTTAAAATTGCCGGGATCGTTAGTGAGGCCGTCTTCCGTTTTAATCACTAAAAATGGTTCTTTACTATAAACAAAGGGCAGATGCTTGGTGGGTAATCGGTAGGTCGCCAACTGATCCACGGCCGACACCCACTTGCGCACTTGCTCGGAGGGCTGCAGCCATCCCGCTAAGGGAGCCGACAATTTAGCAGCGGCGGCCCGAATTTGCTCGTCACTGCCGTTTACCGCTGCAGGTGGCTCAGGGACTTCAGCCGCTTTCTCACTGTAGTCAGCTTCAGATTCAACCGCCAGCGTTTGCTTAACTGTCTTTTCTGGCGTGTTCGCGACTTCGGCTACTTCGGCAGTTGTATCATCATTAAACTCACTCGTCGCCGAGCGATCTAATACAAACCATACAAATGCGGCAATGCCAATAATCACAACAACCGCAGATAAGGCTTTCCAGTTCATCACAAAATCCTATTGATAAATGAGGCTATATTTTTGCTGTACCACAACATTGGGCCAGACACATTGTGTCTACCGTAACGCCCACGGCAGCAGCATGCAAATCAGACACCTTGACCAACGATGGTATTACCGCAGCCAAAAATCAGCAACTAAGTATTGCTAAACGGCAACGATATATATGAAAAACGCCACTCTATGTGGCGTTTGTGCGGAGAACTCAATGCCTGCCCATCGGATCAGGGCAAAACACGCTACTACAGGTCGAAATCGTCCAGCAGGTCCAGCTCATCCATCAAGCGTTTACGCTCCAGGCGCTCTTCAATTTTACGGCGGATGCTGCTGTCGCGGCCACCCATATCCCGCCGCTCATCAAAATCAGCGCTCGAATCATCTTCTACCAGATCATCGAGATCATCATCAGCTAGGTCACTTGCCATTGCTTGCCCACTCCAGTACCACGTCTATACAGAATGAACACCTCGGCTAACCGTGGTGGTTCAGGGCACTATTTATGATGATCTTGCTTTTCTGTCAATAAATATTTTCTTTTATTTTTCGACCTGGTATTACGAGCGGTATTCTGGTCGATGCCAAGCCAATACTTTCGCCATAATTTACTATCGCCAATCGCTAGCAGGCACTAACTTTCACACAAACAGTGTAAGTATATGTCACCAGCCAAATCCGTCATTTACCAAGCCGATTGAGGCCGTTTAAGGCCGCCGTACGATAGGCCTCCGCCATCGTCGGATAATTAAAGGTTGTGGTCACAAAATAGCGCAGCGTATTACCGCCATTTTGCTGTTTCATAATCGCCTGACCAATGTGAATAATTTCCGCCGCTTCCGCGCCAAAGCAATGGATGCCAAGTATCTCAAGGGTGTCGACATGAAACAGTAATTTCAGCATCCCCACCGTTTCTCCGCTGATCTGGCCTCGT
The DNA here is from genome assembly GCF_041623545.1 of Zhongshania sp. Lineage (GTDB taxonomy): Bacteria > Pseudomonadota > Gammaproteobacteria > Pseudomonadales > Spongiibacteraceae > Spongiibacter. The sequence continues at coordinate 2,309 of NZ_JBFJWS010000288.1, read as the reverse complement.
GCGGTATCTTTGAAAAAGGCCCGCCCCACTTCATACGGCACCTTGCCTTCGGTTAGCTCCCGCTCGGTTTGACCCACGGAACTGATTTCCGGCAGGGTGTATATCCCAGTGGGCACGTCATCGACAAACCGGCAATGCTCCTTACCCCTGGCCGACGCAGCGGCCGACCGGCCTTGATCGTAAGCTGCGCTAGCCAAGCTCGGCCAGCCAATGACATCACCTGCCGCAAAAATATTAGGTACCGCCGTTTGATAATGCTCATCAACGACTAGCTGACCGCGATGGTCTGTTTCCAAGCCAACTGATTCCAAACCTAGTCGATCGGTATTACCACTGCGCCCGTTACACCACAGCAAAGCATCGGCGTGCAGGCGCTTGCCCGACTCTAGGTGCAGTACAATCTCTTTGTCACTTAGCTCTACTGACTGATACACCTCGCGATGGCGAATCATTACCCCAGTGTTGCGCAATTGATAACTCAAGGCGTCAGAGATTTCGTCATCCAAAAACTCCAACAAGCGATCCCGGCTATTAATTAACTCGACCTTCATACCGATACCGGAAAAAATCGACGCGTATTCACAGCCGATGACACCCGCACCATAAACAATGATCTTATTGGGGGTATTGTTCATTTTAAGAATACTGTCGCTGTCATAAACCCGCGGGTGGCTAAAGTCGATATTCGCCGGCCGATATGGCCTTGAGCCCGTCGCGATCACCACGCTCGCCGCGCTAATGACCTCTTCTTGGCCGTCATCGCGATAAACGGCGACGGTATGGCTATCGACAAAGCGACCCTCGCCGTGAATTAGGCGAATTTGGTTACGATGGTAAAATCGACTGCGCATGGCCACCTGCCGCGCGATGACCTCATTGGCATGACTTAATAAACGTGGGTAGGTCAATGTCCGAGGGTCGCCAATATCGCGAAATATCGGTGTTTGATTAAAGCGAATGGCCTGGCGGACCATATGACGAAGTGCCTTAGAGGGCAAAGTCCCTTGATGGGTACAGGCGCCCCCTACTGTGTCTTGGGCTTCCACAACCACTACACTGCGACCGTGCTTAACCGCATTTAGTGCTGCGCTTTCGCCGGCCGGACCACTGCCCAAAACCACCATATCGTAATCAAACTTCTTTACCACGTTGACTTCCTCATCGTCGTTTAGGCCCGCTGCTAGCATACGCCGCCAGCACCCCAATCGGAATTAGACCTTCTGCTAATAAAAACTCGCGCACCACAATGGCAAACCCTAAAATACGCAGATTATTCAGCGCGCAGCCGGAGAAAAATCGTGTCTGACCTCAAACCACATAGTCGCCAGTATTTCGGTGTCACCAGCCTGCTTGCCGCCCACCCCGATATGCGCAAACTAAAACGCAGCACCTCAGCCACTCATCTGCACGGCAATAAACTGTGGGGCAGCGCCTACGTGCTAATGGACTATTTACAAGAAAATCCATTAGCACCCGGTAGTCGAGTTCTAGAATTGGGTTGTGGCTGGGGATTAGCCAGCATTTATTGCGCCAAGTATCAGCAAGCCGATGTCACTGCATTAGATGCCGACCCCGCGGTATTCCCCTATCTTGAGCTCTTGGCAAAACACAATCAGGTCAATATTCAAACCTTGAGCAAGGATTTTACCGCCCTCAGCACAGATGAGCTCGTCGAATACGACATAATTATCGCCAGCGACATCTGTTTCTGGGACGAAATGAGTGAAGCGGTATATGAACTCATTGCCCGGGCCGTCGCTGCCGGCGTGAAGCAAATCCTCATTGCCGACCCCCACCGCCCACCATTCATTGACGTTGCCGAAGCCTGTATTGACGACTTTTTTGCCGAACTACTCCCCCGCGAAGTGACTACCAATCGCCGCCACCGGGGCAGTATCCTACTTATAGAAAATGCCTAAGATCGACTAACTGCGGCAGCAATTGCTGCCACTGTCTTAAAAGTGACTTATTTTAGTCACACAACTGCAAACAGCGCCGCGTATTGTCCTTGGTGTGAGGATCATACTATGCGTTTAATACAGTCGATAAATCAGTTCGATGTAAGAATGTTTCTGGCATGCGTAAACACCCGCCACCAGCAACACTTGTCCCGTATTGCCCGCAGTGTATCAAAAACGGGAGATGGCTACGCCCAACTCGGCCTCCCAGTTCTGGTATATGCCGCAGGGATTCAACAGGGCCTAGCCTATTTTAGCGCAGTGCTAATCAGTTTTGCCGCTTGGTTGCCCGCCTACTGGGTTCTGAAAAATACCTGTCGGAGGCGGCGCCCACCTGCGGCCATACCCGCG
>NZ_JBFJWS010000287.1:0-4074 GCF_041623545.1 Zhongshania sp. | reverse complement strand
GACATCAGCGCTCGCTATGGCGGCGAGGAGTTTGTCGTGCTTTCCGCTAGTGATTCCGATGAAGCGACTTTTTTAACGCATGTCGAAGCCGTTAGATCCAAAATTGAAAGACTCGCCATTCCCCACAAAAAATCCAAGTCATCAACAGTGGTTACTGTCAGCGCTGGCATTTATGTCGGGGTGCCCATGCGGGGAATGGCACCAAGCTTCTTTACCAAAGAAGCTGATCGCGCCATGTATCAGGCCAAGCACCAAGGACGCAATCGAGTCGCGGTTGCCAGCCACGTGCGTATGGTAAGCGGTTAATTAAGCGTCGCAATTTCCGCGGCTATACATAACACACCGCACCACCATCGATACGAATATTCTGACCATTGATAAACCCCGCTCGCTCACTGCAGATAAACGCAACTAAATCGGCGACCTCTTGACGCTCAGCAATGCGGCCGCAGGGGTTGGGGTATTCGCTGGCGACAATCTGTTTAACAATATCATCCCAATTATCCCCCCAACCTTGTTTCTCCGCTCGACGCCTAAAACCCGCTTCTAACTCCGCAGTACGGATATAGCCCGGTGAAATTGTATTTACCGTTATTCCGGTGTGACTTAACTCCTTGGTTAAACTTACACTCATCGTCGCCAAGGCGCCCTTCGCGGCATAGTAATGGGGCATAATATTATTGGGTTGATGACTGCCAATCGTGCCCAATTGGACAATTCGACCCCAGCCTTTCGCTTTCATTGCAGGCACCAAGCCCTGTATAAGGCGCGCAGCAGACAGTACATTTTTCTGGTACATATCTAGCCAGTCATGACTGGCACTGATCGCCCACTTACCCGCCGATGCCGTACCATAGTTATTCACTAAAATATCGACGTCGCCCACCTGTGCCTTGGTCTGTGCCAATACCTGCTCACATCCGGCATCAGTGCTTATATCGCCCCACACTGCGCAGGCATTGCCGACCTTTTTTGCCGCCGCATCCGCGGCGCCAGCCTCGTTACTGTGAAACACAACCTTAGCCCCTTCCTTCGCTAAGGTAGCGGCAATACATTCCCCGGTACCGCGATTACTCCCAGTAACTAGCACAACTTTGTTTTTCAGATTCAAATCCACAGCGACGCACTCTCTAAATTAAGCTCATTGCAACATAGTCGCACATAGGCGGTCTGTGGCAAAATCAAAGGCTGAATACCAATAAATTAGAGGCCACTATGAATTTTTGTCCCCAATGCGCCAGCCCAATCGCAGAGCTTCTGATCGACAGCGAGATCCGCAAAGGCTGCCCAAACACCCAGTGCGGCTTTGTACTGTGGAACAACCCGGTACCCGTGGTTGCGATGATTGTTGAGGTCGAGGGCGGCGTTGTCATGGCCCACAACGTCTCTTGGCCGAAAAGCTTTTATTCTATTATTACTGGCTTCCTTGAGGCTGGCGAAGATCCCGAGGAATGCGCGCGCCGCGAAACGATGGAGGAGCTAAACCTCCACGCGCTGGAAACGAAACTCATCGGTGTCTACCCCTTTGCTCAACAGAACCAAGTGATTATTGCCTACCACGTGCGCGCCGCTGGCGAGATTAAACTCAATCACGAGCTCGATGATTATAAAATTGTACCCCCCGCAGAAATTAAACCCTGGCCGATGGGCACCGGCCTCGCGCTAACCGACTGGCTGCAACAGACGGGTGTTCAACCGGCCTAGTCTTTCGGTTTTGCGGTGTCGTCATCTTCCGCGACGTCGCCACCCTCGTCATCCTCTTCGTCGTGGGTGCCTTTGTCCCGTGCGACTTCGGCCTTAGCCAAAATTCGCGCCTGCTCAAGCTCCTCAGTCAAGCCACCGAGTGCAGCTTTTAATTCTTCGCGATCCGGCGCCTCCTCCCCCTCAACGGGATCGGCATTGAGCTGATCTTTAATCTTTTTAATTTTACCCTGAAGGAGTTCAACAGCGCTGGCAACCTCGGCTTTGCTGAACAAAATTTCTTCAGCGTGGCCGTTGCGATCATCGTCTGGCTGCCTTGTCACTTTACGCTTGGGAATAAACTTCAAATCTGTGGGCAATGGACGCTGATTCATAAAACTCGGCGACACAATTTCTATTCCTGCATCGTGCAGGGCATCAAGCATTTTGCCTCGCAGGCGCGAGCGTGCACTGACTAGCAATGCCGCCTCCTTGAGCCAACCACTAGCGCGATAATTCACCGAAAAATCGCCCAAATTGCGAATTTGCACAAAGCCATTTTCTAGTTCTGCCTCTTCAATGGCACTGAGTAAAGCTGTTTCAATTTCCCGGCGATCAACGTCATAACCCAGCGACACCTCCGCCGACACCACCGTGCCGGACGCCCGCACCACATTGTAGGGCTCCTGCACCAACAGCAAGTTAGGTACGGTAACCAACTCACTGGTTTCGTTCTGAAACTCCACATGCAATAAACCCCGCTGGGACACGCGGCCCAGCTCGCCACGAAATTCAATATAATCCCCCGCGCGGAAACTGTTCACTGTGCGCAGCATAAAACCTGCCATTAAATTACCCATAACCGACGTCGACGACAGGGCAATTGCGGCACTCATTAACAAGCCCACTAGGCTCAATAGCTGGCCGCGCAATTCGCCGTTCATTGGAATCGTGCTTATCGCCAGCAGCAAGCCACTGAGCCGGAAGGCCAAGCGCGTGCCCTGCTCCCGATAACGCGTGTCGGCGCCATGACTTTTCTGTACCGCAAACACTTTGCGGGTAAATAGCCACGTGGCGAATAACAAGGCCATAACCACCGCAAAAGGCCCCCACTGGCCCAACCAATTCGGCGCTACGCTGACAACTGCGTCTAAAGCATCATCCATTCAATAAACCTCTTTCCTGTTATATGACTGCATCATACCCATAGACACCGGTTAAGACACCTGCACTCATCCTCGCGGGCATAGCATTTACCACATACGAAGGCGCCGCGCTCTGTGTTAAACTGCGGCCCAATAGCAAAGTTCAAAATACCACTCAGCGACCGCGCACGAGGATCACTATGCCTGTTTATCGCTCTAAAACTACCACCGCTGGCCGCAATATGGCGGGCGCTCGCGCACTGTGGCGCGCCACCGGAATGAAAGATGGCGATTTTGAAAAGCCAATTATCGCGGTAGTTAATTCCTTTACCCAATTTGTGCCCGGCCACGTCCACCTTAAAGACATGGGCCAATTGGTTGCCAGAGAAATCGAAGCCGCTGGTGGCGTCGCCAAGGAATTCAATACCATCGCGGTTGATGACGGTATCGCCATGGGCCACGACGGCATGCTCTACAGCTTGCCAAGCCGCGACATTATCGCCGACTCAGTAGAGTATATGGTCAATGCCCACTGCGCCGACGCCATGGTGTGTATCTCGAACTGCGACAAAATCACCCCCGGCATGCTCAACGCCGCGCTGCGCTTAAATATTCCCGTGGTATTTGTGTCTGGCGGCCCTATGGAAGCTGGAAAAACCAAACTGTCTGAGCACAAGCTCGACTTAGTCGATGCCATGGTTATCGCCGTGGACGACAGTGCGAGCGACGAAAAAGTCGCGGAATACGAGCGTTCGGCCTGCCCCACCTGCGGCTCTTGCTCAGGGATGTTTACCGCTAACTCAATGAACTGCCTGACTGAAGCCCTGGGCCTGTCCCTGCCCGGCAATGGTTCACTGCTAGCCACCCACGCCGACCGCAAAAAGCTGTTTTTAGAGGCTGGCCGCCGCATTGTCGAGCTAGCCCGCCGCCATTACGAAGAAGACGATTACACCGTACTGCCCCGCAATATCGCGTCGTACAGCGCCTTTAGTAACGCCATGGCGCTGGATATCGCCATGGGCGGCTCGACCAATACCATACTGCACTTATTAGCCGCAGCACAGGAAGCCGAGCTCGACTTCACCCTGAAAGATATCGATGCCCTGTCTCGCAAGGTACCCCAGTTGTGCAAGGTCGCACCGAATACGCCGCTATATCACATGGAAGACGTGCACCGCGCCGGTGGCGTAATGGCCATACTCGGTGAGCTCGACCGCGCCGAGTTGCTCGACACCAGCCTGCCGACGGT
>NZ_JBFJWS010000286.1:0-4088 GCF_041623545.1 Zhongshania sp. | reverse complement strand
TTTACGCGCCGTGGGGCTGCTGGCCAGCGCAAAGCCCCAAATACCATAGGCAGAGAGATGATAGCGCTCCCCCGCCAGAAGCCCCAAGTTTGCAATATGTGGCAGTTCGCGGAGTAAATTGCGCACCACCGCCATTTCGGCACTGGCCTCCACCACCGTCTCTGGGTTATCTAAACTCGCCTGATCCAGCGCGGTATTTAGCAATAGTCGATCTAGCGCCGCGCCGTATTCGAGGCCAAGCGACACCAGAATTTGAACACTGGTGATACTCCGACAAAAGTCCCAACTTTTCATAATAAAGCTCGCTCGAAGAATCCAGCTCCGCTATGGCGACGTATGGCTTCTTGATATAGACGTGAAGGCAGACAACAAACCGTGACAATGTCCGCAAGGCACTGAAAATGTCCGAAATTCAACATAGCTTATCAATTAGACTGTCCACCGCCTAGAAAAAAGCGGAGAGTCGCTGAGGCTTGAGCCGTAAGTTAGATAAATAATAAATAAAATTCCTTGTACCGCGCCGTTCTAAAACTTGGTTTTGTACTTGCGCAATTTACATCGTTATTCCGAGGAGATATCTGTGACCCGATACAATCCAGCTCGTCCTTTCTATACCCGACTCTTAATCAGTACCGGAATTAGCGGTATTGCCCTGCTCGCCGCCAGCCAAACTGTCGCCGCACCAGCGCTCGAAGAGGTATTGGTCACGGCCCAAAAGCGCAGTGAAAGTGCCCAGGACATCCCTATTGCGGTCACCGGCGTCACTGCCGATATGCTCGACAAGCTCGGTTTTGAAAACGCCAACGACGTGTCTGCGCAGGTACCCAATATGCAGGTCAGCGGCCCCTATGGCGACGTACAGCCGATATTTTCGATTCGCGGCGTCAGCATGTCTGACTACAGCTCCAACCAAGCCAGCCCCATTGGTGTGTACGTAGACGAAGCTTATTTAGCGCCTGTTTACAGCCACGGTGCCAGCTTCTTCGATATTGAGCGGCTCGAGGTTTTGCGCGGCCCCCAAGGCACGCTCTACGGCAAAAACACCACCGGCGGCGCCATTAATATTATTACCCGCACCCCCAGTTTTGGCGGCGAAGCCAATAGCTTCATTAAAGCCGGCGCCGGCAGTTACGGCGCGACCTCAATTGAAGCGGGCACCGAGAGCGAATTGATTCCCGATGTACTGGCGGCGCGTATCGCCGGCAGCATGAAACGCGACGACGGCTATGTAAACGTCGTCGGCCAAGACACCAATGCCGCGCAAACCGACTTTCAAGGCCTGCGGCTGGGAATAAACTGGCTTATTAGCGATAAAATCGACGCCGTATTAAAAATCACCCAATCCAAAAACGACGGTCTTAGTACACCACCACGCAACGAAGCCCGTACCGATTTACGTGGCAGTGGTTTAGAGGGCGACTCAAACGGCTTTATCGACTATATCGGCTACTCCCGAGGCAGCCGCAATCTCGACTTTCACGAGACAGAATCCAATGCCATCGGCGCACTCGTCACCAATAGCGACCTCGCCGTGCTGACCATGAATTACAATAGTGACAGCTATACCATTACCTCGGTCAGCTCCTATCTCGACGCCGACTACTACCAAATGGCCGATACCGATGGCAGCCCCAACGGCTTGCTAGAAATAAAGTGGTCATCTGACTCATTGAGCTTTAGCCAAGACCTGCGCTTTACCTCGAACTTCGACGGTATGTTTAACATCATTGCTGGTGTGTATTACGGCAGTGAAGATTTATACATGCAAAATATCTACGATATTTTTAACCAGCTGCCGGATACCCGTGTGGGCTATGCCAAGCCCGACACTATTCCGATTTTTCCTTATTTGATCGACTTCGGCATGATTGATCAACGCCTAGAAACCGAAAAGACCAGCGCGGCGGCCTATACCCAAATGCGCTTTGATTTCAGTGCTAATTTCGGCATGGACATTGGGCTGCGCTACACCCGCGACGAAAGTAAACTGAGCTACCTAAATATTTCCCGACTTGCGAACGACGGTACGCCACGGGGCAGTTACGTGCCGGGCAATACCACCGGCGTCGACAATGCCTGGATCACCCTGCCAATTACGCCTTTTGATATTCAAAACTTGTTAGCGAATCCCGGTGATTTAGCCACCTATCAAAACACCGGCTACACCCACGGCGCTTACACGCTTGATTCGGCACCAGAATTGAATGCCCCAGAAAAAGAGTTTACCGGCAAGATCGGTTTAGATTACCGCGTTAACGACGACTTCATGGTTTACGGCAGCGCCAGTCGCGGTTACCGCGCCGGCAGTTACAACGGCGGCGTTTACTACCAACCTCGGCCACTGGAAACCGCCTACGCCTCGCCAGAATATATCGACGCCTACGAAGTCGGCTTTAAAGCCGATATGGCCGAAGGCAGTATGCGCTTGAACGCGGCCGCGTTCCTATATGACTACACCAATCAGCAGTTCATTAACGTAGTGGGTATTTCCAACTTTTTGGAAAACGCCGGCGGCTCGCAAATCATGGGCCTAGAAGCGGAATTGTGGGCGCGCATTACTGAGCGCCTGACCGTGCAGTCGGCCATTGGCTTGCTCGACACCGAGTACACCGAATTAACCCTCGCCAATACCGAAACCATCGCCGACCAAGACGACCGAGTGGACCTGTCGGGCAATGAGTTAATTTCGGCGCCAAAACTTAACTTCAGTGTTTCCATTGATTACGACTTGCTGATCACGGAATACGGCTATTTAAGTGTGAATGGCAATGCCAACTTTCAAGACGACCAATGGTATAGCGCCTACAACGACCAATACGGCTACGACAATATTCGCCAAGACGCCTATTGGCTGTATAACGGCCGCCTGAGCTGGTACGCCAACGATGGCAGTTACAGCGTGTCGGTGTGGGGGAAAAACCTGCTAGAAGAAGAGTACGACAGCTACGCAATAAACCTGCAAGCGGGCTTTGGTTTCGACCAGTACCTTGCAGGCCAACCGCGAACCTACGGCATGGAAGTGCAGTTTAAATTCTGAGCCATCACCCGCCCGCTAATCCGACCACTATGGCCTTATTAGCGGGTGATTGTTGCTCACCCGTAACTGGTGAGCACGAAGCTATTCAACAGGCATATCGCAGCAAATCCGCTTTCTATAGGATAGCCCTGAACGATTAGTTTCGTAAATACAGGAAGAAACTTGAACTTTCGCTACCGATGGCATGTGCTCAGTAATTCCAAGTGCCGACCTGCACATGTCGATGTATTCGAGCTTGAATCGCTCAGAATCGATATTACGCGCAATATGTTCGCATTTTGGCCCTGGGTAATATATCTCTGGTGTTTCAAGGCTGATTTGATTGCTTCCGCAAGCGTCTGGCTTGACCTGATTAACTGGGTTAATTTTTTTAACGGCCGCCGCTGGTTTGGGCTTTAAAATAGCATCCAGATAATTTATTTCATTTTCGCCGACAAACTGAATACGAAGAGTGGTGTAAACGAATTTATATTCAGATGCCTTTTCAAGTATTTGATTTCGGTTTTCAGGTGTTTCGAGTGCCAGACTTTTGCGTGCCGGTGTTGTACCACCTCTTGGCAAATAGATATCACCAGGTACCCAATTGGTCAGTGCAATGCTAGTGACTCTATTGTGGTCGCTATCAAAGACCTCTAGAGAGCCTACGACATTATCAATGTCTTTAGCCGTTTCGTTAGTTAATTCAACGTCCAGAAAATCCTCATCGACAGAGACATATCGAGCGCTGATATAACTTCTTTGCTCAACAAGCCTTGCTTCCCGTGCTTTATTCTCAGCCTCAATACGTTGTCTATTTTCCTCAAATAGCTTTTGACTAGCCTCAATTTCTGCCTGAATTTCGCCAAAGGTTTTAGTCTTGTTGCTACTTGAGTCACAGCTTGATAAAGCGAAAAGGATGCTTAAAAGGAAAAGACATTTCATTATTTTTCCTCGATTAGTTCAAGACCAATCACTTGCAGTCCAGCACCCGTCAGCGATTCGATCCAGCCGAAATCAGCATAGTTATGCTTAAAACTTACGGTGGGCACAACGAACTCCTTGGTGACGTGGC
>NZ_JBFJWS010000285.1:0-4089 GCF_041623545.1 Zhongshania sp. | reverse complement strand
CTGGCGGTGCCCTGCATATGGGCAATCAGGCCAAAGCCACAGTTATCGCGCACATCATCAGGTCTGTACAGGCCTGTACTCATAAAACGACTCTCGCAAAATTACTAAGAAAAACAAAAAGATAGTCGGAAAGAATGTTTCGGGATTTTACACATACCCGAAAAAAGGAGTGACATTCTACACGGACGGAGCACCAGCGACAAACTTCGTCCGATCCGGCGATCAATATTTAATCAATCACCCGCAAATAATGACAGCTAAGCACTAACACCGGCGGCAAGCAATACTTGGCTAATCATTTCAATACTCGCCTCAGAACTGACCACCGCTTCACCCAAACCAGTCAACAATATCAGGCGTAATTGGCCATCCAATACTTTTTTATCACGCCCCATCAGCTGCAAAAATTGATCCACATTCATATTTGCCGGCGGCGCAACGGGTAGACCAGCCTTTGTTAACAAAGCCAGGCCCCGCGCTTCAACTTCCGCCTCTAGCCACGCCATTTTAACGGAGAGCGCTAAAGCCAATGCCGTACCGGCGCCAACTGCTTCGCCATGCAGCCAGTTACCGTAGCCTTCTGCCGTTTCAATTGCGTGACCGAAGGTGTGGCCGAGATTTAAAATAGCGCGCCGACCACCCTCTCTCTCATCTTCCGCAACGACCGCAGCTTTATTTACGCAGCTGCGGTACACGGCCTCGCTCAATAAATCCGCGTCGCGAGCCATTAATGCGCTTATATTTTCCTCTAACCAAACAAAAAAATCGGCATCACATATCAAACCATATTTAATAACTTCGGCCATGCCTGCCGCAAACTCGCGATCTGGCAAGGTTTTTAACAATTCCAAATCAGCTAGGACACAATTGGGCTGATGAAACGCCCCAATCATATTTTTGCCTAAGGGATGGTTAACCCCAGTTTTACCCCCAACAGAGGAATCCACCATCGCCAGTAACGTCGTCGGAATCTGAATAAACTGTACACCGCGTTGATAGCAGGCTGCGGCAAAACCACACATATCACCAACCACCCCGCCACCAAGCGCAATAAGCGTTGTGCTGCGGTTGTGATTTTCTTGCAGCAAAGTATCAAAAATCGTTTCCAATACAGCCAAGGTTTTATGCGCCTCACCATCTGGCAAGATCACTTCACAGACCGATTTACCCACTAACTGCTGCTTTAGTGCGGCCATATAAAGCGGTGCAATAGTGTCATTACTCACAATACAAACTTGCTTGCCACTGATATATTTCAGCCACAGCGGGCCATCAGCCAAGATGCCGGGCGCGATAAAAATGGGATAGCTGCGCGCTCCCAAATCGACTTCGAGGTGTTTCATTAATATGTGTCCGGGAAAAGAGTATGGTGCCCCTAGACAGGGACACCTAGTATATCAATAGTGCGCGCTAAGGTCGCTGGCGCCAAGTTGTTCACACAATTCTTGAACAACTGATTTCGGGGTGCGATTATCGGTCAATACCGTGTAATCCGCAATTTCTTCGTAAAGAGGCTCGCGCTGGGCCATTAAATTCCGCAAGGTCGTACCGGGATCCCCATTTTGCAATAAGGGCCGTTTGCGATCTCGGGCAGTGCGTCGCACCTGTTCTTCTACCGAGGTCTTAAGATAAATGACCGTGCCGCGCGCCACCATCAATTTGCGGCTAACGCCCCGCAATACAGCGCCACCACCAGTCGAGATAACGACCTGAGAGCCGTCACTTAACTCCGCCAACATACTCTCTTCGCGATCCCGAAAGCCCTCTTCGCCCTCCATATCGAAGATCCAAGGAATATCGACACCACTGCGCTCTTCAATCTCGCGATCAACATCACAGAATTCAAAGCGCAGGGTCTCTGCTAGCAAGCGGCCAATAGTGCTTTTACCTGCCCCCATTGGCCCGACCAAAAATACCGCACCGGACTTCATCATCAGCAATTAATCTACCAAACTGTCGGCGAGAATCCGCGGCGTAATAAAGATCAAGGTCTCCTGCTTCTCACGGGTCACTGTGGTGGTTTTAAATAAATGCCCGATAAAGGGAATATCGCCAAGTAAAGGCACTTTTGTCTCTGACTCGATATCAATTTGGTCATAAACCCCACCGAGCACGACCGTTTCGCCATTACTCACTAAAACGCGGGTTTTCAATTCAGTGGTATCGATCGTCGGCACCTGACCACCCAAACCCGTGGAAATAACCAGCGAACCAATTGTGTCCTGGTTGATCGTTAAATCCATAATAATTCGATCGTCAGGTGTGATAATGGGCGTTACATCGAGTTTCAACACCGCCTCTTTAAAGGCTATCGTGGTTTCACCATTCGCTGAAGATTGAGGATAAGGAATCTCTGTACCCGACTTGATAATTGCAGGTTCTTTATCACCAGTAACGACACGAGGCTGCGATACGATCTCGCCGCGCCCCTTCGACTCCAGCGCCGACAATTCCAGGTTCAACAAAACGTCAGGGCTGATAAAGCCCAAGGCGAAGGAACCTGCCGCGCCAGAGACGCCCAGATCCGTCACCAAACCCGGCACCGCATTATAGGTCGGAGAACCCGCAGCCAAGGCGCTCAGGTAATTATTCTGGGTCGCTTGATCGCTTGCCAAATCGCCATTGGCGGAATAGACCTTATCACCGTCCTGTTTGACATAAGCACCACCCCACTTGACCCCCAATGAGCGGTCAAAGTCGGAGCTCGCGCGCACGATACGCGCTTCAATTTGCACTTGGCGAACAGGCACATCGATCAAGGCAATAAGACGACGAAACTCATCCAAGCGCTCAGCCGTTTCCGTGATCAGCAATGAGTTCGTCCGTTCATCAACAATCACCGTACCCCGCGGTGAAAGTATACTGCCGGTAGAAGGGCCGTCATTGTTGCCATTATTATTGTTGCCGTCACGGTCACCATTGCGCGAAAACAACTTAAATAACTCCGCAGCATCGGCATAGCGCACCCGAATAAATTCACTTTGCAAAGGCGCCAATTCTTCGACTTGTTTCTGAGCTTCGATCTCCTGGCGCTCGCGCTCAGAAATCTCAGCGGCTGGTGCAACCATCAAAACATTGCCAACCTGACGCTTATCCAGACCCTTGGTTTTAAGCACCAGTTCTAAGGCCTGATCCCAAGGTACATTTTGCAAGCGCAGCGTGATATTACCTTTAACCGTATCACTCGCGACAAGGTTAAGTTCGGTGAAATCAGCAATAAGCTGTAGCACTGAGCGAACTTCAATGTCTTGGAAATTAAGCGACAGTTTCTCACCCACATAAGCAAATTCGCGACGGCGATCAGCCACTTCTTTCTTTGTTAGCGGCTTAACACTCACCACATATCCAGTATCGGTTTGATACGCGAGATAGTCGTACTCGCCCTTGGCTTCAATTGCTAACTTCGCGCCTTTCTCGCCCATACGCGCTTCGATCGATTGCACTGGCGTTGCGAAATCAACAACGTCAAAGCGGCGCTGCAGGCTTGCTGGCAAACCAACTCCGCCTAAATCGACTTTAATTTTAGACCCTTCTACATAGACATTAATGTCTGCTTTGGCGTCAGCTAATTGAATAACTAAGCGACCTTCGCCCTTATCACCGCGGCGAAAATCAAGATCTGTAATATTATTTGCTGCTGGCGCCGCAGGTTTTGATGAGGACACTATTGGACTATTGTATTTTTCTTTGAGGTAAGCCTGACCACCACCACTGCCAACTTCAACGACCAACACATTGCCTTCTGCCCGGGTCTGATATGACGCGAGCTTAACCAAGTTCAGCACCACTCGGGTTCGATCACGTCCCTCTAACACCACGGCACTACTGGCATTATCGTAGGCTAAGGGGAATTTTTTCTGGGAAAGCTTGTTCCCAGTCGCCACCAAATCGAGGGCAATTCGAGCCGGCTTTTCTATTGTATAGCCCTTCACTTCGGGCGCCGGACCGTCAAAAGTGAAACGCGCCTCGAAGCTACCGCCTTGGAGCGAGTTAAACTGTACATCCGTTAAGTTAGCTGCTGAAGCCGCAATCGACGCCAACAACAAACAAACCCCACCAAGGATCTGCCGCCCCATTTTAATGGTCGCG
>NZ_JBFJWS010000284.1:0-4108 GCF_041623545.1 Zhongshania sp. | reverse complement strand
GCTGGAACGCCAACCCCAATAGCTTTGATTTCGGTGAACTCTTCTATACCCTCTAGACCCCACTCGCGGCCCATACCACTTTGTTTGTAACCACCAAAGGGCAGGTCGCCGGTGATGCCCATGCCGCCATTGACGCTGAGGGCGCCAGCGCGAATAGCATTGGCAACGCGCATTGCACTCTCTGGGCCGCCATATACCGCGCCACCGAGGCCGTAGTCGTTATCGTTGGCGATACGGATGGCATCTTCTTCGTCTTCGAAGGGAATGACCACCAGAACGGGACCAAAGATTTCTTCGCGCGCGATGCGCATATCGTTGGTGCAGTCGACAAAGCAGGTAGGTTCAATGAAGAAACCGTCGCCCATATCTGGACGCAAATTGCCCCCAGCTAATAAGCGAGCGCCTTCGGCCTTGCCAATTTCAACGTAGTCATGAACGCGGCCAAGCTGCTTCTTGGAAATCAGCGGACCCATGATGCAGGATTCGTCGTCGAACTTGCCCCACATCTCCGCGAAGCCACCGTAGGCCATTTCTAGCAGCGTGCAGGCGTGGTCATAGCGGCTTTTGGGGACCAGTAAGCGGGTCGGGTAAGCGCAGCCTTGGCCTGCGTGGAAAACCACCATGGCACTCATGATTTTCATATCAAAGTCTTCGGCGTCTTCCAGTACGACATAGGCTGATTTACCGCCTAGCTCCAAGAACACGCGCTTGAGGGTGTCGGCGCCGTTTTTCATGATCAGCTTGCCAACGGCGGTTGAGCCGGTGAAGGATATTAGGTCAACGCGAGGGTCGGTGGTTAGCATTTCACCGGCCATGGCGGGGTGGCTAGAGGTCACTACGTTGAATACCCCGGCAGGGAGACCGGCTTTAATAGCGAGTTCGCCCATAATCGAACCCATTAACGGCGTGTCTGGCGCGGGCTTTAGGACGACGGTGCAACCGGCGAGCAGCGCGGCAATAACCTTGCCGATATTGACATAAAGGGGCACGTTCCAAGGGGTGATTGCGCCGACCACGCCAGCGGCTTCACGTACCACGTAGCGTTGGGTGTTTGCGCCCATGGTGACTTTGATACCGCGATCTTGTTTCCATTCCAGTTGCTTGTAGCACTCGAGATAATCTTTGGCGCCGTTAAGCGCGCCGTCGACTTGAGCCATTGCCGCAGCGCCAATGGCGGAGCCTGCTTCCAAGCGAGCAATTTTTACCAGCTCGGCGCGAGCCTCGCACAAGGCCTCGACAAATTTAGTTACTTGGGCGTAGCGTTGTTCGTGATTGGTTGGCCAATCTGTGTTATCGAAAGCAGTGCGAGCGCAGCTAATGGCTTGTTCTACGTCGTCTGCGGTTGCATCTGCCGCTTTGCCACAGGGCGCGCCCGTCCACGGGTTGATGTTGTCGTAAAACTGCGTGTTTGCCGATGGGCGCATTTCGCCATTGATGTAAAGCAAGGCATCCTGAAGCGTATCCATTTTTATCTCCTTTAGAGGGTTCGCGGCTATCAACATAACGCGAATTGGGTTTAATACGGTATTACAGACTGTTAACACTCGCCCCGCTGCGGTATGCAATATTGCTGGGCTTGGCGAGGTGGCTACTTGGGTAGTGCATATTTTTTTACCTTGCCCCTCTGGCGTTATTTGTGCCGTGTGATTGGGCGCAGGGTTTACTGTATTTGGGCTGTGACTAACGTGCTCGAAAATGGGCCTAGTATTTGGCTGCGTGAGTAAATATCGCGATTCGAGGTCAGTGAATCATTGCGAATCGCTGCGGGCTTGTCAATTTTAATTAACATTCCGTCAATTATTTTTAGTTAATGTTCGGGCCTATGTCTGTATTTTTGCGCTCGTCTTGGTATTGTTAAGCGGTTGAGCTGTGCACCTTTTCACCATAGCTTTTAAGCCACCTTATTTGTTTGTGAGACCTGTTTGTGAAAAATAATAATGATGGGCACACTGATCTAGCCGCCTCGGAAACTTTCGCGCAATTCATTCGCGGTTTAGCTGTGGCCTATAAGCACTCCGCTGCAGTGTCGATGTTAGCTGGCGACGGCACTGAGCAATCGCTCAGTTTTTTTGAGCTCGAGCGCCAATCCGCTGAACTCGCCAAGGGGCTCATTGCCAAGGGCGTAGGTAAAGGTAGCCGAATTGGCTTTATTTACGCCAACAGCCCCGATTTTGTGGTGATGTTCGCTGCCATCGCTCGTGCTGGCGGTATTGCGATTCCGATTAGTACCTTTATCAAGGCCAATGAATTGGTGCGAGTGCTGCGCCAGTCAGACGTACAGGGGCTTATCACCCAGCGGAGTTTACTCGGCAAGGACTATGTGGCGCGACTGTGCGAGGCGCTGCCAAGTTTGACCGCAAGTACCGGTGGCCCACTGTATTGCCCAGACGCGCCGTATTTACGCTGGGTCGTATCCACCGGCGCCGCGCTCCCCAGTGGCGTGCGAGACATGGCCTGGCTTAAAGACGCCGCGGCGGACGTGAGCGAAGATGTGCTGCTTGCCGTCGAGGCCGAGATACATTCAACCGATCAAGTAATGGAAATCTACACCTCGGGTTCAATGGCACTGCCTAAAGGGGTCAGGCACACCCACGGCGCATTAATGTTCCGAACCCACTATATCGCGCCGAAAGTCAGCACCGAGCGAGACGCTCGTATTGTTGTGCCCATGCCCCTTTTCTGGGTGGGTGGTTTGATGATGTTCCTCATGCCCAATTTACTCGTTGGTGCTACAACCATTTGCACAGAAAGCACTCAGACCAGTAGCCGCATGGCGATGGGCAGTGTATTGGCCGATGATGATTTAAAGGCCATGCCAATACCCAAGACCATTTGGGGGCTGGGGATGACCGAAACCCTAGGCCCCTATTCATTTGCCGATGAGTTTCGCGCGCCGGGCTACCCCTTGTGTGCGCCATTGGATCACATCGCTGACCGCTACGAAGTGCGGGTGGCTGACGAGGGTGGCAATCCAGTTGCTGACGGCGAAGTGGGTGAAATTCAGATCCGTGGCTATGCACTCACGCCAGGTTTACACAAAGTTGAGCGCAGTGCGTATTTTGCTGATGACGGATTCTTTCATACCGGTGATATGGGCCAGCGCGATGGCAAGCGCATTCATTTTGTCGGCCGCAACGGCGACATGATTAAAACCGCCAGTACAAATGTTTCTCCCGCCGAGGTGGAGCTGGAATTACAGCAGTTGCCCGGTGTTCATTCCGCCTATGTGGTCGGGATTCCCGATGCTGAGCGCGGTCAGCTGGTGGTTGCGGCGGTGGTCGCACGCGAAGGCGCTGAACTGAATTTTGAGGTTATTGAAGCGGAATTGAAGAAGCGCCTATCCAGTTTTAAAGTTCCTCGCGCCTACTGTGAAATTCGTCGCGATGAAGTACCAATGTTGCCCAGCAATAAGGTTGCTCGGCGCCAAATCGAAAGCATGATGATTGAAAAGCTCGGGCGCTAATAACATCGCTGCAGTTCAGTTTCTGTAAAATGAATCAAAATTTTGGAGTAAGAAATGGCAAAGATTTCTTTGGAAAATCGTTTGGCAGTGTATGAATTAATCGCGAAATATTCCCACGAAGTAGACAATTATCGCGGCGAAGCTTGGGCAGATTTATTTTTAGATGACGGCAAGTTACTTGGCCCTGCAAATCCCTTTCTGGGGCGGCAGGCCTTTATAAATCAGGCCCGCAGCCTTAAAGAGCGCGGCATACAATATCGCCACGTTATTACCAGTATTTACTTAGACGATGATTCCAATGACGAACAAGCCACCGCGCATGCTTATGGCGTCGTGTCGGAATGGAGTGAGAAACCGGCGAAGATGGACATTTTCGTGAACTACCGTTTCGACGTTGTGAAGCGTGGCGAAAAGTGGAAATTCGCCGTGGTGAACGTGGATATGCCCTATAGCGCTGAAATTTTGCAGGGCTGATGTTCCTCGGTAAGTGGCTTGGTTGGCGAGGGGGGGGACGCCCCTCGATCAATCACTGCCAAAACGGCGGATTAATCGGGAATTAATACCATCATCTTCGAGCTGCCTTGCGACAAGGTAGCCGGGCCCCATCCAGCCACGGTTTATCCAATTGCCGAAACAGAGTTTAGT
>NZ_JBFJWS010000283.1:0-4151 GCF_041623545.1 Zhongshania sp. | reverse complement strand
TATGCGGCGACCCAATTCGCCTTATTTACCGCACTTGCGGCGGTACCGCGAACCTTCGCCAATGCCACCACAGGAATTATCGTAGAGTCAGTGGGCTGGACGAATTTTTATCTGCTGTGCACAGTAATTGCGGTGCCGGGGATGTTGATGTTGTTTAAAGTCGCGCCATGGCGGGAACCTGCGGCGGGAGACGCTTGACGGAAGACGGTGAACGCAAAGGCAAAATCAGTGTGCTGTTTGTATTTTAAGCGTCTTCCGTCTCCCGTCTAGCATAAAGCGTCAAGGCCACCGCCGCTGGCGCCAATACACCTTTCCCGATACATCTGCACTGCCTTCGCGAATTAGGGCTTCTAGCTGCCGCTGATAGCCGTCACTGCCAATGGGAAAGCTGATTTTGCCTTGGGCGTTTATTACGCGAAACCAGGGTAGTTGGGTGTTACTTGGGGTTTGGCTGAGGAGTTTGCCAACCCTTCGGGCTTGACCCGGCAGGCCGGCGAGTTTGGCGATGTCGCCGTAGCTGCACAGCCGCCCTTCAGGTATGGCCTGAATGACGGCGTAAAACTGCTGGGCGGCTTCGCTCATTCTGCTTCGAGAATGCGGGTGCGTTCCCAGTAGTCTTCGTAGAAGAAGTCGACCTCTCCGGTTTCCAGTGAGTATTCGGCACCGACTACCATCAGTTTGCCTTCGCTGATGAGCTTTTCGAGGGTTGGCGAGCCACTGCTGAGGTGTTCTACCGAGGTGCGAACATTGGCGCGAACAGATTGCTCGATCAGGGCTTTATGGTCGTGACGCAGTTCGGTCGCCATTAGGGTTTCTACGGCGGGGCGAATTCGCTTGACGATGGAGTGCAGATTCTGAGAAGGAATTTTGCTATTGCCGGTGAGCACGTCTACGGTAGCTGAAATAGCGCCGCAGTTGGAGTGGCCCAGCACCACAACAAGCGGTGTGCCAAAATTGAGTGCGGCAAATTCAACACTGCCAATGCCCGAGGGCGCAACAACGTTACCAGCGACTCGGATAACAAAAAGGTCCCCTAGACCTTGGTCAAAGACCAACTCCGCTGGCACCCGGGCGTCGGAGCAGCCCAAGACAATAGCGAAGGGCGCTTGAATCTCGACCAGCTCAGGCCGCTTGTTGTGGATGATGCTAGCGGTTTCACTGTTTAATTTGTCTACAAAACGGGCGTTCCCCGATTTTAGTCGTTCCAGTGCTTCTTGAGCGTTAATCATTGTCGTGTTTCCATTTTCAGTGAGGATTACAGCCAGTCGCTGATCAGTACACCGATACCGATACTTTCGATGGCATTATTGTATTCAATCAGGCTCTCTCCGTAGCCATTAAAATACTTTACGTAGGCCTTAACCCTGGAATTAATTGGGAAGCTCCAGCCGAGCTCCACGGCGCCTTTGTTCTCGCTGCGTAAGTTATTGCGCAGCATGAGGCTCAAAGTGCGATTATGCCAATTATAAATTCCCATCCATTCAAAATGGCCAAGGTATTTTTCAATATCTGGATTGTTGTCGTCCTCCCTCTCTTCTTTGAGCCGATACCACGGTTTGAATGACATCGCGAAGCGATCTCGTTCAAAAATAAAATTCAGCATCAGTCGGTTCCAGCTTCGCGATAAGGGCTCGCTGCGGCCGTTGGATTGATGGTTGAATATTAATTGGTTGCCAACATTTCGAAAACCCTGCCATTCCCAATCGTTGGTGAAGGTGAGCATGAGCTCCGGTTCGTGATTAGTTTCACGAAAAGGTGATGAGCTCACGCTGTTATAGGCTTGCCAAAACGAGCGGTTGGTGTAGCCCATGCTGAGATAGCCGTTATTTTCAAAAATCGACTCCCAGATCATGACTTTTATGCTGAGCTGAAATTCTAACTCGATATTGTCTTGCTGAATGTCGATGCCCGGCGCGAGACTATTGTAATCAAACATGTCGTCGCGATAAGAGACCGGTAGGATGTAATTACTTCTATGGGGGGTTAACACAAAGGGGTTGTCGTGGGTAAAGCGCTCTAGCTCAAAGCGTTGCTGCACGACCCCACTATTTTGATGTTTAGGTTCAACGACTGCCTGTTCTTGCTGAGTTTCGTCATCTGGATTGGTGGCCGCGCTCCACAGGGGCGATTGGCACAAGTCGCGGAGTTCGCCGACGGTGGTTGATTCAGAGGCCGACTGGGCGGCGAGTTCCAGGCAATCTGGGCTTGCGGCCTGGAGTGGCGTCGCTAAGCTCGCACTGACGCCGAGAATAATCAGTGTGCAGAAATAGCGGCAATTCATCTAAGGCCCATGTCGAAGCGTGGAAAGTTCGGATTGTAAACCAATGCTCAGTTAATTTGCTGGAGATTTTTCAATTGGGTCGAACTCCCTTGAATTCTGCGGGATTTCCCCCACCTATTACTAAACCCTATACGACAAAGTGAGTTTTTGATGCGCGTAATGTTCGCCTTATTCGTGGTTTTACCGATTCTAGAAATGTGGCTACTTATTGAAGTTGGCAGTCTGGTCGGCAGCCTTCCCACTATTGGGATGGTGGTGTTTACCGCGGTCGTTGGCGCGGCCTTACTCAAGCAGCAGGGCATCGATACTTTGACTCGTGCTCAGCAGCGCTTGAATAGCGGCCAAGTGCCGGCAAAAGAGATTTTGGAAGGCCTACTCCTCGCTGTCGGTGGTGCATTGTTACTGACCCCCGGCTTTATAACCGATACCTTGGGTTTTGTTTGCTTGATCGGGCCATTGCGTCAGTGGCTGGTTGCCCAGCTCTTAAAGCGCGGAGTCATGCAGGTAAACAGTTTTCAGGCATCTGGGTTTCAGTCGGTTAAGCCCAATGAACCCAGTGCCGATGGTGCTGCATCCCCAATAAATTCGGCGGCTCGACGTGAAACGGTGATTATTGAGGGGGATTACAAAAAAGAAGAATAAATTTATGGCGGTGCTCTTGAAAAGCATTTGCATAGCCCCATTTACAGGACAGCCCACGGTGACTTGGCGGTGATAAGCCTGGTTTTCCCACTTGGGATACATGCTGTTTCCCAATCCGTAACGAAAGGGGAGTTCAGGTCAAAAGGCGTGATAGCTTTTGGGCTGACACCGGTTTTACCGGACAACAAATTCTAAATCATTGATTTAATGGAGATTGATAAAAATGAAAATTCGTCCGTTATACGATCGCGTTGTAGTTCGTCGTAAGGAAGAAGAGAAGACCAGTGCGGGCGGTATTGTTCTGCCAGGTTCTGCTAAAGAGAAGCCAAACCAAGGTGAAGTTATCGCTGTTGGCCAGGGTAAATTGCTTGAGAGCGGCGAATTGCGTCCGGTTGGCGTAAAAGCGGGCGATCTGGTTATTTTTGGTCAGTATTCCGGTAGCACTGTAAAAGTCGACGGCGAAGAGCTGATCGTTCTGAATGAATCAGAAATCTTTGGTGTGGTAGAAGCTTAAGTCCGGCAAAAGATTTCTTTTGAATCAACGAATTAGTAAATAGAAGGATTAAACGATCATGGCAAAAGACGTAGTATTTGGCAATGAAGCGCGTCAGCGCATGGTAGCTGGTGTCAATATCCTAGCTAACGCAGTAAAAGTTACTCTGGGTCCTAAAGGCCGTAATGTAGTACTTGAGAAGTCTTACGGTGCACCGACTATCACTAAAGATGGTGTCTCTGTTGCGAAAGAAATCGAGTTAGAAGATCGCCTAGAAAATATGGGCGCGCAAATGGTTAAAGAAGTGGCGTCACGCGCTTCTGATGATGCCGGTGACGGTACTACCACTGCGACCGTATTGGCACAGGCGATTGTGAATGAAGGCCTGAAATCAGTTGCTGCTGGCATGAACCCAATGGATATCAAACGCGGTATCGACAAGGCCATTGCCGCTGCAGTTGAAGAAGTGAAGAAGCTGTCTAGCCCTTGCTCTGACACTAAGGCGATTGCTCAGGTTGGTACTATCTCTGCTAACAGCGATGCCAACATCGGCGACATCATTGCCGAAGCAATGGAGAAAGTTGGTAAAGAAGGCGTTATCACCGTTGAAGAAGGTCAAGGCCTTGAAAACGAGTTAGACGTTGTTGAAGGTATGCAGTTTGACCGCGGTTACCTTTCTCCTTACTTCGTTAACAACACAGAGAACATGAGTGTTGAACACGACAGCCCTTACAT
>NZ_JBFJWS010000282.1:0-4164 GCF_041623545.1 Zhongshania sp. | reverse complement strand
CTTGAGCAGACTAAAAATGGTGATGCCAACGCGATCGGCGCTGCTTCGGTCGAATTCCTCCATGTTATGGGCTTCACGCTGTATACCTATATGTGGGCAATGATGTGCAAAGCAGTATTAAGCGGTGACTGCGCCCAAGGCGAGGCCTTTGCGCAAGCCAAGCTGCACACGGCGCGGTTCTTTGTTCAGCGCTTATTGCCACAAGCCAAGGGCTTGAGCGAGTCGGTTCGCAATGGCAGTGCTAGTTTGATGGATATTCCAGAGGAAGCTTTCGCCTAAGGAATCGCTTAAACGCTCGATCCTCGCTCGCTACGCTTAGTAGCGATGCCTGGATAGGGCTATAAGTAGTAAAGCTGGAGAAGAGGGCGGCATCTTGCGATAATGATGCCGCCTTTTTTATTGCCTGCGTTTTTGTAAAATACTGTAGCGGGTTATGCCTAACTCTGTGGTGAGCCAATGGAAAACGAACACAATAAGCTTAATCCTGAAGATCAAGCAAAGGTTGATGCCTTTTTAAAGCAGGGCTACAACGAGGTCGACCGCAAGCCCTTTAGGCCTTTAAAATTGCTCGGCATTCTGTTTGTTATTGTGTCGTTCATTACTGTTGGGAGCCTTTTGCTCGCGCGCGCTAGCGGCATACATTAGGCCTTTTTAGCCGAGTTTTTTCATATCGACTGCGAAATAGCGGTACCAAATACTGTGTTCTTCTTGAGGCGATTGTTTCCAGCCGTACTGGCTTGGCCGCTCGGTTTCTATTGCGAGGGTGCCAAACAGTAGCCAGTCATACACTGCCAATAAATTACACATATTCTTCGCCGAGTTTTTACCCCGAGCGTGATGGTGATGATGCTGAGTGGGAAAGGTAATTATATGGCACAGTCCCCGCATGGTTTTGCGCACCCAGGGCCAAGGGTGATTTAAAAAATATAAATCGTAATTCCAATTCACATGGTTGTGGGCTGCCCACAGTCCTTTAAATACAGTGCCGATTAGAAATACCTCGGTAAGCCCCAAATAAAGGCACACAAACTGAAACCAAAAATTGGGCATGATAAACCAAAATAACCAGTGCTCGACAAAGGTTTGGGTCACGCTGAGCTCACCTTTACCGTCGTTGCCCCCACTAAAGTGGTGCGGGCGGTGACCCATTTTAAAAAGTTGCTGCAGCACGAGTAGCGGCTTCCAACGAGGTCGGCGGGCGTGAGAGAAGAAATGGGCGCCGCTGTGCAGTAATTCCTCAATACATATATATGCAATGAGCACGGGCCAAAAATAGTCCTGCTGCAGCCAGCTGAGGCTGCCTTGAAAGTGAGGTGCTAGTTGGGTGCCGAGCCAAGCAATGGTAAATATCAAGGCCGGTCTTTGAACGGCGCTAAGGCCAAATGCGGCAATGACTGCCATGCCCCAGTCTTCCCGAGACTTTTTGCCGTCGCGGTTGCGGCCGGCCAGCCACTCCCATGCCGATGCTAAGATAATAAACAGAATGACCGAGAGACTGACGATGTTGTCCATGACTTATTCCTTGCGGCGTTTATTGTGTTACTAGCATAGCGGTCTATAATTATTTGTGAATTAGATGTTTTGTATAATTATTATTTGATATTAATATAATTAGGCTTTGTAATGTTGAATCTGCGCGGTATCGATCTGAATTTATTGGCGATTTTTGACGCGCTGATGGTTGATGAAAATATGACACGTGCTGCAGAGCGATTGGGTATGAGCCAGCCCGCCATGAGCGCAGCCTTACAGCGTTTGCGACTTACCTTTAAAGACGAATTGTTTGTTCGCACTCGCCTCGGCATGATTTCGACACCAAAAGCGCAGGCTATTTATCCGCAAATCCGTGATGCCCTAGCCTTAATTCGCAGCACGCTTACGCAAGATCAGGTATTTGACCCAAAGAGTGCACGACGCAGTTTTCGTTTACTCGGCGACAATTATTTTGAGGCAGTGGCCTTGGGTCCGCTGTTGAAGCGAATGCTGTTGGCCGGTTCAGAGCTCAGAGTCGAAGTCCTCGGCTTTTCAGGGCAGAATAAGGAGTTGCTGGCTGCTTTGCGACGCATAGAAATCGATGTCCTCATCGACTATCTGCCGCTACAGCAGGATTTTATCTGCACTGAGGAGCTAGGCCGAGAGCGTTTAGTTGTCATCGCTAGGCAGGGCCATCCACGCATTGAAGGTAGTTTGTCGTTGCCACAATACCTCGCCGAAGAACACGTTTTTTTGCCGCTACGCAGTCGCGAGCGCAGTCAATTAGAAGTGGCATTGGGTGGGCAGTCTCTTAAGCGTAAAAAAGCCGCACAGGTGCAAAACTTTTCCAGTATGTTACCGGTAGTGGCCAGCACAGATTTTCTTGCCGTCATGCCCTCGCGTATTCAGCAGCTGTATGCTGGCGCGTTTGACTTGCAGTGCTTCGATTTTCCTTTGGCGATTGAGCCTATACCCATTTGGATGATGTGGCCGGTGGCACTTGATGGGGACAGTGGCCAGCAGTGGTTTCGACAGCAGTTGCGGGGTTTAACCGTTGAGCTTTTGGCTGAGGCCAATTCGCTATAGGTTTTATCCAGAGGTGGCCTGTGCTCGCCGGCGGGTATATTGGCATCCGTTCAAATATCGAATAGGAGATCTTATGTCTATTTCGCTTACGCATCTGGCACTGCATGTCCAGGACCTTAATGCCTGTGTGGCATTCTATTGTGACTACGCGGGTTTGAAAGTAGTTCACCGGCGCAGTAATACTGGTGGTGAGGTGGTCTGGTTGGCCGAAGAGGGGCGGGAGCAGGATTTTATTTTGGTATTGTTGCCCGGTGGGCCCGGGCGTCATCAGCAGGATTGCGATTACTCTCACCTCGGTTTTGCTGTGCAGAGTCGCGCGGCAGTGGATGTGATTGCGGCACGGGCCAAGCAAGATGGCATACTTGCTTGGTCGACTCGGCAAGAGCCATTTCCCGTTGGCTATTACTGTGGGCTGCGCGACCCCGATGGCAATTTTGTGGAGTTCAGTTACGGTCAGCCACTTGGGGCCGGTGCTGATAAAATTTAGTGACGCTGACGATAGGCTCAATTATGGAAATTGAAATTGCCGACTATCACAATACTCGGCACCGTGCCGGCATCGTGAAATTAATGGCGGCTTATGCGCTAGACCCCATGGGCGGCGGTGAAGCGCTGCCGGAAAGCGTACTAACTAGATTGTGCGATGCTTTGGCGGCAGAGTCTGGCGCCGTCAGTTTATTGGTTTTTGATGACGACGACGCGGTCGGCCTGCTGACCGCCTTGCGCGGGTTTTCCACTTTTAAATGCCAGCCGCTGCTTAATATCCATGATGTCATGGTGCTGCCTGAACATCGTGGTCAAGGGCTCAGTGTAAAGATGATTGCAGTGCTTGAGGCTTATGCGCGCAAATCGGGGTTTTGCAAATTGACCTTGGAAGTTCTGGCGAATAATGTGCGTGCTCAGCGTGTATATCAGCATTGCGGATTTGCGCCCTATGAACTCGATCCTAGCCAAGGTGCTGCGACATTTTGGCAAAAAGTACTGAATTAAATCGTCGCGAGCGATGTTTGGTGGTAGGCGGTGTGGCGGGTTATTCTCAAGTGGCTGGCAGGTAAAAATTAAAAGGAACTCTGGAATGAAAGGCAAAATACTTGATTTTAAAGCGGATACTGGCACCGGCGTGATTAGCGCTGATGACGGCCAGCGCTACAGTTTTAATGCCGCCCAGTGGCAGGCGGAGGGCGTCGTAAAACCCGGGGCCGCGGTCGATTTTGTGGCAAAGGGCGGCCAAGCCGAGGCAATTTATTTGGATAATACACTGAGCACCGGTTCGTCTAAAAAAGTGGCTGCGGCACTATTTGCCTTTTTTTTCGGCGCCTTTGGCGTACACAAATTTTATCTGGGGTATACCAAGCAGGGGGTCATTATGGTGTTGGCCTTTCTGTTTGGCTTTATCTTGGCCGGCCTGCCCTCATTAATTATCGCCATCATCGCATTTATTGAATTTATTATTTATATCACCAAATCCGATGCGGAATTTGAGCAGACGTATGTACTTAATCGGCGTCCGTGGTTTTAGAGCTACCTGGGTTGAATTGCTGTGACAAAGCGCATTGTTGTGTTAACTGGTGCGGGTATTTCGGCTGAGTCTGGCATTAAGACTTT
>NZ_JBFJWS010000281.1:0-4185 GCF_041623545.1 Zhongshania sp. | reverse complement strand
TTGCAGGCCTGATGGATTTACAAAGTCAGCGAGCTGAAAACTACCGACTTGCACCGGCGCGGCACTGCCCGCCAATACCGCACTGACTACACCGTCTGAACCGATGCTGATACTCAAGGTGCCCTGGGGCACGGTCATACCGGGGTCGACCACATTGCCGGTATTGGTCACAATCTGACCCTGATCATCGAGCTGAAAGGAGCCGTCGCGGGTGTAGGCGATGCTGCCGTCGGGCATTTGAATCTGGAAGAAGCCCTTGCCTTCAATGGCAACATCTAAAGAGTTGCTGGTCTGGTTCAAGGTGCCCTGCTGGTGTATTTTCTCGGTCGACACGACCCGTACCCCGGTACCCACGTGCATACCACTGGGTGAACGGGTTTGTTGCGACGTCTGGCCGCCGACCTGACGCATGTTTTGATAGAGCAAATCTTCAAAGGACGCGCGGTCTTTTTTAAAGCCAGTGGTATTGGCGTTTGCAAGGTTGTTACTTACGACTTGCATCCGGGTTTGTTGGGCATCGAGACCGGTTTTAGCGACCCATAGTGATGAATTCATAAATAACTCCTCGTTATTCCATGCGCATTAAGCGGCTGCCAGTTTCAGCAACCGTTTCTGCCGCACTCATGGTTTTAACTTGCATTTCAAATTGCCGCGCCAGTGCGATCATCGTCACCATGGCATCGACACTGTTCACGTTTGATGCTTCTAAATTACCTGAACTAATACGGATTGCCGACGACGTTGGCGCGCTGCCGCCGTCGCGCATGCGCATTAGCCCATCTTCACCTTTTTGCAGTTGATTGGGCGCCGCGTCGACCAAGCGAATGCGATCGACTGTCGACAGCGACTCAGCGCCCTGCCCCAGCGGTACAATAGAAACCGTGCCGTCTTCGCCAATCATTAGGCTTTCATGCTCGGGAATCGCGACCGGGCCGCCGTCACCCATTACCGGTTGCCCGGCGCCGTTTAGCAGCATGCCGTCACTGGTAATATGGAAGTCGCCACGGCGGCTATAGGCTTCGCTGCCGTCTGGCGCGGTTACCACAAACCAGCCCTTGTCACCGCGTATAGCAACATCTAACTGACGGCCAGTGGCCATAATCGAACCCACTGAAAAATCAGACGTCTCGCCCTGATATACCGAGTTAAAGCGCGTCGCCATACCCGGGCCTTCAACCTGCTGAGACAGAATATTCTGAAAATCGCCACGAAAGCCTGCCGTGCTCACGTTCGCCAAATTATTGGCGTTAGTGGTTTGAGCGAGCTGGGTGTTCTTTGCACCCGTCATGCCGAGATACAGTAATCTGTCCATAACAACTCCGATTTAATGGCGGCCTAGGCCGCCGTCAATTAGCGAATATTGATGATCGCTTGGGTTACTTGGTCAGCAGTTGAGATCATCTGCGCATTGGCTTGGAAATTACGCTGGGCGGTAATCATTTCCACTAGCTGTTCAGTCAAATCAACGTTAGAGCCTTCTAGCGCGCCCGATTGCAATAAACCGAAGTTAGACGTACCCGCCTCACCCACTCGCGGACTGCCTGAGGAGAAGGTTTCGGCCCAAGAGGTGTCGCCCTGCTGCTGCAAGCCATTGGGATTGGTAAAACTCGCCATCGCTATTTTGCCGAGCTGTGTTGCCTGGCCGTTGGTATAACGGGCAGATACCACCCCCGATGGCCCAACTTCAATACCCGTCAGTCGGCCGGTGGTAAAACCGTCTTGCTTGAGGTTGTTTACACCAAACTCCGGCCCGTACTGGGTAGTGGCATTAAAATCGAAGGACAAATCTAGGTCAGCGGCTCCGGTACCGGGATCGTAGGCTGGGTAGGTTACAAGGCCATTGGCCGGTGTTTGCAAAACCCCTGCATTACTAAACGAAAGGGTGTTTGCCCCGCCCACTGCGTTGTTGTCTACATAGAGCTGTTGATTCCAGGTATTGGCCGCCGCGTCGCGCACAAAATACATCGTCGCGGTGTGCTGGGTGCCCAGCGAGTCGTATATCGTCATTGAGGTGGCGTGGTTATAGCTGCCGGGTAAGGTTGGATCAAACGGTGTTACCGTTGGCACTGGGGCATTGCCTGGCAGGTTCACGCCAACCAGACCCCGCACTGTTGCTTGGGGAGCGTTTTCATTCACCTCAAGCTTCAGGTCATTTAGGGCACCGGTGGAGAAATCACCGTTTCCGGTGGGGGCAAATACTTGTAGACGATCACTTTGCGTGTTCACCACATAGCCTTGCGCGTCGACACTGAAGGCGCCAGCGCGCGTATAGGTAACTCCACCGCTGCCTTTGAGGGTAAAGAAGCCCTCACCACTGACCGCCAAGTCCAGATTATTGCCGGTAAAGTCGACATTGCCTTGGGAGAACTGCTGGGTGATTGCGTTTACCCGAACACCGGCGCCGGGCGTGGTTTTGGTCACGTCATTATTTGACGTTGCATAGACATCGGCAAAGGCAGTACGCGAGCCTTTAAAACCCGTCGTATTAACGTTGGCGATATTGTGCGCGGTCACATCCAAATGCGATTGCGCTGCGTTCAAGCCACTAAGTGCGGTATTAAAGCTCATATTGTAACTCCTACTAAGAATGTAGTTTTGTCATTGTCTGAATAGCGCAATTGCAACTCAGCTAATCTCTTTGATTTGTGACAGGCTCACCGTACCTATGCCCTGCACTTGGACCTGCGGGCTGCCACCGCCCACTGGCACACTCACGCTAATAACCGGACTGCGCATCTCAGTAGTGAGGGCTTCAACTTTATTTCCATTTAAATAATTGGCGCGAATTTCGTAGTTGCCCGGTGGCATACGTTCGCCTTTAAGACCAATGCCATCCCATTCAAAGCTGCTGGCCCCTGCGGCCTGAGGCCCCATTGGCACCTTGGCAATGACTTCACCACTGGGCGATAAAATATCGATATCCAAGGCCCGAGTACTGGTGGGCAATTCCACCTGACCGCGGACGCTGCCGGACCTAGGTAGCGAAGCAATACTGGACTCCACTAGCACGTCTTTGCCAATCAGCGACGAAGAGTCGAGGAGCTGCGCCGAATACAGCGAGCCCGTTAGCGCACTGAGGTTTTCGTTCATTTCGCTGATGCCACTCACCGAAGTTAGCTGTGCCATTTGGCTAATAAACTCGGTGTTGTCCGTCGGCTTAAAAGGGTCCTGCGCTTTGAGCTGCTGAAGCATCAAGGTCATAAAATCATCTTGATCAAGAGACGAGGCATCTTTTTTGGCTTTACTGGTGGCGGTCTGCATTTGCAGCTGTTCTAGTGTGCGCACTTCCATTATTCAGACTCCTACTGCTGGCCAAGCTGCAGGGTGCGCAGCATCAGGGTTTTGGTGGTAGAGAAAACTTCGGCGTTATTCTGGAAAGAGCGCGAAGCCGACATCATATTGGCCATTTCTTCCACGGTATTGACGTTCGACGAATAGATATACCCATCGATGTCTGCCTGGGGATGACCCGGTTCGTAACGTTTCATTACTGGCGCGTTACTTTCAACAACACCGGTCACAGCAACCCCCGCCACTTCGCGCTGTTGATCTAGCACGGTGGCAAACACGGTTTGCCGCGAGCGGTAGGCTTCTTCTTCACTACCCGCTACCGAATCGGCATTGGCCATATTGCTGGCCACGGTATTGAGCCGCATCATTTGCGCGTTCATTGCTGACGCGGCGATGTCGAGTGGATTAGCCATGATTTATCGGCCTCCCTGAAGGACAGATTTAAGCCCGCTTAAGCGGCTACCTAAAAATTGTAAGGTTGCCTGATAACGCATGGAGTTATCGGCAAACTCGGCCTGTTCGATATGGGTTTCAACGGTATTGCCGTCCAGAGAAGGCTGGTATGGCTGGCGATATTTTAATGAGGCTGACAGCGCATCGGCACTGCCGTCGGCGCGGTGCTGGTGGCCTGCGTTGGTCACTTTAAGCGACAACATTGGCTGATCTCCCGCTGCAGCTGAATTCGATAGCGCCGTGCGAAAGTCAATGTCTTGGGCCTTGTAGCCAGGGGTGTCGGCGTTGGCAATATTTGCAGCCAACACTTCATTGCGCTTCTGCCGCAAAAACAGTGCTTGCTCGTGGACCCCTAAGGCTTTGTCAAAATTAATCGCCATTTTCTTACCGTTTCGCTAAAGTTGTTCGGTTTGCTGCCGTTAATCGGATCAAGCGAGATAC
>NZ_JBFJWS010000280.1:0-4199 GCF_041623545.1 Zhongshania sp. | reverse complement strand
CGTTATTACAAACCTGGGGCGTGCTGTTACCGTCAATGCGTGCTGAATTTAATTTTGATCAAGGTGATGCCTATAAGACAAATGGCCAGACCTTGAGTGATGCTGACAAAAGTGTACTCGGCAATATTGCTGACCAGTCAGACGAGCCAGACTCAAGTACTTTGGCCGTTTCCTGGGGGGTGGCGGCACAATTTAAGCGGGGCTTGGCGATGTACGCCGCTTATGAACGCTTGTTTTTACACGACTATATGAACAAGTACACGGCAACATTGGGGCTGCGTTATGAATTACCGTAAAGGCCAAAGCTAATCATAGGTGTGACGGTGAGTGGGGCGGCCCGCTATCAACGCCGGCAAGTTTATTTATTCTTATGTATTCAAGTTTTATTACTTGCCGCCTGTGCTAACCCCGCACAGCGTATGGACGCAAAGGCTTTCGAATTTGGTTTCACGAAGCACGTTGTAGAGGGCTTAAATTTTCATCATGTGATCTACGCGACACCACCGTCAAAGTTTAAAGCGCTGCATATTTATCTTGACGGTGATGGTAGTCCTTGGCTGCACGGTCGATATATCGCCAGAGACCCCACACCAAGAAATCCCCTTGTATTAGAATTAGCCAGCCTTGATAGCCAAGCGGATATTATCTATTTAGGGCGACCCTGCTATCTGGGGTTGTTTCGAGAGCCAATGTGCGATGAAACGTTGTGGACGTCGGCGCGTTATAGTGAGCTTGTGGCACGCAGTATGGCCGCCGCCGCACAGAAATTAATTAAGGCTCGGGAGCCGACCAGCGTAAGCTTAATTGGTTATAGCGGTGGTGGTAGTTTAGCGATGTTAATGCTTGCCTATATGACCGACGTCGATGAGGTTATTACTGTTGCCGCGAACTTGGATACTGATCGCTGGGCAGAATACCACGGGTATTTGCCGCTACAGGATTCATTAAATCCCATGTTGTCCCGTTACCCTCGGCACATTCGGTATCGGCATTTTGCTGGGGAGGACGACGAAAATATACCCGCACAGCACATACGAGAATTCGCTGCGCAACACGGCGGCGAATTTGTGCTGCTTCCGGGTATTGGCCATCGCTGCTGCTGGCGAGAGCGGTGGCTAAATTTAATAAAGTAGAGCAAGGTCTGATGCCGGTATCAATCGGTATTAGGGGGCAGCGCTAAGGATAAACAATGAGTGACCAAGATAAAACTCGCGTCAGTACCAAAATTTCTTCACTAGGTGATGATGAGGGCACATTAATATCCTTTGGTTCAGATGCTACTGAACAGGTGTTGCCGAAAATTGAGGATGTTAAGGACCCCGATGACGACAAAACGGCGGTGCTAGCAGGCGACGCGACTCAGCGACGAGACGCCACCTTAGTGCATAGCGAAGAGGGCGAGGATACGGCCTTTTTTATTGATGACGGTAGTTCCGATAAACCAATCGATGGCGCGGGCTTTGATGTCGGTAGCGTACTAAAAGGCCGGTTCCTGTTAGAAAAAAAACTCGGAGAAGGCGGCATGGGCGCGGTGTTCCTTGCTGTTGATCAGCGTAAATTGGAGGCCAAGCACAAGGATCCCTACGTTGCGATAAAGCTAATTTCCGGCGATTTTTCTCGCGACCCAATGGCCTATATTTCCCTGCAGCGAGAGACTGATAAATCACAAAAATTGGCGCACCCTAATATCATCACCGTTTACGATTTTGATCGTGATGGCGATGTGTTCTTCATGACGATGGAAGCGCTTAAAGGTCGCACATTAGATCAGATTATTGCCGACCGAGAACACTGTGCGCTGCATGCAAAGGAATATATTGAAGCCATTGCTCAGGGTATTGCCTATGCCCACAAACGCAATATTGTACATTCAGATTTAAAGCCCGCGAATATTTTTGTTACCGATGAAGGTGTTTTGAAAATATTAGATTTTGGCATTGCAAGGGCCCTATACGGGGGGGCGGACGATATCGGCGAGGTTGTTGGTTTGACGCCGGGCTATGCAAGTTGTGAGATGTTTACCGCAGCGCCACCGCATACTTCGGATGATGTTTATGCGATCGGGGTTATCGCTTACCAGCTATATAGTGGTGAGCATCCATTTGCCAAAAAGAAGGCGATTGTGGCGCGAGATCAGGGCCTAAAGCCAAAGCGAATTAAAGGTATTCCACTATATCAATGGCTGGCGATAAATAGCGCCTTGGCGTTTGCGCGCGATGCCCGCTGCCCTGATGCGGGTCAGTTTTACCGGCAATTTAGCGGTGCTGGCCGTCGAGTAAGGCAGCTAAGCGCTGCCCTAGTGGCGATGGTGCTCACTGCGATTGCGTACTTAGCGTTCTATACGCCTGAGCTGGGGCCAGATATTCCCTTCGCTGAACTGCCTGTAGAGGTACAGCAACAGTTAACGTCACATGTGGCAGACGCTGATTTAGCGCTGAAATTTGGCGATATTAACGGTGCCCTGTATTACCTGGATCGGGCGTACGTATTGCATCCGCACAACCGCGAGGTAATGGGAAAACTCAATAAATTAGTTGCAGATATGGTAGTTGCTATTCGCGCCACGCCTGTAGAACAGGCGCAACGCATTCAACAAGTTAACGAGCTATTGAAGTACGAGTCCTTGGCCCAGAACCCTGAATTACTAAGCCTAAGGAAATCGTTGCTTAGCCCTCGATCTCAGTAAAAGCACCGGCAAACAATGCCGAACTGAGATAGCGCTCGGCAGAGTCGGGAAGAATCGCGACAATAGTTTTGCCCGCATTCTCAGGGCGATTCGCTAAACGCTCAGCTACGGCCATCGCCGCGCCGCTCGAAATGCCTGCCAAAATCCCTTCCTCTTTCATCAAACGATGGGCCCACTGCATGGCCTCATCGTCGTCGACGGCTTCTACGGCATCAACCATACTCAAGTCGAGATTGTCGGGTAGGAAGCCAGCGCCAATACCTTGGATTTTATGGGGAGCGTGTTGTACTTCGACGCCGGTTAGTGCACTGCGAATAAGATTGGTCGAGCTAGGTTCGACGGCGATCGTGGTGATAGCTTTGCCGCACTGCTTTTTAATAAAGCGAGAAATGCCCGACAAGGTGCCTCCTGTGCCCACGCCGGCAACTAGAATGTCGATTTCACCATTGGTGTCCTGCCAAATCTCGGGGCCGGTGGTCCGTTCATGAATAGCCGGATTGGCAGGGTTACTAAATTGCTGGGGCATAAAATAATGCTCGGGATCGCCAGCCACGATGGCTTCGGCGGCGGCGATGGCCGCTTTCATACCTTTGCTGCCGTCACTGAGGACCAGTTTGGCGCCGAGCGCGAGCAAAACCTTACGGCGTTCCATGCTCATGGTGCTTGGCATGGTTAAGGTGATCGGATAGCCACGCGCGGCGGCGACAAACGCTAGTGCAATGCCCGTATTACCGCTGGTGGGTTCGACAATTTCCATGCCGGCTTTAAGTAAACCGTCTTGCTCTGCCTGCCAGATCATATTGGCGCCAATTCGGCATTTAACGCTATTGGCAGGGTTACGGCTCTCCATTTTTACCAGAATATTGTGTTGGCTGATGCGCTTTACTTTAATGAGTGGAGTGTTGCCGATGGTGAGGCTTAGATCGTCAAAAGGGGCGGGCATGGGGATCTCCTGTGGTCTGTGATAAAGGGCCTTCAGTACAAATAGCGTGAGCATCGCCAATCTGGTGCTGAAATGGATTAATATTGCTGGCCTTATTTGTAATTGCCTTATAATGCCAGCTTGGGTAGTCTTCTGCGCAATCATTTTAATCATCGCCTGAATAAGTGTAGAGCAGTGCGACAAGTTTTAGGGAATAGGAATGAAATTTACCGGTACCGATTCATATGTTTCAACTGACGACCTGAGTATGGCCGTTAACGCGGCAGTGACATTGCAGCGTCCCTTACTTATTAAAGGCGAGCCAGGCACGGGTAAGACCTTGCTGGCAGAGCAAGTTGCTGAATCCATGGGTAAAACCCTAATTCAGTGGCATATCAAGTCGACGACAAAAGCGCAGCAAGGCTTATATGAGTACGACGCTGTGTCGCGCTTGCGGGACTCTCAGCTTGGGAATGAAAAAGTTAAAGATATCAGCAACTATATTCGCAAGGGAAAACTCTGGGAGGCCTTTGCGGCCGACGAGCAGGTGGTGTTGCTGATCGACGAAATTGATAAAGCGGATATTGAATT
>NZ_JBFJWS010000279.1:0-4238 GCF_041623545.1 Zhongshania sp. | reverse complement strand
GTACGCCAAGCAATAGTAAAAAACTTAAAAAATACGCCTGCCGATATTTAATCATCATTTAGCACCATCAATAACGGCCATTGAACTAAGGCCTAACATAATTAACTCGAGCAATTTAAACACCATAATCACACTACATTAACTGTCCTCAGCTGATAAAGCTTAAGCCAAGACGCTTTTCATGACCGATGGCAAAGCCTGCCCTGCTGGTCGATCCATGCCCCCATGGGCGTGTCGTTCAGCACATAGCTAAATATTGCAGCAAAGAACACAAGACCAACTATGCTATAGCCACCTAGCTCAGCAAGCCATAGCGGGACATATAGATAAACAGGCAGGCCTAAAGCCGCCAAAGTAAGACTTGGCAAAGCGTATCGCGCGACTTGCCATTTTCGGGAAGGACTCCGCATGTGATTCTCCATAGCGGCGACAAATAACGTCGCCTCACCACTTATCGTTATTGTGGCTGATCTGTCTAGGAAGAATATACGTAAGTACGCTAAAGCGGGATCAATGAATTATATATGCAAGCACCATTAAAAATAGCCGTGATCGGCTCCGGTATTTCCGGCCTCAGTAGCGCATGGCTATTGAGTAAACAGCACCAAGTTACGCTGTTTGAACAAGATTCGCGCCTCGGTGGCCACACCAACACCGTAGATATTCAAACCAGCGCGGGCACCATTGCTGTCGATACCGGCTTTATTGTGTTCAATGAACGCTCGTACCCTAATTTAGTGGCGCTATTTAAGCATTTAGGCGTGGGCTATTCCGGCACAGATATGTCCTTTGGCGTATCACTAGACCAAGGCCGGCTTGAATATAGCGGATCAAACTCGGTCGCCACGATGTTCGCCCAAAAGCGCAATATCTTACGCCCCCGCTTCTGGGGAATGATTAGGGATCTACTGCGGTTTTATAAGCAAAGTGCCACTTGGCTGGACACGCTCCCCGCTGACTTGTCGCTTGGCGAGCTATTGCAGCAAGAGAAATTTGGCCCCGGATTTTGTGAAGACCATTTATTACCGATGAGTGCCGCCATTTGGTCTACACCTATTGAAAAGATGCTCGCCTACCCCGCTAAAACCTTTTTGCGGTTTTGTGACAATCACGGTCTGCTGCAAGTGAGTGAGCGCCCCCAGTGGCAGACGGTAAACGGCGGTTCTCGCCAGTATATTAAAAAAATGAGCACAGACTTTGCCAATGGCATCAAACTAAACTGTGGCATTAACAAGGTAAAACGCTTCGGCGATCACGTAATTCTTGTCGACAATCAGGGTGACAGCCACCGCTTTGACCATGTCGTTATGGCCGGCCACGCCGACCAATCCCTTGCCATACTTGATGTACCCAGCACTGCGGAACAGCGCTTACTAAACGCCTTCACCTATGAGCAAAACGAAGCAGTATTACATCGCGACGAGCGCTTGATGCCCAAACGTCACGCGGTGTGGTCAAGCTGGAATTATCTTGCCGATACTAGCCGCCGCAACAATAAAGTGTCGGTTAGTTACTGGATGAACTTACTGCAACACCTGCCCTGCCAAGAATCCATTTTGCTGACCTTAAACCCACTAACAAAGCCGCGTAGCGATCAAGTTTACCGACGCTTTCACTACCAACACCCGGTGTTCAACGAGGCCGCACTCCAAGCCCAGGAACAATTATGGACGCTGCAAGGTAAGCAGCGAACCTGGTTTTGCGGCAGTTATTTTGGTTATGGTTTTCACGAGGACGGCATTCAATCGGGCTTGGCGGTGGCAGAGCAACTGGGCAATATCGTCAGACCGTGGATTGTACCTAACGCCAATGGCCGTATTCACCTAAGCAATAAGCCGGTGATAGACAATGCCGCATGAGCGCTAGTCTGCACACCGCGATCTACCGGGGCGAAGTTCGGCATCAACGCTTAACGCCATTGAGCCATCGTTTTACCTATCAAATTAGCAGTTTTCTATTTGACCTCGACGAGCTCGATGAAGCGGCAGACCACTGCCGCTTATTTTCACTAAATCATTTCAATTTATTCAGCTTCCACTTCAAGGACTTTGGCAATGGCAGTGGCGAGTCACCCCGCCACTATATTGAGCGCTGTCTTACAGGCCAAGGGATTACCGACACCCTCGCTAGGGTAAGCCTGCTCTGCTATCCCCGTATTCTGGGCTACACCTTTAATCCCCTGAGCATTTATTACTGCTATAACCAGCAGCAACAGTTATTCGCCGTGCTCTACGAAGTGAGTAACACCTTTAAACAACGGCACAGCTATTTATTCCCTGTGCCCCCAACCGACCGCAGTAAACCCACCATTCAGCAGCAGTGCGACAAAAACTTCTATGTGTCCCCGTTTAATAATATGGCGATGCGCTATAAATTTCGGCTTCGCCAACCCAACGATAAATTAGGGATTAGCATCCGCGTCCAAGAAGATGGCAAGAACCTGCTCCATGCAGCGTTCCAGGGCCAGCGCCGTCCATTTAACGATCGCGAATTGCTGCGTAATTTCTGTTCGCTACCCTTGATGACCTTAAAAGTACTGGCGGGTATTCACTGGGAAGCCCTGAAGTTATTTTGCCGCGGTTTAAAAATAGTGACGAAGCCAGCTGAACCAAGTTCACCAATCTCACGTATTGATAAATAAATCTGTTTAATACGTGAAGGGTCTACTATGAAATCAGCTACGGCGACGCTAGATCGCCACCGCGAGTCCGGCTGGTGGGCAAAGCGCCAACAACAAATACTCACCAAGGTCCTTGCACCACTATCAAACGCGACCAGCGGGGTGCTAAGCCTAAACCTGCCTAATGGCAGTCAAATCGAATTCGGAGAACAGCCCTGCGAACGACTTAATCCAGTGGTAAACCTGCACAACTGGCAGGCGGTGCGCAAAGCCTTCACCGGCGGGTCCGTAGGCTGGAGCGAAGCTTATATCGACGGTGACTGGGACAGCCCCGATCTCGCTATTTTAGTGGA
Organism: Zhongshania sp.; assembly: GCF_041623545.1. GTDB lineage: Bacteria > Pseudomonadota > Gammaproteobacteria > Pseudomonadales > Spongiibacteraceae > Spongiibacter. The sequence continues at coordinate 1,265 of NZ_JBFJWS010000279.1, read as the reverse complement.
GTGGATTGTCGTCAACGAAAATAACTTTGCCGGCATGCTCGACAGCGGAAAATTTGCTGGGCTTGTTCACAAATGGCGACATCGTCGCAATGCCAATAGTAAGCGCGGCAGCCGTCGCAATATTAGTTACCACTACGACCTCGGCAATGACTTTTACCAGCATTGGCTTGATCCCAGCATGACCTACTCCGCTGCCTATTACCGCGATGAGGAGCAAAGCCTAAGCGAAGCACAGCAGGCAAAGTACCAACGAATTATTGATTTACTCCAGGTAAACAATGGCGACCGTATTTTAGAAATTGGCTGTGGCTGGGGTGGCTTTGCTGAACAGCTTTGCCAACAGAAGACTGTTGATCTCCACGGTATTACCTTATCTGAGCGCCAACTGGAGTTTGCCGAGCAGCGTCTGAATAAACTTGAAACACTCGGCAACGCGGCGTTCAGCCTAACTGATTACCGCGACACCACAGGCCAATACGACCATATTGTTTCCATAGAAATGCTCGAGGCCGTAGGTGAAAAATACTGGCCAAGGTATTTCCAAACGCTATATCAACGACTCAAACCCGGTGGCCGCGCCGCTATTCAGATCATTACAATTGAAGAGGCCCGTTTTACCGGCTATAGCGCGAACCCCGATTTTATTCAGACCTATATCTTCCCCGGCGGCATGCTGCCCAGCCCCGAACGCTTTCGGACCGAAGCTGGCATCGCAGGTCTTCAGATAAAAAATGAGGAAGCTTTTGGCCATAGCTACGCCCGCACCTTGCGTGAATGGGCCTGCAATTTTCACCAACAGTGGCCAGTGATCGCGCCACTGGGCTTTGACCAACGCTTTAAGCGAATGTGGGACTATTATTTGGGCTACTGCGAGGGTGGCTTCCGGGGGAAGTCGATCGATGTTTATCAGTTTATACTTGAGAAACCCATCGCCTAAACAAAAGAACGGGCGCTTAGCGGTCTTTCTTTTGGCCCCTTTCCCGTCACCGAGAGCGAGACGGCATTGTAAGTACCGCCCCAAATCGCGAGGCGACAAAAGACGGTATTTACAATTAATTCATGCCAACTACCCGGAAGCGGCCGTCATTAAATGTGCTCATAAAGCCAACTGCGTCACAAAATACAGGCCGCAAATACGTACAATCCACGATCAATTCGCTTTGTTTTAACGACATCCGCAAGATTACAACATGATAAGATAGTGACACTTTAAAAAGTGCTAACGAGCAAACTTGCTATGAAAACAAATAAACGCTGGGGAAATG
>NZ_JBFJWS010000278.1:0-4251 GCF_041623545.1 Zhongshania sp. | reverse complement strand
CCTGCCATAATAATCCAATAGGGTCGTCACTCTTGATGGCGTGAGTCAACTCCAGCAACAGAGTTCGGCATCAGGCGCTTGCACCTAATGCATACGCTGTGCTCTCGGGCTTACCTAGCGAGCAGATACGCCAAGGTAATGTTTGCTCGTCGCCCCTGCGAAGGCAGGGGCCCATCTCAGCAACAAGGTTTGAACCTAAAAGTAAGCACTAAAGCCCTCGTCCGACGTCCGACACCGGACCTCTAGCGGTCCTTTTAGCGCTTATCCGCCTGTACCCATAACACTTCCTGGCCACCGTCGCGCAGGGCCAGTAGTCGCGCCATCACAAACAAAAAATCCGATAAGCGGTTTAAGTATTTGCGGCCAGTGGCGTTGACCTCGTCGGTCTTGCTCAGGGCAACTAAGCAGCGTTCTGCGCGGCGGCATACTGAGCGAGCCATGTGACAAAGCGCGGCCGCTTTGCTGCCTCCGGGTAGGATGAAGTTCTTTAGCGGCGGCAGGTCGGCGTTTAATTCGTCGAGGCTGGTCTCCAGCTCACCAACTCGTTCTGGACTAATCATGGTGTAGCCCGGTACGGCCAACTCACCACCCAAATCAAATAAATCGTGTTGGATACGTGCCAGTAGTGGCAGGTAGGGATCTGCCGCGGGCAGTTCGGCCATGAGTAAACCGATAAAAGAATTTACTTCGTCGATGGTGCCAATGCCTTCCATGCGGCAGTGATCTTTGTCGATTCGCGAACCATCACCGAGGCCAGTGGTGCCGTCGTCGCCGGTTCGCGTGTAAATCTTGGATAATCGATGTCCCATATTTCCCTCAATGAAGTCCAGTCTTGTAGAATAAGCGGTTTACTATACGTCAGATCGTGAAACGGTGGCAGTCTCGTCGCCTTGCTGGAGTGGCTTTGTGCTGGAATTGTATTTGGGCGGTGCCCGGTCGGGGAAAAGCCGGTTGGCGGAACAGCGAATTTGCGACGCTAATCGGCAGCGGATTTATCTGGCGACCGCAACCGCCGGTGATCCTGAAATGGCAGCGAGAATTAGTCATCATCAGCAGCAGCGTGAAGCGGATGATTGGCGTACTGTAGAGGCACCCGAGGAATTGTCTGTGGCGATACGGCAATATGCTTCACCGCAGACGGCAATCTTAGTGGATTGCCTAACTTTGTGGTTGAGCAATTGGCTGGCCAAGGAAGATGATGAGCGTTGGCTGCAGGTAAAGGGCCAGTTTTTGCATACCTTAACGACCGCGCCGGGCCATATTGTTTTGGTCAGCAATGAAGTCGGGCAAGGTATTGTCCCCATGGGTTCGCTGACTCGCCGTTTTGTGGATGAAGCGGGGCGTTTGCACCAAGATATAGCCGCAATAGCGAATAGGGTTGTATTTGTTACTGCGGGTTTAGAGCAAGTTTTAAAAAATTAAAATAGAGATCAATAGGGAATAGGCATGAGTCATTGGTACGAGGAAGCGGCACCGGAAGCCGACGAAGACATGCGGGCGGCAGCGATAGCGCGCCAAAATAGTTTAACCAAGCCCCGTGGCGCCTTAGGCCGCCTTGAAAATGTGGCGGTGCAGATGTCGGCGGTTCAGCGCACCTTGGAACCCCACGCGAACAAGGCCTTGATTGCGGTATTTGCCGGGGACCATGGTGTCACTACCGAAGATGTTTCTGCTTACCCTCAGACTGTCACCTCAGAAATGGTGCGCAATTTCGCTAATGGTGGTGCTGCCATTAGTGTCCTCGCGAAATCGATGGGCATTGATTTTACGGTGGTGAATGTCGGCACCGTTTATGCGCTGGAAGATCTGCCTAATGTCCAGGATTTACGGGTAGGTGCGGGTACCCAGAATATGTGCGTTACCGAGGCGATGTCCTTGGAGCAGTGCGAAGAAGCACTGGCTGTGGGCCGCAATATAATTGATCAGGCTGGCGACATTGATGTGTTCATCGGCGGTGAAATGGGTATCGGCAATAGCACTGCCGCGGCGGCGCTGGCCGTTGCCCATACGCGTTTGTCGGCTACCGCGATGGTCGGACGCGGTACTGGCATTAGCGATCAGGTTTTAGCAAAAAAAGCGGCGGTGGTTACCCGCGCAATGTCTCGCCATTTGCCCCATATGAAAAATGGCGTTGAGGTATTGCGGCGCATTGGTGGCTACGAGATTAATGCCCTAGCGGGCGCTTATATTCGCGCAGCCCAGCGCGGCATAGTGGTCTTGGTCGATGGCTATATTTGCACGGCTGCTGCGATTTCAGCAGTGAAAATTAATCCGTCTATCCGGCCGTGGTTATTCTTTTCTCACTGTTCCGCCGAGCCCGGTCACAGTCGTTTATTGAATAAGTTGGAAGCCGAACCTTTACTGCAATTGGATATGCGTTTGGGTGAAGGCACCGGCGCGGCGCTAGCCTTGCCCATTATGCAGGCGGCGTGTCGTCTGCAAATTGAAATGGCCAGTTTTGAACAAGCGGGCGTGAGTCGCGGCAATGACTAAGGTGACAGAAACCCGCATCGATTTACTGCGTCATGGCGCCTGCGAAGGCGGCGAAATTTTTCGCGGTAGCACTGATGTGGCGCTGAGCGATCTAGGCTGGCAGCAAATGCGCGATAAGGTTGCGGCGGCGGGAGATGCGTCGTGGGACCATATTGTGAGTTCGCCCTTGCAGCGCTGTCTGCGCTTTGCAGAGGATTTATCTGCACAAAGGTCTGCGCCAATGGCGGTGCGCGAAAACCTCCGTGAGATGCATTTTGGCGACTGGGAAGGCCTGCCTCACGCTGAGGCGAGAAAGCGCTATCCGAAAGAGTGGGCGGATTTCTGGGAATCCCCCGCCGAGGCGAGCCCCCCTAGTGGCGAGGCCATGCCAGATTTTTGTCAGCGCATTACGAGCGAGCTAGATGCTATTGCCGAGGCGTATCAAGGGCAGTCTGTGCTGCTGGTGGTACACGGCGCGGTGATTAGAGTCATGATGTGTCATTTTTTGGGTATGCCGATGGGCGCCATGACTCGAATTAATGTGCCCTACGCTGGCCTAACGCGTTTTAAAGTTTACCGCCAAGAAGGTAAGACGCCTTGGGTGCAATTGGCGAGTCACTTTTAAAGTGCACTCGCAGTCGCTGGCAGAATATCTGGCGGTGACAGCGCCCGACTGCCAACAATAAACCATTTACTGCCTCGGCGTTGAAATTGGTATTCCGCGTGATGCACCTGCTGCTCGCCGGCCGCAAATGTGCCAAAGCTACTCTGGTACTGTTTGTAAACCATATTGTGTGGTTCTAATTTATGTAGTTTGGCGACAGTGTCGAAATCATTTAGGAAGTGAAGGCGCACGTCGACAATCGCGTTTCCACTTTCTTCTTGGTTTTGCATTTGAATAATCGTAATGTCCTCAACGCTAAATATTGGCGGCTCAGCAAGTCCCATCAAATTATCGCGCAGCAAATTACTAACAATATAATCTGTAAATGGAATGGGCTTGCTGCTGCAGGCCATCACCGCGGTGCAGACAAAAATTAATAAGGCTTTATACATTCGACTTCGATCTCACTAGTTTTGGGTGGCAAGGATTGGCGCTGCCTTGGCCTTGTCGCTGAAATTTAACTGTAACACCCCGTGTATATCATGCCGTTACTTTTAATGACTGCAGGGGTGAGATTTACGTGAACCGACGCCATTTTCTTCGCGCCATGAGTACTGTGTCTATCGCGGTGCCTATACTGACAGCCTGTGGTAGCAACGGCAATTCCAAACGGGTGCCAGAGTCTAGCAAACCTCCTGCTGGTAGTCCCGTTGCCGTGCCTGCAGTCTCGTTTGCACACGGTGTTGCAAGTGGCGATCCGCTAGATGATCGCGTTATTTTGTGGACACGACTCACGCCGGATGAAGCTAGTATAGAAAGTATTCATGTACTGTGCGAAGTCGCCGAAGATCCGGCCTTTGAGCATATCGTATTGGCAGAGAATTTGATCACGGGGCCAGAGCGAGACTATACCGTTAAGATCGATGCGGCTGGATTAATGTCGGAACGCCACTATTGGTATCGCTTTTCAGTAGGCCCGCGGCAATCTCCGGTCGGCCGCGCGTTGACCTTGCCAATGCCTGGCCAATATGCCAAGCATTTACGTTTTGCAGTGTGTTCTTGCAGCAGCTATCCACATGGTTATTTCTCGGTGTATCGGATGATCGCTAATCGCACCGATCTCGATTTTGTTTTGCACCTTGGCGATTATATTTACGAATACGGCGAAGGTGAGT
>NZ_JBFJWS010000277.1:0-4286 GCF_041623545.1 Zhongshania sp. | reverse complement strand
TGGACAGACTCCATGCAATGCCGCAGGAAGAGTTTGATACGGCGGTTGTTTCCATTGGTGTCAATGATGTGACCGGACTCAATAGGGCGAGCACGTGGACTGAAAATGTGCGGCTAATCGTGCAGCTGCTCACTGAGAAGTTCGGTGTGCGTAGGGTTTACCTATCCAGCATTCCACCGATGCACCTGTTTCCTGCGCTGCCGAATCCACTGCGGTGGTGGTTGGGCTTGCGAGCGAAGCAATTCAATGTGCTCATGAAATCCGTGGCGGACAGGGAAGCTTCCTGTACTTACGCGCCGATTCCATACTCGCCAGAACTTAGCGGGATCGCCGCGGATGGCTTCCATCCGGGTGCTGAGGCATACCGAGTGTGGGGTGATTATGTTGCTGAGCTTATTCAAGGGGGCGTGGCTGAATAAACCGGCTAAAGTCCCAAACTTTACGTAGATGTAAAAGATGAGACCTGAGCCGTTCTAAGCGATCACCCTAATCCCAGCGCCTTAGCCTCTTTAGCCAATACCGCCTTAACCTGCGGTTGCTCTTTCACCCGTGCGATCAATCCGGCCACTGCAGGCCAACGCGTGGCATCTACCTGGTAGCCAGCGTAGGCGGCGTTTATAAAAGGACTGACGACGCTGAGATCGGCCATCATGAAGTCGCCAAAGATAAAACCGTCGGCGGGGATTTGCGATTCTAGGTAGTCGAGCATCGGCGGCAGGTCGCGGTCGATGATTTTGGCGACCAGCACTTCGTCGGCTTCTTGCTTGAGGACAAAGGGCCGCATAAAGCGCTGGAAGAATATACCCGAGGCAAGCTCGGCGACGCGGCCAGCGCAGAGATCTTCGTACCAGTGTGCCCGAGCCCGTTCTTTAGGATCTTTGGGGTAGAGTGCAACCTCGGGGTAGGCTTCCTCTAAATACTGGCAAATCACTTTTGAGTCGCACAGCGTTAAGTCGTCGTCGACTAGCGCGGGCACTTTGCCGAGGGGGTTGATCTTCAGATATTCTGCGTCGCGGGAAAAGGGCATTTGCTGCACGACTTCATAGGGAATCCCCTTTATGTCCAGCGCGATAAATACTTTACGCACGAAGGGCGAGCCGTGTACACCATAAACTTTAATCATTCGTTCTCTCCTAAAGTGTTAGCCCAATTATCCAATAGGCGCTTTGAGTTGTGGCCGTGTCACTAAGACGATGGTGTCTTGGAGACCCGCATCGCGATGGACTAAGGCCTGCTGGTAGTCAGGGTCCGCAATCATATCTAGAAAGGCCGCAATATTGGGGTATTCCATGGTGGCCACCCTATGCCATGAACCGGATGAACCGATAACTTCTAAGTCAACGGTGTTCAGGGTGATGAGTCTTCCGCCGCGTTGAATAATTTGCGCAAGTGCGACGGCGCCGTATTTGTCGTAGGCATCGCTGCCGCTGAGTTTAGTCTCTGCCAGTTTATGCTCCGCCGGATATTCAGCCTCGTCTTTAAAGGCCAGAAAATTCACAAAGTGAAATGTGCCTTCTGGATCGATTGCTTGCAGGGCTTTTAGCTGTTCGGCGCTGGGTTCGATTGAGCCGATGTGCAGTGTTTCACTCATAGCTGCTTCGCCGGTAAATTGCGTAAAAAGATGTCAGAATGATCAGCGTGATAATGCCGATAATAATCTGGGCGCCAAAGCGGTCGCGCAGACCATTGATGGCCACTTGCCGGGCACCGACAAAGCCGGCAGGCATTGCTTGGATGTCGTTGCGCTTTTCGTACTGCTGATACAGATTTAACATTCTTTGTAGGCGTGGTGATTCAACGCTACTTAGGTCGGTGGTCTCGCCGGGATCCGTGGCAATATTGTACAAATGCCACTGGTTGTCGCCGACCGGAGGCTTGTTGAGCACCAGTTTGTAGTCGCCAAGAAACAGTGCGGCGTGCCCCGCCAGTTCATAGCCCACCGCGTCTTCGTCGGCGTCACCGTAGAGGCGCTCAACGTCGCCTCGTAATAGCGGCAATAAACTGCGACCAATCATGGCTTCGACTTCGCGGCCGCCATAGCGCAATTTGCCGTATTTTTCTTGGGGCGCTGGGACGCCCGTTAAGTCCAAAATGGTTGGGGTGATATCGGTGACAAAGGAAAAGGCATGGCTGATGCGTTGTTTGGCGGCAATGGGTTCGCCGGCAATAATCAGTGGCACCCGCATACCGCCTTCGCCGGTGTGAAACTTGTAATAGGCAAGTGGCGAGGCAGAGGCACTGGCAAAACTGGGACTTAGGGAATTAAAGCTGCCCTTGAGGCCGAGGGTGTCGTAGTCGGTGCTATAACCTTGTTGGCGCAGCGCAAAGCGCAGTGCTGCGGCTTGGGCATTGGCCGGGCCGGTGGCCTCGCTGCCGTTGTCGGAGGCAAAGATAAAAATAGTATTATCGTACTGGCCGGTCTGTTTTAGATAGGCCACCAAGCGCGCGATGTGGAAGTCCATGGCTTCGACCATGGCGGCGTAAACGGCCATGCGTTTGGCTTCATAGCGTTTTTGGTCTGCGCTGAGCTGCTCCCAGTCCTTGGTGGTATTCATCATTGTGGTTGCGGTGCTTTGCGGCACAATACCGAGTGCAACGGCGCGCTGTAGCCGCTGTTCACGCAGCGCTGTCCAGCCCATGTCGTACACGCCCATATAGCGGTCGATAAATTCTTGTGGGGCTTGTACCGGCATGTGTACCGCTTGAAACGGTAAATAGGCAAAAAAGGGCGCGTTGTCCTCAGTATTACTGTCGATAAACTCGATGGTTTTGTCGACGATAAAGCGCGACGAGTAAAAGTCGTCTGGCAGGGTGTAGCGCTCGCCGTCGGCAAACCAATTGGCTTGTTCGTAGATGGCTATATAGGGCTTTTGCTCCCAGTTGTCGGCGCCGGAGTCGGTCATGGCAATGGTGCGCTCAAAGCCGCGACTGCTGGGCAGCAGATCGGGGGTGGCGCCTAAATGCCATTTGCCCACCATATACGTGTGGTAACCCGCGTCTTGAAGCAGTGTTGCCACCGTCACAATATTATTGCCGAGGGTGCCTTGGTAGTGGGGGTGGCTTTGTAGTTCTGGGGGCACCATCTCTGGAATATTGGACACGCCCGCGCGGTGGTTGTCGACGCCCGTCAGGAGCATAGCGCGTGTCGGCGCGCAGTTGGCGGCGGTGTGGTAATTGGTGAATTTAATGCCGTTGTCGGCGAGCTCAGACAATGCCGGGGTGCTGATCTCGCTGCCATAGGGCGCGCTGTCGGTAAAGCCTAAGTCGTCGGCCAAGATCAGAACAATATTGGGCCGCTTGCTAGTGTGCTCTGCCGCCACAGCCGCCCAGACTTGGGTGCTGAGCCCCGCGATAAGCGCGGTAGCGACGGTAAAGCGTAGCAAGGCCTTGGGCAGGGGCCGTAACGTGTTAGTGAACATGTACTGACCTCACTCGGAGTCTGATGTGGCTTGGCGCTCGGCATTACTAGGCGCGGTGGGCGAAGGCAGACGGCTGGCGGCAAACAGGAAAAGTGCGGTGAAAATAATTTCGGGTGCAATTAAGTTTATCGCCAGTGCGGCGTCGTGGAGTAGCCATGCCAGTATTCTGCCTATCGCGGTGATGCTGGTGAGCATCGCGGCGGGATAAAACCAAACGCGTTTGCCAGTACTTACCGCAATAAGCACACATAGCCCGCAGGTCAGGAAAAAGCCTGCCATATCACCGATTTGGCTGCTGCGGCCGACACCGTCTAATAGCGGCATGCCGAACTGCTTTACCGCCTCCGCCGGATCTAGGAGAAATTGCAGGCCGGTGACAATAAAAATAATCGCGGGAATACACACAATTGCGCGCAGTATTTTTGAGCCTAAGGTGTTTTTCACAGGTATCTCCTAACAGATTCGTCGTTAGCGTTATGATTATTTTTTGGCGAGCAGCATGAGCACTTTATGCGCTGCTTCCAAACCGGAATTTTGGTTCTGACCAGTGACAAAGCGTTTTTCATCGTCGATGACCACGTGAGTGGCAAAAAAGTCACGAAAGGCGGTTTTAGCTTCAAATTGTGCACCCGCTTTTTTGAGTTCGGTTTCTGGGTGCATCGGCGTTATGGCAACGCCCAGTTCTTTTATTTGCTTGTCGGTCACGCCGGTCATTCGGCGGCCTGCTATTAGTAGCTGACCGTCGCGGTCTTTGGCATTGATGAGTCCGAGTACGCCGTGACAAACCCCGGCGATTACCGGTTGGTGGTCGGCGTAGTAGGCCTCGCTTATTCTGTTGGCGAGTACTGGCGAATAGCCGAGATCATA
>NZ_JBFJWS010000276.1:0-4298 GCF_041623545.1 Zhongshania sp. | reverse complement strand
CGTCGCCGCCAGTCGTATGAACGATTTTGTCAACGCATCAGGTTTGAGCAAGGGCGGCGTATACCACCATTTCGACAGCAAAGAAGATCTTCTCATTGGCGTGCTGAGTAGTTTTTTAGAGAATAATCTCGATCGCATCAAGTTGGACATCAACCCCAGTGAGTCAGCTTACGAACAACTCAAGCGTTTAATGCACGGCCACGAAGAACTCATGATTGAACTCGGTAAATACAACCAGTTATTTTTAGACTTCTTTGCGCAAGCAAAATTTTTACCGCGCTTTCGCGAACTAATGCATTATCAATATCAACTCTTCCACACCTTGCTCGCTGATATCATCCGGCTCGGTATTAAGCAAAAGGAATTCAAATCAACAACCGATGCCAATGCAATTGCCGCAGGCTTGCGCGGGGTGTTCGACGGCATTGGCATTGCGCTGATGATTGCCCCAGAGAAAATTGACTTCCCCCGCTATGCCATTGACAGTGCAATGGCAATGGTCGATGGCATACTAAAAAAGTAATATCGTCGTTTAGGCTTGCGCTACCTTTGCGGAAACAGCCAGAGCCTTTTTACGTCCCATGTCTGGTTTTAACCAGTGCATTAGCGCCGGCAAGAAAAACAAATCTGACAGTAAGGCTACCATGATTGCCGCAAACCCAAAGAAGCCAGGCTTGGCAAGACCGAGAAATTCAGCAAACGATAGAATACCAAAACCTAAACCAAGAATAAGACTGGTAAAGGTCACCGCCTGCCCGACCTCCCGCAAGGTACCGGTCACCGCAGCATCAACATCGCCCAACTCTAGCCAACTATGGCGGTAGTGCGACATAAAGTGAATGGTGTCATCTACAGCAATACCAATAATCACCGGCGCAACCAGCAGGGTATTGCCATCCATTGGAATGCCCAACCACCCCATTAGCCCAAAAGTAACAACGGCGGGAAGAATATTGGGAATGACCGCAATAACCCCAGACTGAAATGACCCCAACGTAATCATCAACAACACGGTAATAATTAATAGCGCAGTACCAAATGTTTTTAGCTGGGTACGGGTGACCTCATCACTTAGGGCCATTAGCAGTTTAAATGTACCGGTAGTCTGTACATCCATATCCGCATAGCTGTCTTTTAGTGGCGAAAAATAAGAAAGTAAATCTTCATTGAGCTTTGCAAAAAATGGAACGTAATCGTGAGTCCCTTTATTACGCATCATAAAGCTAATATGGCTACTACTGTAATCATCACTGACTAAGTTGCGCCTATCCACTGGATTGGAGTTATTAAAAAGATAAAGTAACTGGCTGGTCAGCAGTGGGTCATCGGGAATACGATGAAATGCTGGATCGCCACCATGCATCACTTGATTTGTATTCTTTACTACATCCGCCAAGGAAAACGTTTTAATAACTTTATCACTGTGGTTCTGGGCAATATCCTCCTGCCATGCGGCGATAATTTTTAGCACCTTCGGGTCCTTCATGGCATCTGGCTCACTAAACCGCATCAGGACTTCCAGCGCCATCCCCCCCATCATCGACTCATCCACTAATTCCAAAGCCACGCGTATCGGCGTGTCTGCGCGGCTTAATTTGGAATCATTGGTATCAATTTTAATCTCGAAGGCACCGATCATCAGCACCGCAAAAATAACCGCATAGGTCACAACAATGGTTTTGGAATATCGACGCGTAAAATTAGCAACCCAGGCCAAAAATGGCTGCATATTGATAGTGAGCTTTTCCCGCCAGGCCTTCTTAGCGCGCACTGGTGCAGCGGGATGCCAAATACCTAGCAATATCGGAAATAGCACCATTACTAAGATATAAACAAAAGCAACCGCCGCCGCGGAGGTGTAAGCAAAACCTTTGATTGCCGGAATAGAGCTTAAAGATAACGACAGCATCCCAACCATTGTCGTAACGGAGGTCAGTAATATCGGCAAGCCAGTCTTTTTATAAGCCAAAGCCAGCGCGCGCTCATGTGGCTTGCCCGCCCGCTGATAAAGCAAATAAGCACTCAAAATATGTATACAACTGGCAATAGATACCGCAAGGGTCAACATTAGCGTCAGCATCCACATAGCGGTATAGCTAATGCCCATCCAGCAACCAAGGCCTGTGGCCCAAAGCGTTGTTAAGGAAACAACGAATAACGGCCATACCACCGCACTGAGTGAGCCGAACAATATCCAAAGTAAGGCGATAAAAATGAATACCATTGCCCCGATTAAGGAGGCCGCTTCCGCCATGGTATCGAGCATGTAATCGTTTTGTACGGGGTGGCCTACGAAATGAAATTCGAAATCTTGAAACTCTGGCCTATCCGTAATTTCCCGCAAACCCGCCATAAACTGCTGATAGTGGGTTTGGTCAACTTTAGCAAAATACGGCTCACTCGAGGCCAGCGTAGAATCTGAATCTACACTGGGTGCCTCGACCGCCCCGGCCATGATGAAATCGCTATCATCGAGTAGATTACCTGCTTCGGCAAACTCAACGGCTTCGATTGGCACAGACGTCTGTGCACCAAAATTAGTCTTGACCTGTATACCCCCGTACTGAAAGTCCTCAGAGTAAAAGACCCGCCTAAACCCCTCTTGGCTGAGCGCGATCGCACGGCGCTTTTCCCGCGCTTCTGCCGAGCTGGGAAAATCTTCGCCAATTAGCTTTTTAGCAATTAGGGTATCGCCATCGGCTACTTGGTAGCGCGCATTATACAAGCTATCTACGGCTAAAATTCGCGTTAATTGATTGCCCCCGGAGGGCTGCACACTTGCTCGCTCAATTTCCCTATGTAGGCTCCTTAGCGTTAGCAGTGCCGATTCCGAAAACACATCCCCCGATCTTGGCCGGTAAATAATAAATACATTTTCATCGCTGCCGAAAAGTTTCTTAAATTCATTTTTAGTCTGAAACGGAGGCGACGTTTCATCGAACCACGCCTCTACCGACACGTCTAAGGCAAAATGCTTTTCAATACCCAAGACCATCACTGCTGTAAACACAGAAAAAACAGCAAGAATTAGCCAACGATATGTATCGACCAAGCGAGGGAAATTTTCGAACAATGTGCCTTTTGTTGGCGGACTAAACTGCATTTAGACTTACTCTTCGCGATTTTATAGTTGTAGTAATGTTAGGCTAATGATCACTCAATTGTTCATAGTAAACAAAAAAGTAATCCGCATTCCCTCAGCACAATAAACCTATATCGGCCCGCCTATTACTTATTTGTTCAATTAAATAACCCTTCGACAAAGAATCGCAACTTAATGATTTGTTATTTTCCTTACTATAAGGGCTGGTTCGGCACGCCCTCGAAAAGTTGCTCCGCTGGACCAACCGTTACAAGTCCCATCACCTTAGTAGCAAGATGTGGTGCAAACACTGACAAATAGACCGCATGACCAATCACAACAATACCCGCCACCGATAGAAAAGCGGAATGCAGTCGACTTTTCGCACTAGAGTCAGCCCACACATCGACAAAAGTACGCCCCTGGGAGTCGACGCGGCCGAGGATGTAGGTGAATACCATCATCTGAATCCCCATGGCAAGGGTGTCATAAAGGGGATATTGATGCTTTGTGCCTTCCCATAACGCCAAGCCCTCTATTACCCGGCCATAGTAAAAAACGCCGAACCCGTTAAGGAGGCAATAGAACAAGGATTTCATGTACCGGCCATCAGTGTTTGTGGATCAGAAGACTGGCTTGGTAAATGGACATTCGCTTTACCCCGAGGCTCTTTAACAGATGAGCCGATTTTTTGGGCGGAACAGATTTCTAACTTAGGTCACAAAACAGTCGGCGTACTTTATGAAAAGTCGCTTCCCGGTGAGACCTATATTCGAAATTTCCGCTCAGCATGCCAGCGCTATGGCTTACAGATAGTTGCCGAGGCCGGCATCCCCCAAACCGCCAAGGACGTTAGCGCAGCTGTGGCCAAGGTGCATGCCGCAAATCCGGACGCGCTAGTGCATTGCGGCTTCGGTTTTGGCGTGGTCTATGTCAATCAGGAGCTCAAAAAACGCAATTGGAATCCACCCCGCTTTATGGGAACAGCATTTCAAAACGCATGGATTAATCCGGTGATGTGGGATGCCATTAGTGGCTGGGTGGGTATCGATCAATACGATGAAAGCAATAAAGTCGGTCAGGATTTTCTCGATCGCTAACAGCAAGAATACGGCCGGCGGCCAGAGTATTGTGTGCCAGTGGTTAACCGCGACCTCGCTACCGTGCTATTACATGCCTTCGCCGACGCCCATCCATTATCACCGAAGGGTGTTCG
>NZ_JBFJWS010000275.1:0-4331 GCF_041623545.1 Zhongshania sp. | reverse complement strand
TCCACCAATTTAGTAAAGGCCTATGACCCGACCAGCGATAGTTTCGCAACGAGCTTTGATGAAGTGAATGTGTCCTGCGCGGCCTGTCATGGCGACGCAAAAGCACACCTCGCTTGGGCGGCTGGCGCTAAGCCAAATACGTTAAATGCTGGTTTTGCCGCCAGTTTAAAAGATGGGGGGCAGTGGGCTTGGCATCAAGACCAAGCCATCGCCAGTCGAGAATCGCCGCCGGTGGGCGCGCAGCTTTCAAGCTGCGCCCAATGCCACACTCGCAGTGAGCAAATTGGTAGCTGGCACCCTAAGGCTGAGCTCTTTGACCATGTTAGTCCGGTTTTACCGCACCAGCCCTTTTACTACCAAGACGGCCAAATTCGCGATGAAGTCTTTGAGCTAGGTTCATTCCTGCAGAGCCGTATGCATGCCGCAGGCGTCGTGTGCAGCAATTGCCACGAGCCCCACAGCGCGAAACTGCGAGCCGAGGGCGATGGCGTGTGCATGCAATGCCACAAGGCCGATACCTTTGCCGTGCCCAGCCATCACCGCCACCAGGCTAGCTCGGCGGGCTGTGTTGACTGCCATATGCCCGCAACCGTGTATATGGGCGTTGATGCGCGTCGGGATCACCGCTTTGTGATTCCTGATCCGGCCTTAAGTAAATCATTGGGCAGTCCCGATGCCTGCCGCAGCTGCCACGCTGAAATGCCGATGGCGAAGTTGTCGGAGCGCTTACCCAAAGTCACGAGTCCATCGCAGAAAAAGACTCGGGATTTTGCCATGTTGGCGGACGGAGGGGCGGCTAATATGGCACTTTACCAAAGCATTGCTGATACCTTGTCGCCAATACGTGAGGCCAGTTTATTAGCGCAGCTGTCACCCTACGACTATGCCCAGCAAAATGTGCTGCTCAGCAAACTTCAAAGCCCATCACCGCTGGTGAGAGCAGCTGGCGTTCGAGCATTTGCGCAAGCACCAAGTGCGGAGCGCTGGCGCCGCCTGTCCGCGCTATTGGCAGACAACAGTAAAATGGTGCGAATGGAATTGGCACCGGTGCTGGCGGGTACCGCGCCCGCGCAGCTGAGCCAAGCGCAGTCGGCTCAGCTGGCTGCGCTGTTTGCCGAGTATGAGTCGCTGATGAACACCCACCTGGACAGCCCACAAATTGCCGCTAATTTTGCCAACTACCAATTAGCGCGAGGGCGTATGGCGGAAGCCGCTGAGCTATATCAGCAGGCAATTAAATTGGATGCGGCGTTTGTGTACCCGTATCTGCAACTGGCCATGCTGACAAGGGGCAGCGACGAAGAGTTGAACTGGTTGCAAGACGCTCAGCAGGCAGATGTTAAATCTGCGGATGCGGCGTACCAACTTGGCTTGTATTGGGTTCGGGCAAAAGATTATGCGCGGGCGCTGGCGGGTTTAAAGCAGGCTTTTGATCTCGCACCCCATCGCCCTGAGTTCGCCTATGGCTATGCGGTTGCTTTGGAAAATCGCGGGCAACTCGACGAGGCCATTACCGTGTTAACGACTGTCGCGAGTCGAGGCCATGCCTCGCCCTTAACGAGCAATTTGCTATCGCTTTACCTGCAAAAGCGCAGTGGTCGCGACGCCGGAAACGTCCTAATTAAATAGTGACGGATGAGAAATTAGAAGCTCGCCCCTGGGCGGATTTCTAGGGGTGTTTACAGTACTTGAATAAAATGACACTATAAGTGCCATAATAATGCTGTCGCTGTTTTAATTTAACGCCAAGCGTGGAGCAGATAGTCCTAAGTCACCAGTACAAACTAAGATTTAGTGATATAGCACTGTTCGATTTGGCAAAAGGATCGCTCAATGAAAAAAATAATAATTGCCTCCTTTATCGTGATTCCCGCCGCACTGGGCATCGCTTGGCTGAACCGAATCGACCTTATGTTGGCCTTGGTGAAGTTCCAGACTGCCAGAGCTTATGAGGTTGCGCCTAACCGCGACATACACTGGCAGCAGGGGCCAGCGCAGGCAGACGCGGCGAGCCAAGATCGTCCGCCCAATGTTATTGTGATTTTGGCTGATGACCTAGGTATTAACGACATATCTACCTATGGCGGCGGTCTGGCCAACGGCCACGTGCAAACTCCCAATATTGATGAGCTGGCCGCCAGTGGCGCTAACTTTAGCCAGGCCTATTCCGGCGCAGGGACCTGCGCGCCGTCGCGGGCCATGCTCTTAACCGGCCGCTACCCAACACGTACCGGATTTGAATTTACGCCGACACCAGACGGTATGGGGGCAATGGCAACCATGATTGCCTCGTCCCACGATAACGGCCTGCCGCCGAGCATTTACAATAAAGCCGGTGCGGACAAAATCCCATCCTTTGACGAGCAAGGCCTGCCGAGTTCTGAAATTACCCTTGCCGAAATCCTGCGCGATCGCGGTTACTACACCGCTCATATTGGTAAATGGCATCTGGGTCGAGGCAAAGGTTTTAGCCCAGAGGAGCAGGGCTTTGAGCAAAGTTTATTAATGCACAGCGGCTTGTATCTGCCGGTTGACCATCCTGATGTGGTCAATGCCAAAGTCGACTTTGATCCAATCGACCAATTTCTGTGGGCAAAAATGCGCTACGCTGCCGCCTTTAATGATGGCGGTCCGGTCTTTGAACCTAAGAGCTACCTTACCGATTACTGGACCGATGAATCGATAAAAATCATTAAAGCCAATAAAAATCGTCCCTTCTTTCTCTACCTCGCTCATTGGGGTGCGCACACACCTTTGCAGGCAACTCGGGAAGACTATGAAGCCGTTGGCGACATTAAGCCTCACCGGGCAAGGGTATACGCCGCGATGGTGCGGGCAGTAGACCGCAGTGTTGGCCGCATTTTAGCAACGCTGAAAGAAGAAGGCCTTTCTGACAACACCATTGTGGTGTTCTCCAGCGATAACGGCGGCGCCGGTTACATCGGCATACCAGATATTAATGCCCCGTATCGGGGGTGGAAACTCACCATGTTTGAAGGCGGTATTCGCGTACCCTTATTTATGCGCTGGCCAGCACATATAGCGCGAAACACCAGCATCGACACACCCGCCGCTCATATCGATTTTCTGCCAACCTTGGTCGCCGCCGCCCAAGCTAAGCTACCGGAAGATCGAATCATCGACGGCGCAAATTTATTGCCACTGGCAATGGGCGAGCATACCGGGGAGTGGGCTAGAGACACCTTGTTTTGGCAAAGCGGTTACTACCAAGTCGTTCGTCACAAAGACTGGAAACTGCAAGTATCTGAGAACCCGAAAAAAGAGTGGCTGTTCGACTTGTCAGTAGACCCGACCGAGCAAATAAATTTAGCCGCTCAGCAGCCAGACGTTGTGGCAAAACTTACCGCGATGCTGCATGCGCATCAAGAGGGTAGAACCCCAGTCCTTTATCCCTATGTTGCTGAGATACCGGTGGCGATTGATAAAACTTCTGCAGAGCAAGTGACGCCGAGCGATGAAACGGTTTATTGGCCGAATTGATATTGGCGTAGATTTTTGCGACGGTGGTAAATTGCCGGTGTCTTTTAAATTATCTGTTCGCTTTTTTAGGAAAATAAGTGCTATACCACCTTGCGTTAATCTTGATAGGCCCCATTCTTTTTCTTCAGGGTAAGTACGTTAAACGAGTGACACCAAAACTTCCGGAGCCGGACGGGCATCGCCATGGCGAAGTGGGGCAGGGTAAAGGGCTGAGTCTGCTCATTGTGGGCGACTCTGCCGCTGCGGGTGTTGGGGTTGATCATCAGCAGCAGGCACTGTCCGGTAGACTTGTTGCACCGCTTAGCAAAACCAATGCAGTGAGGTGGAAGCTTATTGCGCAATCCGGTGACACCTCGCGCCAATTGCTGGACAGGCTCCATGCAATGCCGCAGGAAGAATTTGATACCGCGGTGGTTTCTATTGGCGTAAACGATGTGACCGGGCTAAATAGGGCGAGTGCTTGGGCTGAAAATGTGCGGCTAATCGTGCAGCTGCTCACTGAAAAATTCGGTGTGCGTAAGGTCTATCTGTCTTGCATTCCACCTATGCATCTGTTCCCTGCGCTGCCAAATCCATTGCGTTGGTGGTTGGGCTTGCGAGCGAAGCAATTCAATGTGCTGATGAGCGCTGTGGCGGAAAGCGAGCGTTCGTGTATCTACGTGGCTATTCCGTATTCGGGTGATCTTGCTGGGATCGCGGGAGATGGCTTTCATCCAGGTGCTGAGGCATACCGAGTGTGGGGTGATTATGTTGCTGAGCTTATTCAAGGGGGCGTGGCTGAATAAACCGGCTAAAGTCCCAAACTTTACGTAGATGTAAAAGATGAGACC
>NZ_JBFJWS010000274.1:0-4350 GCF_041623545.1 Zhongshania sp. | reverse complement strand
TGGTCAGGCACCATACGAATATTGTCTTCTAGTAACTTATTAATCGCACGGGCATCAGCAGCGGGATCCCCACTAGGGAAGTCATCCATAGGAATTATCTCCACCCGATAGCGCCGCCCGCCATCCAAGCGCTGCTGCTGGGCAAAGACCACTCGCGCCCGCCCGCCCTTAGCCAAGGTGCTGGTGCCAATAGTAGTGGCCGCCATCACGCCAAAAAACGGCACAAACTCGGCGGATTTACGGCCATAATCTTGATCCGGCAAATAATATAGGCGTCGCCCCTCCCTGAGACTGCGCAGGGCACGCTTAATATCCCGGCGATGAATCGGCTCACCATAACGGCCACGGGAGCGGCTAAGAATATACTCGAACACCGGATTTTTATGCTTGCGGTAAAATGAATCGGCGGGGTAGCGGTAACCAATTAATGTCCCGCAAACATCGAGGGACGTAAAATGTGTCCCTAATACGATAATACCCACGCCATCTTTGCCAACCTCAAGATGCTCGCTCCCCACTAAGTCAAACTCAACGCCAAGCTTATCGGGCGCCAAAAACCAAACCCGCAACGTCTCCATTAAACCAATGCCCTGATTGCGCATTGTTTTGCGAATAAGGGTGTCCCGCTCAGCATCGCTCAACTCAGGAAAACATAAGCGGAAATTGGTCTCACAAGTATGGCGCCGATCACTAGCAAAGCGATAAAACAGATTACCGACTCCTGCACCCAGCGCGTAACTCATCCGCCTTGGCAGGTGCGCAAGCAGCCACAGCACACCAACGCCCAACCAAACCGGCCAATATTTTGGGTAAATTAATTGTCGCTCAATTGTCATAGTAAGAAATTACACTATTGTTACAGCACGTATTACAACTTTGTTTTCGCCGGACTTGCGCAGCTACCCCAAATCCCATTATTCATTTAATTTGGCGTGCAGCATTGTACACTGATTAGTCCTGCCAATTGCCACTGAGCCACTACAGAGATTTACACGCCCCATGATGAACAAGCCCAGCCGCACTGGAGTGGCTCACGTCCTTGATGCCTACAAATACTCGTTGAAAGGCCTCCGCGCTGCATGGCGCCACGAGGTGGCCTTTCGCCAAGAAATCGTCCTGGCCACACTTTTACTGCCGCTAGCACTATGGTTAGGCACCAACGCCAGTGAAAGAGCATTGCTTATCGGGAGCGTGGTCATCGTAATCGTGGTTGAACTCCTCAACTCGGCCATTGAGGCAATTGTCGACCGTATCAGCACCGAGCTACACCCATTGTCAGGCCAAGCCAAAGATCTCGGCTCGGCCGCTGTAATGCTAAGTATGCTGCTGTGCCTGAGCTGCTGGGTGATGATTGCCGTACAACGCTTTTTATAGGCGACCAACGCACAAGGAATTATTCCGCCTTTAAGCAATAGCCCTATTGACAATACGGTGCCAAACAGGAATAATTCCCGGCCTAAATTTTCGGTACTAGGTTTCAAGGAGTTATAAGGGTGGCGAATTCTCCACAAGCTAAAAAACGCGCACGTCAGGCGGAAAAAAGTCGTACGCATAACGCCAGCCTGCGCTCAATGGTACGCACGTACTTGAAGAAAGTGTTGGCCGCAATCGCTTCTGGCGATCAAGAAGCCGCCAAGACTGCTTACGTATCTGCAGTTTCTGTTATTGACCGCATGGCGGACAAAGGCATTCTGCACAAGAACAAAGCAGCTCGCCACAAGAGCCGCTTGAACAGCAAAATCAAAGCAATGAGCGCAGCCGCTTAATTCGCTTTTGATTTAGCCAATAAAAAACCCGCCAAGTGCGGGTTTTTTATTGGCTAAAATTTAAATCCACCTAACACAGACAACCGCTCAACACCCGGGGCTCGCATCCGCCTTTATCTTAGCGTCTACCATCTCCCGTCCAGCATAATGCGCAAGCCACGCCTGCAACCCCACATCAACTGACCAACAAATTATCCCGATGTATCAACTCAGGCTCAGCAATATAACCAAGCGCTTCAGCAATACGCGCACTCGACAAACCCAAAAGCTTGCGGGCGTCCTCAGTATTGTAATTCACCAAACCCCGCGCAACCTCACTACCCTCAGCATCAACACACATAACAAGGTCGCCACGAGCAAACTGACCACTCACTGCCACTACACCCACAGGCAGTAAGCTGCGGCCCTGCTGACGCAATACACGCACCGCGCCATCATCGAGCTGGAGCTTGCCGCGCAACTGCAACTGCCCCGCCAACCACTTCTTACGCGCCGCAATAGGTCGCTGCCCAGATAAGAGCAAGGTCCCCAAATCTTCTCCAGCAAATACCCGATCCAAGACCCGCTCTTCACGGCCACCAACAATCACAGTATTCGCACCGGAACGCGAGGCCAGCCGAGCCGCCCGCAACTTGGTCAGCATACCGCCGCGCCCCAACGCTCCGGCGCTGCCACCGACCATCACATCGAGACTGCGATCAGCCACTTCGGCTACCGAAATTAATTCAGCTGCCGGGTTTTTGCGGGGATCTTCAGCAAACAAACCGCGCTGATCCGTTAAGATCACCAAGGTGTCGGCATCAATCAAATTAGCCACTAGGGCCGCGAGGGTATCGTTGTCACCCAAGCGAATTTCATCGGTGACCACGGTGTCATTCTCATTAACCACCGGCACCACACCCAACTCTAAAAGGGTAAGCAAGGTGCCACGAGCATTGAGATAGCGGTCACGAGCAGAAATATCGTCGTGACCTAAAAGGATTTGCGCGGTTTGCAGATTATGAGTGCGGAAACGCTGCTCATAAGCTTGAACCAAGCCCATCTGCCCAACAGCGGCAGCCGCTTGCAACTTATGAAGATCCTCCGGCCGCTCTTTCCAGCCTAGGCGAGTCATGCCCTCGGCAACCGCACCCGAAGACACCAACACCACCTCGCGACCCTCAGCACGCAGCGCAGCAATTTGCGCCACCCAGGCATCCAAGCCCTCAACACAAAGACCACGACCATCATTAGTCAGCAGGGCCGAGCCAATCTTCACCACGACGCGCTTACAGGCGCGCAAACTTTGCCGCTTATCAGACAAGCTTTTTCACCTCAGGGCCGGTAAACCACTTCAACATCATGGTCGTCATCTTCATCATCGTCGAAATCATCAGCATCACCAGCAGCGCGACGCTCAGAGCGACGCTGATCGGCCAAGGCCTGAATGCGCTCCCGCGCCTCAGACTGCATAGCATCCTGAATTTCACGCTCGCGCTCAGCAGCCTCGCTGTCGGTGGCCAGCAACTCCGCTTGCGCCTCAACGAATTGCAAAATATCTTGGCACAGCGCCTTGGTATTCGCGCCCGTTATTGCAGACACTTTATACACAGGACCAGTCCAGCCCAGCGCATCCACCACTTCCTGACAACGCGCTTCACGCTCTTCCTCAGGAATTAAATCCAACTTATTTAACACCAACCAGCGCTCGCGATTCGCCAAAGTCGGACTAAAACGCCCCAACTCCTTAGCAATAATGGCGACCGAATCTTGCGGCAAGGTCTCATCATAGGGTGCCATATCCACCAAGTGCAGCAATAAGCGCGTGCGCGTCAAATGCTTAAGGAAGCGAATCCCTAGACCCGCACCCTCCGCAGCGCCCTCTACAAGCCCCGGAATATCTGCGATAACAAAGCTCTGATGCTGCTGCACCCGCACCACACCCAAATTCGGCACCAAAGTGGTGAACGGGTAATCAGCCACTTTCGGCTTTGCCGACGATACCGCGCGAATAAACGTCGATTTACCGGCATTGGGCATACCCAACAAACCAACGTCGGCGAGCACTTTTAGCTCCAATCGCAGATTGCGGATCTCACCATCGCTACCGCGAGTGAATTGGCGCGGCGCGCGGTTAGTACTGGACTTAAAGCGGGTGTTGCCTAAACCGTGAAAACCACCCTGCACCACTTTAAGAGTGTCGCCGGCAGAAACCAGGTCACCCAAGACCTCAAGGGTATCTTCATCGATAATGGTCGTGCCAACCGGCACATCCAATACCAGATCTTCAGCGCTGCGACCTCGGCAATTGGCGCCACGACCACCCTCGCCGGGGCGGGCTGTATAAGATTTCACAAACCGGAAATCAACCAGCGTATTCATAGACGGATTGGCGTGCAGAATCACACTACCACCGTCACCGCCGTCGCCACCGTCTGGGCCACCCCAGGGGATGAATTTTTCCCGCCGAAAACTGAGACAGCCGTTGCCACCGCGACCTGCTTCAACTCGAATTACTGCCTCATCTACAAATTTCATTACCGCGCCAACCACATAAAATGAATATACCGAAAAACCTGTCTACAGAAACAAAAAAGCCCCGTCA
>NZ_JBFJWS010000273.1:0-4366 GCF_041623545.1 Zhongshania sp. | reverse complement strand
TGGAGTATATTGCCGAAGTAGTAAACCGCTGTTTGCCGAAGTTAATGAAGGGGCCGTTTCTTTAAAAAATAGTCGGGCGTCTGGCGTCGGAGGTCTGACGAAGTACCAACGTTTACGTGTACACGAGGATGCACCAAACGTAACCTGCGCCCCAGCCCGACGTCGTCTGACGTCGGACCTCAGACTTCAGACGTCACTCCCTGACAATGCCTATCCATAAACCGCCGCATTAATTTTAAATACTCTCTCTGCCCCAAGTGAACAACGTGATTGCCGGGAAACCAGTGTAAATGGGATTCAGGCCAGTGAGCGTGGAGTAGGCGCACAAAGCGCGGCGGGGTGAAGCGGTCACCCGCACCACCGATAATCATAACCCGTTCAGGATCAAGCTTGGGTTGATAGCTCAGCGGACTGTGAATCGCCAGGCCACGCCGAAGATCCATTGGCGTTAAGCCGGTACGTTGGCCAATTAAATCCATTAAACGGCCCGTTGGCTGCCAACTCCGCAGGGTATCTACCGGTGCGACCAGGGGTGAGTTGGGTATGCAAAATGCCAAGCGCGGTTCGACAACGGCCATTATTGAGCTTAAATAGCCGCCCAAGCTTAGCCCACTGATTCCAACATGGGGTGCTCCGCGCTCAAATAGATAATCAATAATCACCCGTGTGTCGCATACTGCTTGTAGCATGCCTTCGTTCAACTGGGAAAACCCGCCTGCAAATAGCCCGTAGCCACTAAAGGGGTGGCAGGGCTCGGCCCGAGCACCATGAAAGGGCTGGGTCATTAACAATATGTCGTAGCCATTGTCATAAAACCAACGCAGCGAAAAGAACAGGCTATTAAAACCATACCAACTCTCAACTACGCCGTGAACAAAAATCAGCGTCGGCCGGGGTCCGTCAGGATGGGTCCAATACTGGGCGTTGGCGGTACGATTACGCTCGTAACTGAGATAGCTGTCGGTAAGCTCAGGGTTTAATGGTGTAAACGGGCTAGTAAAGCGTAGCTCAACGGCAGGAATACCTTTGGGCTTATAGTTAAAGCGGCCTATTTTATGGGTTTCGACCTCAACTTTCGGCGGCGGTATAAACACCGTATCAACATCTTGAGACGCCGCCAAACCCGCATAAAAGTCCATTTGCGAGCGCTCACGCGCCATGCCATCGCCTTTAAATAATTGCGGCACCAGCGTACTAGAAATCATCAGGCCTAAACCGGTCCGCATCATGCGATCCATTATTGCGGTGCCGTAGACTTGTATCGGGTATTCACTGTCCAGCTCAGTACCGTCCGACTGGCAGTAAAAATCCTCGGGTAGACTACGCCACCACGGCGGTGACTTCTTAACCGGGGGCAATACAGATGGCGGCATAGGTCTTAATCTCTTGGCTTAGTATGCAGTAACTTAGTTGTACCATATCTGCGCTAATCAACAGTAGTGCTCGATAAAATTAATTCCTACCCGGGTACTTCGACTACGCTGAGCTTGCCCCCAATGCCATCAGTGCTTAAGCTGAGCACTCTGTCTTTTACGGCGCGGCTTCATGACTGTTCAACACGAGCTCGAGGACTTTTTAGATTATTTGGCCACAGCTCGGCGCTTATCGCCCCACACCCTCAGCGCCTACCGCAATGACCTGAGCGGGTTTATCGCCTTCTGCGAGCGGCAATCACTGACATCAGTAGACGCGGCCGACAGCGGCCATATTCGTCATTTCATTGGCCAGCGCCGCAGCGCCAGTGCCGCGGCCGTCAGTATTCAGCGCTTACTCTCCGCCTTGCGCAGCCTCTATCGCTACCGTATGCGCCATCGTGGCGCTACACACAATCCAGCGATTGGCATTAGCGCGCCTAAGCGCCCCAAACGACTGCCCAAAACCCTTGATGTGGACATGATTAAACAGCTCTTGGAATTTGAGGGCGACGAGGCAATTGATGTTCGTGACCGCGCCATGATGGAATTGTTTTATTCTTCGGGGCTGCGCCTTGCTGAGCTGGCGGACCTAAACATCAGTGATCTCGATTTAAATGACGCACTGGTTACCGTTACCGGCAAAGGCAGTAAAACGCGCACCTTGCCCATCGGCCGCATTGCGATTGCGGCGCTGCGCCAATGGTTAAGCATCCGCGATTGCCTTGCTGGCGACCAAGCCTTGTTTCTCGGCCAGCGTGGTAAACGCCTAGGTCACCGCGCCATTCAACAGCGCATCCGCTTTCGGGCCACACAACAGGGTTTGCCGGCCCATGTACACCCTCATATGCTGCGCCACTCCTTTGCCAGCCATTTACTAGAGTCCAGCAGCGATTTGCGGGGCGTACAAGAACTGCTCGGCCATGCTAATTTATCCACAACACAGGTTTATACTCACTTGGACTTCCAACATTTAGCCCAGGTTTACGACAAGGCCCACCCCCGAGCCACCCGAAAGGCCAGCAATGAGCAAGATTAAACTACTGAGCTTTGACCTCGATGATACCCTGTGGGAAACCGCCCCCACCATTGCTAGGGCCGAGCAGGCTTTTTACCAGCATCTCGGGACCGCCGCACCGGCGCTGGTAGCGAAATTCAGCCCCGAAGCCTTGCGCGCGCATCGCCTGCAATACTTACGCGCCAACCCAAACTTGCAACACCATATATCCCAATGGCGGATCGATAGCCTTAACCAAGCGCTAATTGAATCTGGCTATCAAGAACAAAGTAGGGCGTTAGCGACGGCGGCCTTTGATGTTTTTTATCAGGCCCGTCAACAGGTGGAGTTATTTGAGCACTGCGCCAAGATTCTCGCCGAGCTAAGCAAAGACTTCCTGTTGATCAGCTTAACCAATGGCAATGCTGATCTCACTCGGCTGCCGATCAGCCAGCACTTTCACGCTAGCTTCCGGGCCGAACAAGTCGGCGCGGCCAAACCCGCACCAGCACTATTTTTAGCGGCCTTAACGCAGGCAAATTGTCGCCCAGAGGAATGTATCCACATTGGCGACAATACCAATGACGATATAAGCGGAGCAAAAGCGGTAGGCATGTATGCGATTCAGGCGCGACTTACAGCAAGCGCACCTGAGCCCCATCCATTAGCAGATCAGCATTTTGATGATTGGCGAGAATTACCAAGATTAATTCAGCAAATACATGCTGGCTAAGCTTAGCAACACGCCAAATTAAAACGTATCTGAGTCAGTATCTATGTCCGCGAGATTGCTGCGCATATGTGGCTCGAGATGCTTGATCTCACCACCCCGCGACAGAAACTCTTCAACGTCCTTAGACAACTGATCGCGCATACGATCATGCACTGTCTGACTAGGCACAAAGCTTGGGTTTGAAACCTGACTATCTGTACTACGATTACGCGACCCCATACGAACTCCTCCCGGAAACAAGAAACCCGCGTTTATATGGCGCTTTATACTGTTTTCTATGGCTCGTTGACAAGCACCGGATTAGGCTTTTTTGTTCTTAATACACTTACATACTAATATATTTTGAGCTAAAGACTTTTTCCGGCCACAAAAAAAGGCGACCATAAGCCGCCCTTCATTAATGCTGGTAAAACCAGACTTAAATCGCGTCTTCGCCGGTCTCGCCGGTACGAATCCGGATAACTTGCTCTAAGGAAGTGACGAAAATTTTACCATCGCCGATTTTGCCCGTGCAGGCCGCCTTAGTCACGGTATCAATTACTTTCTCTACCTGATCGTCGGTCACGGCAATTTCCAGTTTAACCTTGGGCAAGAAATCGACTACGTACTCCGCGCCACGGTAGAGCTCCGTATGGCCTTTTTGACGACCAAAACCTTTAACTTCAGTCACCGTAACACCCTGTACGCCAATTTCCGACAAAGCGGCACGGACGTCATCTAATTTAAACGGCTTAATTACCGCACTGACTAATTTCATCGCCGAAGTATCCCCTTCATTATGATTACTACAATATATACCCTATTTAGCCTCGGCGGCGGGGGTTTGGCAAGGTGATCGCGTATTTTGGCGTAAATAAGTGTGAAAAAGCTGGTGGCTTTAGACGCAGGTGAACGCCAAGCCTGGACTAGATCTACGCTTGACGGGAGACGGTAGACGCTTTTTATTCGCTGTCGCTCACTAGATGCTCGCCTACGCAAGCATGACCAATCTAACGACGCATCGTCCTTGCTAACGCGAGGAGCTAATACCAGCGAACGCCAAGACAAAGTACCTAGCCGCCCTTGCGTCTCCCATCTCCCGTAAAGCATTACGCAAAAAAAAGGGCGCTCAATGAGCGCCCTGAAATCACCAAACGGGGAGAGTCTTACTTGTTGGTGAATTCCGGATAAGCTTCCATGCCACATTCAGAGAGGTCGACACCTTCGTACTCTTCCTCGTCAGTA
>NZ_JBFJWS010000272.1:0-4372 GCF_041623545.1 Zhongshania sp. | reverse complement strand
GGCAGAACCGTCTCCCGCGCTCGCCTCCCGTCGCAAACCAAAAAGTTGATCCCCAAGGTGCAAGGGGTATTGCGCCGCATTTGGGTGAAATGCGGGCTGCTTTGACCGCAGTGCAATCAACTCTTTGAGCACCCCGAAAATTCGCGCATGATGACTGGCCCCGGCTAACTGCGCCTCTAGGTCAGTCGCCAACCACTGATGACGGTTGATGGCGCGATTGTGACTAGTGTGCAACACCCGATTTTCGTCATTTTCGGTCGCGAGTAAACTGTGAATATAAAAAGCGGGGACACCCTGTACTGCCAGCATCAAGGCATGAGCGCATATAAAGCGGCGCTCCTGGTAGCCATCTTCACCTTCATCACCGCCACTATCCTCAACGATGAGGCGGCGACGCATAGCATCAAACAAGCTGATATTAATTTCGTAGGGCCGGTTCTCGCCATTAGCCAAAGCTCGCCAGGAGACTCGACCGCCGCTTTTCTGCATTACCCCGACTAACGCCTGAATCTCATCGTCAGACAACAGACCTTCTGCGGGACGCAGACCAATACCGTCGTGGGAGGCAATAAAATTAAAATACGTTGTGCCGTCCTGCGCTGCGGGCATACCCATTATCCAGGTTTTCAGCGCGCGACTACTGCCGGTGATTAGGGTGTTAATCAGTAGCGGTGGCAGCGAAAAGTTGTACACCATATGAGCTTCATTGGCGTTTCCAAAATAAGCCAGATTCTCACGCAGCGGTATATTTGTTTCGGTGATAATAATGGCATCCGGCGTCGCGTGCTCAATCAAACTGCGCAGCAGGCGCACCGCCTCATGGGTTTGCTCCAAGTTTAAGCAGTTAGTGCCGGGGATTTTCCATAAAAAAGCCACCGCATCTAGACGAAATATTTTAACCCCCATATCAAGGTAATGGCGGATGATTTTGATAAACTCAAGCAACACCTTGGGGTTTTCAAAATTTAGATCGACTTGATCGTGGCTAAATGTACACCAGACATGGCGCTTACCATCAAGGGTCTGCACTTCACTCAAAAGCGGGCTCGTGCGGGGTCGTACCACCGCGCTTAAATCCACACTGGGGTCGACCTCCACAAAATAATCCTGACCGGGATCACGCCGCTGCTTAAAATTTTCAAACCATTGGCTGCGACTGGAGCAATGATTTATCACCAAGTCCGCCATCAAATCAAAATCCCGCGCAATCGCACTGACGTCCTGCCAGTCACCCAGTGAGGGGTTAACCTCCACGTAGTTAATCACCGAGAAACCGTCATCTGAGCTGTAGGGATAAAAAGGTAGGATATGCACGCCGCTTACCACACCGCGCAACTCCCGCCGCAGAAAGTCGTGCAGGGTATGCAGTGGCCACTCGCCCTCTCGTAGTATCGAGTCGCCGTAGGTTATCACCAGCGCGTCGCTTTCATCCCAGTGATTTTTATGGGCCTGCGGCATAAAACAGCGCTGATCCAACGCCATTGCCGCAATCATATCCTCGATTAAGTTCGTCTCATCAAGGGCTGGGTATAACACCTGTAAATGGGCGGCGAGACGATTGCGCAAATGTTGCTCTGGGGCTATCTCCGTCATTGCGGCGCAAATTCCGTATTGTCGGCCTCCACTGCCGCCAATAGATCAGCGAGCATACTCGGCTCTGCGCTACCCACCCGATTCCAGCTGGGAATAAACGGTGTCTCCATAGGGTTCTCCAAAAACATATTGCCAGCTTTCACAATATTCTGGGCAAACAGCTCGACCGCCTGCTCCTCTCTGTGCAAATCCAGATCAAGACCGTTCATTACCGCATCGGCTCGATAGCTATCGACAAAATCCAAGGCCACGCGATAATACGTGGCCTTAATGGTTCGGAAAGTTTCGCTATTAAAGACCACCCCATTGGTCGCCAACTTGCGAAAAATGGCCTTGGAGATATCAATCGACATTTTAGACAAGCCGCCGCTGTCATCTTCCGCCGACAGCGACTGATGCTTATGATCATATGCGTCGGCAATATCCACCTGACACAGCCTATTTGTGGAATAATTGCGGTACATCTCCGACAGCACGCCAATCTCCAAACCCCAGTCACTAGGAATACGCAGGTCGTTTAACACATCCATACGCATTGAGAACTCTCCCGACAGGGGGTAGCGATAGCTGTCTAGATATTCAAGATAATCTGAGCCACCGAGAATTTTTTTCAATGCGCGAATTAGCGGTGTCACTAATAAACGACTCACCCTGCCATTGATTTTGCCATCGGCGACACGCGCGTAATAACCCTTACAAAACTCATAATTAAATGCGGGGTTGGCCACCGGATAAAACAGTTGGGCGAGCAATCGCCGGTCGTAAGTTAGGATATCGCAGTCATGCAGGGCGATCGCCTCGGCGCGCCCCGAAGCTTGGATAAACCCCAGGCAATACCATACATTGCGCCCCTTACCCGGCTCTTCTGGCGAAAGGCCTCTGTTTTGCAAACGGGCATCTAGTGCGCGCAAGCGGGGACCGTCATTCCACAACACACGATGGCGCTGGGGCAGGCGGCTAAAAAACTTTAATGCGTAACGATACTGTGCCTCATCGGCCTGATCTAAGCCGATAATAATTTCGTCGATGTAGTCGACCTTGGCAATTTCATCAATAATCGCGGCTAATGCCGGACCTTCTAATTCAGAAAACAAGGAGGGCAGCATTAGCGCCATAGGCCGCTGTTTAGAAAAGTGTTTCAGCTCCGCCTCAATCTCACTGACCGGCCGATCAATTAAATTGTGCAAGGTCGTAATAATGCCGTTCTGATAAAAGTCGCCCATTGCAATTCCTATATTATTTTCATGAATTTGGTGAGATGACGCGAGTTAATTACTCGCGGCAAATATATTTAATAGCGCTTCGTTCCACCCCGCCGGCCCAAAGCCTTTGGTAATACGCAATTCCCCCTGTGGCGCCGCCACATGCGGCGGTGGATGATGCGGCGAACGAACAACTACACCAATATCTGCCCGCGCCAACATGGCAATATCATTGCCACTATCGCCCAAGGCTATGACTTGAGGCGCAGGTTCAGATGGGTATAAGCAAGAAGCCAGCCATGCCATTGCTTGCCCCTTATCAGCGCCGCCCATAATATGAATAAAGCGGCCTCCTCTTAATGCCTGGAGACCACTAGCGCGAAGTAACAGGGCAAAACTCTGCCAGTGCTCTTCACTGTCCTCCCAGAGAATTGGCTCGGAGTAATCTCGCTGCAGCGCTAATTCTGCCTCTTGTAGGCTTAAACCTGTTACCTTGCACAATTTTGGTGCGTCAAAATCCGCAAAGCCTGAAAACTTATAGCCGTGCTGCTGGCGCCAGCCCCGCAGTAACTCCAGAATCTCACTGCGCCGTGGCGCAAACCCTTTAACGCGCTGACCATTGCTTTCGCTTAGCTCAACATCTGCCAGTAAATCACAGCCCGCAGGGACAACCACGGCGGCGCCGTTTTCAATAATAAAGGGATAGGGATTATTTAGCTGACTCGCCAGCTGTAGTAACTCTGCCTGTGTTTTACTGGTATTTAGGATCCAGATCACGCCTAAATCCCGCAACCGAGCTAGGGCCGGCAATGCTGCGCGAAAGGAGTAATCATCATGATCCAAAAGGGTTCCATCTAAATCAGTAAAAACGAGACTCGGCCGCACACTGACAATATCGTCATCACTGTGCTTTAAGAATTGCACGGCACTAATACGGCGATCCGCCGCCATCGTCATGACACAGTCGGCGCGCTGCCCTAGGGTTTGCAGGCACTGGCGAGTGATACGCTCATAGTGCTGAATAAAGCGCTCGATATCAGCCTCAGTCATTAATGCCGAAGCTGCGGCCACCCTCGCCGCCAGCTTTTGCTCCTGCTCAAGGCGCCACGCCTTCACGCAGTCAAAACTAGGCGCTGCCAACATCAATAAGTAATCAATAGAGGCAAATAATTCCTGATACTCCCCAGCGAGCGCCTTATTCACGAAGTACCGCCAAGCACCGTCACTGTCTTCGCTTGCCTCCAAGTCATTTACTGGCGCTGATAGCGCTGCCTGCTCACAGGCCTGCGCGCCCATACACCAACCTTCAAAAATAATCAGGTCGATTGGCCCGCTAATTCGCGGCCAACTGGCGCGCGGTGCGCGATCGTCACAGGCTTTATCAAAACGAGGTAAATCTAGAGACTGGCCGGATGTTAAGGCCAGCAAGGCCGCCAAGGTTTGCTTAGCAAGACCCACATCATGACTACCCGGCACGCCGCGTGTACTCAGCAGAGGGTGTTGCGTTTTCGCTAACATCTCGCGCTCAGTGCGGCGCAGATAAAAATCGTCTAGCGAAACCACCGCAACAGTCATGC
>NZ_JBFJWS010000271.1:0-4386 GCF_041623545.1 Zhongshania sp. | reverse complement strand
CTGGCGGCTCGACCAATACCGACGAGCTGTTCGAGGGGATGAGGGATATGGCCAAGCATTTTTCTCAACTTTGGCGCGTTAAAGAGGAAAAGATTGCTGCCGGTGGAGAAGTAGGTTTTGATCTAATCGGTATGTTGCAGAATAATGCAGATACTAAGAATCTGATTAACAAACCTATGGAGTTCCTTGGTAATTTAGTTCTCTTAATTGTTGGTGGTAATGACACCACCCGTAACTCGATGTCTGGTGGTGTTCTTGCCTTGAATCGCTTCCCTGACGAGTTTGCTAAGCTGAAGAACGATCCTAGCTTGATTCCAAACATGGTGTCAGAAATTATCCGCTGGCAAACGCCGCTGGCGTATATGCGTCGTATCGCGAAGCAGGATGTGGAGCTAAATGGCAAAACCATCAAAAAGGGTGACAAGGTCGTAATGTGGTATGCCTCTGGCAACAGAGACGAGCGCGCAATTGAGCGGCCTGATGAGTTTATCGTGGATCGAAAAGGCGCGCGTAACCACCTTTCCTTTGGCTTTGGCGTTCATCGCTGTATGGGTAATCGTCTTGCTGAGTTGCAGTTGCGTATACTGTGGGAAGAATTGTTAGCGAGATTCGATAAAATCGAAGTAGTTGGCGAGCCCGAGTATGTGCAGTCTAACTTTGTAAAAGGCTATTCGAAGATGATGGTTAAACTTACATCG
Organism: Zhongshania sp.; assembly: GCF_041623545.1. Lineage (GTDB taxonomy): Bacteria > Pseudomonadota > Gammaproteobacteria > Pseudomonadales > Spongiibacteraceae > Spongiibacter. The sequence goes on along the minus strand of NZ_JBFJWS010000271.1, from coordinate 3,688 downwards.
AAGTAGTTTAGAGTAGTGTTAGTAATACGGGGGAGCTTGGTGCCAATGTGTATTAGCTTTCCCTTGTGCTGTATTTTAATTAAATTTATTAGAGTTAATATTCTGGTTTTCTCGGCGTTTATAGCTGAGTAATTGACGATGCCTTTGCCCCTTCGGGGGCCTTTTTATGAAATAATTTTTACGTATATAGTACATATATACTTTAATAATTGTCTATTTTGTAGTGCTTATCCTCGTTTATTCATGTTCTTAATTATAGCGAGCGCCGACTTTCTAGGTTGCCGTCAATTGCGATAAACTTCTGAGCCAGGATTTCCTTGAAGGCGATACTTTATTCATTAACCGACAATGAGGCATTCTGGATGATCGCGATATTTTTCTTTGATAACGCTGAATGCTCTTTTCCAATGCTTGTCGTGCCATCTTCATGCTAATAGGGGCGGTATAATCTATGCGGCGCGGAAAATCAGAAGAAAAATATGTTGATGTTCCGGGTGGAAGTATTTATGTCCGGATTTGGCATCCAGTAGAACCGTCAACGTCACCTCCAATCGTCCTGTTGCACGATTCGTTAGGCTGTGTAGCTCTGTGGCGAGAGTTTCCGGCTCAGCTTTCCCTTAGCCTTGGTCGCACAGTTGTCGCCTATGACCGGCTGGGGTTTGGTAGGTCCAGCGAACGCGTAGAACGACCGTCGCGCAGATTCATTGACGAAGAAGCGGAAATTGTTTTCCCATCACTTTGTGCGTCTCTAGGCTTGGACGCGGTGGTTCCATTTGGTCATAGTGTCGGCGGTGGTATGGCGATAGCAATTGCTGCTATTCACTCCCGAGCTAAGCTCTGCTCTAGTCTTATTGCCGAGTCTGCGCAGCCATTTATAGAAGAACAAACAATAAACGGGATCGAAGCTGCGAAGCAGTACTTCAGTAATCCGATCAATATGGAAAAGCTTACCAAATACCATGGTAATAAAGCTCGCTGGGTCTTGGCTGCGTGGACTGAAACTTGGCTTGATCCTGAGTTCAGAGATTGGAATCTGGTTTGCCATCTAAAGGAGGTGCAGTGTCCGGTGTTGGCAATTCACGGTGACAATGATGAATACGGATCAGTCGCGTTTCCCAATTTCATTGCCGGCTCTGTTTCAGGACACTCTCTGGCCGTTATTATGGACGGAGTAACTCATGTCCCACACCATGAAGACCCGAGAAAGGTTATGGAAATAGTTAAAAGCTTCCTAACAAAGGGTGATGAGCATAGCGCTGTTACAGTCAGCTCTTAGTGTAGGCTTTTTTGCTACTCACCCACCGTTTTGGGCTTGTCGGTAATCTCTCGGCGAGCAGTCGCTCCAGCGTCGAAAGGCTCGAGTAAAACTACTTGTGTCCGTGTAGCCTAAATGCGCAGCCAATTCTTCTATTTTCATGTCGCTACTTACTAGAAGTTGGAACGCCATTTGTTTTCGCTCCTCCTCTACCAGAGCGCGAAAACTAGTGTTTTCATGACCTAATCTGCGCCGGAGTGTGCGGGTAGATAAATTTATAGCAGACGCAACATCGTCTAGCGATGCCATTAGCCCTAAGTCGCCTAAAATTTGATTCCTAACGCTATCGCGAATTCCGCCAGTTTGTCGCTGGCGCAATTGCCTGGCGCATTGATCGCTTAATAGTCTCGCTAGGTTGGCATCGTAAGTAGGCTGTGGTTTATCAATATATTTAATAGGAACGCGAATGGCGTTGCGCCTGCTTTGATAAAGTGGTTTAACCCCGCAGACCGACTCTATGTAGGCTGAGTTTGTAGTATCCAAGGCATTAAATTCGGTCTGCATAGTCTGAATTTCATTTAGGCTAAGCTCTTTGATGATTATGATGCTGGCGGCCATATCTCGTTCTAACAAGAAATCGCGGAGATGGCTGGGTATGGATTGCGGGTTCATGAGCAAACCAAAATAGCCGTCTTCCTCGAAGGCGTTAATTTCGCAATAAGCGGTGCTTAATGGTAGAAAACGGAGCGCGGTGTTGAGGGCGTCCCTGAGGGTTCGACAGGTTCGCAATGAGAAACCCCAAATCCCGAAAGTGGCGATGTTGTAGCAAAGGCCAATTTTAAAGCCTAGTGCGGGTATATCGGGTAGTGCGAGCATGATGTTTTCAATGAGCCGCATTTCCTGTTCGCGCTCTATGAGTGCCGCGCCGTCGTTAAGGCGGTGCTCTGAGATGTCGGTTCCAAATAGACAGGTTTCCGGATCTACACCGTGATTTTTCGCAAAATTTATCATCACTTTGCTTATAGCGACAGGACGACGGGTGCTCTGGGTATTTCCCATGTGAAAAGCCTGAGTTGGGTGGTGCTAATTTCTGGCCATAAGTACCGCGCGAAAGGACATAAGTGTCATGTTACTTTTAAAGGCGCCGCTGTACATTGAGTACTGTTAAATAATTCAATTTTCAATTGTTACATGGTAATGAAAATGCAGGAAGAGCTAAAGGACTTAAATAAGAAGGCTTTAGGTGCCGCGATAAGTTATATGGGTAAAGTTGCTTGGCCGACGATAGCGCTTACATTGCTTGTATGTAGTCTATTCGTACTATGTATAGTGCTTTTTGCAAATGATGTGATAACCGTTTGGTTGGCTACACCGCTTGTTAGTGTCCTAACCTATATGGCGTATACGCCCTTGCACGAAGCTGTCCACGGAAATATTCATGGTAGTAAATCGAGGATGCGGTGGGTGAACGATGTTTGTGGCTATCTGGTTGCGCCCATTATCGGTGTTCCGTTTGCCTCCCATCGTCACGAGCATTTTACTCATCACCGTTATACCAACATTAAAGGAAAGGACCCGGATTATCTGATTAGCGGGATGGGTAAGGGGCCTTTTAGTGTATTGCTGACCACCTTAAAGTTCTTCTATGCTCAGAACAGTTTCTTCGCGGAAAATAATTGGCATTCTGCCGATTTAAAAGAGCGTGTTGTTTACAGTGCTGAACTGTGTATCTCGCTGGGGTGGCGTCTACTTGCTATCCTGCTTATTGATCAGCCTGGCATCTCTATTGTTGTTTTGGTGGGGTATTTCTTTGGCGGTCTCTTTACGGCTTATTGGTTTGCGTATCGGCCGCATTATCCGTATGACAATACTGAGCGCTACCAGAATACGAGTAGCCTCATTATGCCCCGGTGGATGCGTCCATTGGAATGGTTTTGGTTAGGCCAAAATATTCACTCAGTTCACCACCTATTTCCTCGGGTTCCCTTCTATCGCTATCACGCGCTGCATCGGGATATTGAGCCGATACTGCGTGCGCATGGTACGCCAATTCTTGGTATCTGGAGTCGGGCGCCGGTGACGAGGAGTTAGGACTGATTTTTATCGAGGCTTTCTTGCGTTGTTATTGCGGGTGAGTTTTCGAAGCATAAAAAACTTCTCTTAATGGCAAGTTGAGAAGAATTGTGAGGTGCGTTCATGTTTGGCCCTCTGTGATGTTGAATAAAGGAACTGAGTGTTATGTGTTTAAAGTTGGTAATGCCGTTGATGACCTTTTTGCTAGTACCGGTTGCATACGCATCAAATGGATATTTTTCGCATGGTTATGGTGCTGTTAATAAAGGTATGGGAGGTGCTGGCGTTGCGTGGTCTCAAGACGCTTTGGCGGCAGCCACCAATCCGGCAGGTATGAATTCGGTAGGGAATAAGCTGGAT
>NZ_JBFJWS010000270.1:0-4388 GCF_041623545.1 Zhongshania sp. | reverse complement strand
GCGCTGGGCAATTTGTTCAATGGATAGATTGGATTTGCCCAAATAGTACAGTGCGCTGTCTTGGCGACATTGGGTTTTCACTTCATTGAAGCTGGTGCCCTCATGTGCCAAGCGCCGACGCAGCGTTTGGGGGTGTAAGTGGAGTTGTGTCGCTATTTCATCAATGCCGGGGGTATCGATTAAGTGTTTGTTGATAATGACGCGTACGCGCGCCGTCCAGCTTTTTTCATCGTATTGTTGAATGAGAAAAACAAGATTAGGATGCTGTAAAAAGCGCTGTAATGACTGCTCATTTTGTTGGCTCGGAAGCGCAGCTAAACTGCTGTGAAATATCATCTCAGTGCGGGGCTGATTAAAATACACCGGCTGCCCCAAAAATAGATGACGATATTCCGCCGCGTGGGCCGGTGCGGGATAGTGGAGATTAACTGCAATTAGGGGCAGGTGTTGTTGGGTAATCCAGCTGCTAAAGCGGTGGAGGTTAAACATCACCAATTCATAGGCGTAGTTTTCAAATTCGTAGGCAGGCTCACTCATTTTAATCGTTAGCCGAGCCTCATCACCGACAATGTTGAAATGTGGTTGCAAGCCCCATTCAAACATTTGATAAAAGCGGCAGTATCTCGCCAAGGCATGGCCCAAGGTTGCGCAGTTAATCACCGAATAGCACATATTGTTCCATGTGCCTGGGGTGTAACGGCCAGGCCCGTAGCCAAGAAATTCGTCTTTCATCGCGCGGATCGTGATTGTTTGTAATTTTCCTAGTTTTACGGCCGGTATACGGGCATTCTGTTGTTTGAGTAATTCGCTGGATATACCTGCGCTAGCGAGCAGCTGCTTAGGGTCTAGCCCGTTTTTAACCGCGTTGCTGATTACCGCGTGAATAAAATAATTGGCAACGGAGATGTTGCGCATTGAGGTTATATTACTCATTTCATTAACTTAATTACGGTTGCGGGGCACCAAATAGGCTTGGTGTTTCGTTTTGGGTAGTCAATAATAGCAGGGCCCTATAAGCAGGAATAAGAATCTAGGGTCGATATACGTAAAATATACTATATTCCACAGAATGTTTGTGTAATACCGTAGATATTAGGGGCGTGTACCTTGCCATGCTGGAGCATGCATAAAAGCAAGGGCAACTCAGTCCATCAAGCAAAGAGCGTAAGATATGCCAATTAGTAGAGTACGGGCCAAGAAAAAACGTACCAAAAACGCCACCCTAAGCGGATTGCCACCTATTTCAATTTTACTTTGGGCACTCGCGCCAAATGCATTCGCACTAAACTCCGAGCCCATGTTAGTTGCGCGTGTCGACGATTTAGCGAATTTGAGCCTTGAGTCGCTAATGAATATTGATGTCGTGTCAGTATCAAAGCGCAGCGAGCCTTTGCAGCAATCAGCCGCCGCCGTGTTTGTGCTTAACGGCAGCGAGATTATTCGCTCTGGCGTCAAAAGTATTCCGGAAGCTTTGCGCCTAATTCCTGGTCTCCAGGTCGCTCGTTTGGATTCTCACACTTACGCGATAACGGCCAGAGGCTTTAATTCGACCGTTGCTGACAAGCTAGAAGTTTTAATGGATGGCCGTAGCCTTTATACGCCCCTGTATTCGGGTGTTTTTTGGGACGTGCAAGACACTTTGATGGACGATATAGAACGCATCGAAGTGATACGTGGGCCTGGCGCTGCGCTTTGGGGCGCTAATGCGGTCAACGGGGTAGTGAATATTGTCACCAAGTCGGCGGCAAATACCCAAGGTGGTTTGCAGCAGTTTGGCGGTGGCGGCGAGTTTGCTGGGTTTGCTGCTTGGCGCTATGGCGGTAAAGCTGGTGAGTATGGTCATTATCGCGTTTACGCTAAAACCACTCACTATACCGCACAAGAGCGGCCGGGGGCGGGTGATGCAAATGACGCGAGAAATCACGACCAGCTTGGTTTTCGTACCGACCTTCTACTTAGCGACCGAGATAGTCTGACTTTGCAGGGCGACTTGTATAAGGCCCGAACTCATAATCAGATTAATAATAAAGAAGAATCAATTAGTGGTCATAATGTCATTGCGCGCTGGAAACATCGTTATGAAGACAGTGCCGATACCGAGGTTCAATTTTTTTACGACCAGAGTAGTCGCGACGATACAAGCACATTTATGGAAGATCGCAATATTTTTGATCTGGAAATAAAACACCGCTTTGCTGTCGGCGAGCGCCAGAATTTTGTGCTCGGTGGCGGCTACCATACAACAGATGACAATATTGAGAGTCTTAATCCAGCGGTACTTCAGTTTCTGCCTGCTAAGCGCAAAGATGAAACGGTGGATATATTTGCGCAAGACCAAATTGAGTTGATCGAGAGCAAGCTCCATCTGACCTTAGGAGTGAAATACGAAAATAATGACTACACCGGCGATGAGTTTCAGCCTAGTGCCCGCTTTAGTTACATCGTAAATGACCGCAATACGGTGTGGGGTGCGGTTTCAAGGGCGGTGCGGATTCCTAATCGTTTGGACCATACCATCGATATCTTTGGCGGCGTGCTTGTCGGCGATGAAAATTTCACTTCTGAAGAGGTGGTCGCCTATGAGTTAGGTTACCGCACAATTTTAACCCCAGTACTTTCTGCCGATGCGGCAATTTTCTACAATGAATACGGTAACCTTCGCTCTTTTACCGATAATTTTTTAAATCCGCAATCAGTGCCGGTTCGCTTTGTAAATGACGGTGCGGGCAGAACTCAAGGCCTTGAGCTTACTGTGCGCTGGGAACCGCTTCCGGAGGTAAAAGTTTTAGCCAGTTACGTTTATCAAGACATGGATGTAGCCGCCAAATTTGGTAGCCGTGATGTAAACATTGCGCAAAACAATGAAAATGATCCGAATAATCAGTTCGATATCAGGATTGACTGGGATGTTAGTAGTGATTGGTCAGTGCAGACCCGAGCGCGCTGGGTAGATGCCCTCGATGATGTTGGGGTTAAGGCCTATTCGGCGCTAGACATGACCAGTATCTGGCGAATAGCACCGAATATCGAGCTATCGCTGGTGGGCACAAACCTTTTAGACCCACAACATGCCGAGTTTAGCGGCGGTAATGAAATTTCACGCAGTGTTCATGGACAATTTACATGGCACTTCTGAGCGAAGGGTTCCGTCAGCGGATGCAAGCAGTTAATTCAGCAATACGATTTTGTCTGGCTGTATTGCTCGTCATATTTGGCAATTCCATTTTTGCCTATGCTTATGCGGAAGGCACAGAATTGGAATATCGCGTTAAGTCGGCGTTTCTATACAATTTTACTAAATTTATTGAATGGCCAGCAGAGGTCAAGAAACGGCCAGATTTTGTCATCTGCGTTGCAGGTAATTCGCAGTTACACGCAAAACTCGTTGAAACCATAGGCGACAAAAAGAATAACGGGGTGCCTATTAAATTTAGCGGCATTAAGCATCCAGGTGAAGCCCAGGGCTGCCAGATGGTTTTTCTGGAGTTTGCTGATCGAGGCCGCTTAGAAGACTGGGTGGGCGTGCTTGCCAATGAGGCGGTGTTGACCGTTAGCGATGATAGTAGCTTTGTTGAAATGGGTGGAATGATTCAGTTTGTTATTGTAGACGGGAAGATTCGTTTCGATATCAATCAGACTGCTGCGAGTCGTTCACAAATTAAAATGAGTTCGAAATTATTGGGTTTAGCGCGCAATGTTAATTAATTACTCTGTTGTTAGGTCTTATGATTCTAGGCGCTGATGTCCCAATAAGATCAAAGCTTTTGGCCGCTATTGTCGGAACGACTTCCTTGTGTCTGCTGATTACGGCCTCTGTGTTTGTAATTTATAACTGGTTCAATGTTCGGGATACATTAAATAATAATCTTTCTGCCGTTGCGGAAGTATTTACGCTGAATACGACGGCAGCGCTCAGCTTTAATGACGCGCCGGCGGCGTCGGAAGTTTTGTCGTCGTTACGCGCGAAGCGAGATGTTCTACAAGCCTGTATTTATAAAGTGGAGGCGGGTAGTGAGTACTTGTTTGCCTCCTATAAACGCGAGCTAGACAGTCAAATAGACTGCCTAGCGCAGCCACCAGAAAGTGATTTTTACACGAGTAATCACTTGGTTGTGGTCAGCCCCGTCATGCTGGGGAGTGAGCGTATTGGTAGCTTGTATATTGAACGCGGTCTCGGCGACCTTTGGGAGTCAACCCGCCTCGATAGTATGGTCGTTGGCTTTATGGTGTTAGTGAGCATCGCGATTGCCTCAATATTGTCCCTATTTTTACAGCGACTGATTTCCAACCCGATATTGGCGTTGTTGGAAACGACTAAAAAAGTATCCCTCGCCGGGGATTATTCACAGCGCGCAGTGCCAACTGGAAAAGATGAAATTGGTGAACTG
>NZ_JBFJWS010000269.1:0-4389 GCF_041623545.1 Zhongshania sp. | reverse complement strand
TGGTGCCCAGAGACGGAATCGAACCGCCGACACGAGGATTTTCAATCCTCTGCTCTACCGACTGAGCTATCTGGGCATATTTGAGAGCTTTGGCTGCTTCTCAGAAGGCGCGTATTAAACCCGTTCCTAATCGGCGAGTCAAGCCCCAAAAACAATGACTTATTCGCTGGGTGGTACGTAGCCTTCTGCTTTTTCGTATTCTTCGCCTGAGAAGAACTTTTCCATCTCGGCTTGTAGGAATTTACGTGAGGCTGGGTCCATCATGCTCAGGTGTTTTTCGTTGATCAGCATGGTTTGGTGGGCGTGCCATTCTTCCCAGGCCTTTTTGGAGACGTTTTCGAAGATGTCCTGACCTTTGGGGCCTGGGTACGGGGCTTTGTCTAAGCCTTCAAGGTCTTGCTGATATTTTTTACAGAATACGGTGCGGGTCATGCGCTTTGTTTCCTTAGTAAATCTTGGCTGAATACGGCGTCGAGCAGTTTTTTGACGGGTGCCGCCAAGCCGACTTGCTGATTGCTGTGCCCCTTATACCAGAGCATCTCGCGGGGTTCCATGGTCGTGCTGATATCACTCTTAAGTTTGATGTGCAGCGGGGTGATATCAAGATGAAAATGGCTGAAAGTATGGCGCATGCTTGGCCAAGCTTGGGTGCTGCCTTTGGCGTTAAGAGTGTTGTCGAGGTAATGGGCGGCGGCATCTGCATCGGTTGCTTCAGGTAGGCTCCACAGCCCCCCCCAAATACCGCTGTTGGGTCTCTGTTCTAAGAGGATTTCGCCAGCTGGATTTTCAATGATGAGCAGATGAATTTGGCGAACAGGGGGCACCTTTTTAGGCTTTTTGCCGGGGTAGTTGGTCTGGGTTCCAGCTGCGTAGGCCGCGCACCCTGATTGCACCGGACATTCTGGGCACTTTGGTTTGCTGCGAGTGCAGAGGGTGGCGCCGAGATCCATGATGGCTTGGGTGTAGTCGGCTACGCGCTTTTTGGGGGTGAGGTCTTCGGCCAGCAGCCACAATTGGTTTTCGACATCTTTTAGCCCCGGCCAGCCGTCGATGGCGGCGTAGCGGCTGAGTACCCGCTTTACATTGCCATCGAGGATTGGTGCGCGGCCGCCAATGGCGATGGAGTAGATTGCGGCGGCGGTGGAACGGCCAATACCTGGCAGGGTTTGGATGGTCTCGGGGTCCTTGGGAAATACGCCTCCGAAGTCTTCGCAAATCATTTTGGCGGCTTTGTGCAGGTTGCGGGCGCGGGCGTAGTAGCCGAGGCCGGTCCATAGCGCGAGCACCTCGTCGTTAGGCGCAAGTGCGAGGCTGACTATGTCGGGGAAGCGCGCCATAAAACGCTGGTAATACGGTATTACCGTGCTGACCTGAGTTTGTTGCAACATGATTTCGGACACCCAGACCCGATAGGGGCTGATGTCTTGTTGCCAGGGTAGGTCTTTACGGCCGGCAATATCAAACCACTTCAGCAGTTGCTGGCTAAATACCTGTTTACTCATGAAGTTGGGCGTTGCCACTGCCAGAAAGTGTGGGTGGCGGTAAAGCCCAGCTCAGAGAATAGGTTGATTAGCTCTGGCGCGTGGCTTAAGTCGGCGGATATAGACTGCAGGTCATCTGGTAATTGCTTCATGGCCTGAATGATTAGCTGCCGGGCAACCCCGCGTCGGCGGGTGATTTCCCTTACTGACAATTGGGCGAGTTGGTAGTCGCCGTCGTATATTGGCGTTAGGGTGCAAGCCGAGATGAGGCGGCCATTAAAGCGGCCACCAAAGAGGATTATTTTGCCTGCCGCCGCCTGTGCCACCAGCTTGGCGCTGGTGCCGGGGTAGAGGATTTCCAGATCATTGCTGTCTTGCGGGTCTGGTTTAGTGATGTTTTCTGCGTATACGGGCATTTATGACGTTTCTGCTTGGTGTAATACGGTTCGGGATTTTTTATAATACCTTATTGTAAGCAAATAACCGATGAGGCGTCGATGAACGAGCGCAAAGCTACGATCAGCCGTAATACCCTAGAGACGCAGATTACTGTGACAGTAAACCTAGACGGCACGGGTAAATCCCATTTTGAGACCGGGGTTCCCTTTCTGGACCATATGATGGATCAAATCGCCCGTCACGGTCTAATTGATTTAAACGTCCATGCGGTAGGTGATTTGCATATTGACGCTCATCACACGGTTGAAGACATTGGCATCACTATGGGCCAGGCTTTTGCCGAGGCGATTGGCGACAAAAAAGGTATTACTCGCTATGGTCACGCCTATGTGCCGCTGGACGAGGCTTTGTCGCGAGTTGTTATCGACTTTTCTGGTCGCGCTGGTCTTGAATACCATGTGCCGTATACCCGTGGCAGCGTGGGTGGCTTTGACGTGGATCTGTTCTCTGAATTTTTCCATGGCTTTGTGAATCACGCCAAGGTAACCCTGCATATCGATAATCTGCGTGGTAAAAACACTCACCATCAGGCCGAAACCGTGTTTAAAGCCTTTGGCCGCGCCCTGCGCATGGCCTTGCAGGCGGATGAGCGGATGGCGGGTATTACGCCTTCTACCAAAGGTAGTCTCTAGGATTTTTCGATATGAGTAAGTCTTCCGTTGCCGTAATCGATTACGGCATGGGTAATTTGCACTCGGTGGCCAGTGCCCTCGAGAAGGTTGGCGATGGCGTTAAGGTCATGGTCACCGATTGCCCCGAAACAATTTTAAGCGCTGATCGGGTGATTTTCCCCGGTGTGGGCGCGATTCGCGACTGCATGGCGGAGCTGAAATCCCGCGGCTTAGACGAGGTAATTCAGGAAGTGGCGGCGCAAAAGCCGTTGCTCGGTATTTGCCTTGGCATGCAGGCCCTGCTGGAAACCAGTGAAGAGAACGGCGGCGTTGAATGCTTAGACGTATTGCCGGGCGCAGTAAAATTCTTTGGCAGTGATCTGCGCGATGCTGCGGGCGGCCGACTTAAGGTCCCGCACATGGGTTGGAATAACGTCGTCCAAGCCATTGAGCACCCGCTGTGGGCGGGTATTCCCGATGCGAGCCGTTTCTATTTTGTGCACAGCTACTATGTAGACGCGCCAGAGTTTGTGGCGGGTAGTTGCGACTACGGCGTGCAAGTGCACGCCGCTCTGGCCTGCGATAATGTATTTGCCGTGCAGTTTCACCCTGAAAAAAGCGGTGATATGGGCCTGCGTTTACTGAGCAATTTTTTGAACTGGGATCGCCCTGCGGCCTTCTTCCCAGTGACTGACTAATATTAAGGTTTCACTATGCTGATTATTCCCGCGATTGATTTAAAAGACGGCCATTGCGTGCGCCTGCGTCAGGGCGAAATGGATGATGCGACTGTTTACGGTAGTGATCCCGTTGAAATGGCGGCGCGCTGGGTTGCGGAAGGTTGCCGTCGTCTGCATTTGGTCGATCTGAACGGCGCCTTTGAAGGCAAGCCTATGAATGGCGAGGCGGTTAGCGCCATTGCCAAAGCCTACCCGAATCTGCCGATTCAGATTGGCGGTGGTATTCGCTCACTGCATACCATTGAGCAGTATTTAGATGCCGGTGTGAATTACGTGATTATCGGGACGAAGGCGGTTAAAGAGCCTAAGTTTGTTGCCGAGGCCTGTAAGGCCTTTCCTGGCTCGGTGATTGTTGGTCTGGATGCCAAAGACGGTTTAGTGGCAACTGATGGCTGGGCGGAAGTGTCAACCTTGCTGGCCACCGAATTGGCTAAGCGTTTTGAACAAGACGGCGTGGATTCCATTGTTTATACCGACATCGCCCGCGACGGCATGATGCAGGGCGTGAACATTGACGCGACTGTTGCGATGGCCAAGGCTTCTGGCCTGCCAGTGATTGCTTCTGGCGGCGTAACCAATATGGATGATATTCGCGCCCTGCAAGCGGTGGCGGATGCCGGTATTCTTGGGGCCATCACTGGTCGCGCGATTTACGAAGGCCAGCTTGATTTGCGCGAAGCGCAAAGCTATTGCGACGGCAAGGCTAAATAGACCCGAACAGGACAGTATCATGGCTTTGGCTAAACGTATTATTCCCTGCCTAGATGTCGACAAAGGTCGCGTAGTAAAAGGCGTGAACTTTGTTGGTATTCGCGACGCCGGTGATCCGGTAGAAGTCGCCAAGCGCTATAACGAGCAGGGCGCGGATGAGATTACGTTCTTAGATATTACCGCCACGCACGAAGGCCGAGAAACCACTGCGCACATTGTTGAGCAGATTGCTGCCGAGGTGTTTATACCGCTGACGGTTGGCGGCGGTATTCGCGAAATAAAAGATATTCGCGCCATGCTCAATGCGGGTGCTGATAAGGTCGGTATTAACTCGGCTGCTATTCATCGGCCTGATTTTGTTAAAGAAGCGGCTGATCGTTTTGGCTC
>NZ_JBFJWS010000268.1:0-4391 GCF_041623545.1 Zhongshania sp. | reverse complement strand
TCTCTCCATCCGCACCATTTCAAAGAATTCTTATGAATGGCCGCTTCGATGCCGAAGTGGCCATTTGTGCTTATAAGACCTGTTTTGAGGATCATCGATGCAAGTTTCCGTTGAAACGACTTCTGGCCTAGAGCGCCGTCTAATTGTAGGTGTTCCTGCTGCCCGTATAGATGGCGCAGTTGATAGCCGTCTCCAAAAAGCGGCTAAAACTGTCAAGCTTGACGGCTTCCGTCCCGGCAAGGTGCCGATGAGCGTAGTTCGCCAGCGTTTCGGTCAGTCGGTGCGCATGGAAGTTCTTGGTGAAGTCATGAATGAGTGCTTCTACGAAGCCATTCAGCAGCAAGAACTAAAGCCTGCTGGTCGCCCAGAAATAGAGCCCAAGAGTTTGGAAGCTGGTAAGGATATTGAATTTGTTGCCACCTTCGAAGTTTTCCCTGAAATCGAAGCCAAAGATTACAGCTCGATTGTCGTGAAGAAGCCTGTGGCAGAAATCACTGCGGCTGATGTCGATAAGATGATTGAAAACCTGCGCACTCAGCGCGCGAGCTGGGAAGTGGTTGAGCGTGCAGCGGCTGATGGCGACAAGGTCAATATTAACTACCTTGGCACTAAAGATGGCGTTGAGTTTGAAGGCGGCAAAGCTGATGGCTCTGACTTGGAGCTCGGCTCTGGCCGCATGATTCCTGGCTTCGAAGCGGGTATCGAAGGTATGAGCGCCGGCGATGAGAAGGTCGTTGCGGTGACTTTTCCGGAAGACTATCACAGCGAAGACCTTAAAGGCGCCGCCGTTGAGTTTAAGATCACACTTAATTCTGTGAGCGCAAAAGAATTGCCCGAGCTAAACGAAGAGTTATTCGAAGCTTTCGGTGTAAAAGAGGGTGGTGTTGACGCTTTTCGCGCTGAAGTAGAAAAAAATATGGCTAGGGAGTTGAAAAATGCGACTAAGTCCCGCATTAAGAACCAAGTCATGGAAGGTGTGCTCAAGGTACATTCCGACTTACAGGTGCCAAAAGCCCTTGTGAGCCAAGAAATAGAAGCGCTGCGCAATCAGCAAATGCAGCAGTTTGGTGCGATGGCCGAAAAGCTAAATGCTGCAGACATTCTTCCTGACGAGCTTTTCCGCGATAACGCAGAGCGCCGCGTTAAATTGGGTTTAGTGCTTAATGAGCTAATTAGCGCAGAAGGTATTAAGGCTGACGCCGAGAAAGTACGCGCCGCTCTTGAAGAGATGGCTGCTAGCTTCGAAGACAAAGAAGAAATCATTAATTACTACATGGGTAATCCTCAGCAGCTTCAGCAGATCGAAGGTATGGTCATTGAAGAAGAGGTAGTTGAGAAATTACTTGAAAAATCGAAGGTTAGCGAAGAAACTTTAAGCTACGAAGAAGTAATGTCGCCACCGGCGGAAGAGGCAGAAGCGTCTTAATTTGCGAGATAGCTCTGGTCATCTGCGAACAAGCGACTGAACCTCTGGTTCCGTCGCTTGTTTTTTTTCCGGTAGGTGAAAAATCTGCTTACCCATTTACGATACGGAAGAGTCTTTACTATGTCGCGCAACTCGATTGACGGTATCAACAATAATGCTATAACCAACCTGGGCTTGGTGCCTATGGTCGTTGAACAGACGGCACGGGGCGAGCGCTCCTATGATATTTACTCACGCCTGCTAAAAGAGCGGGTAATTTTCTGTGTTGGTCAGGTTGAAGACCATATGGCCAACCTGATCGTGGCTCAGCTTTTATTTCTTGAGTCTGAAAACCCCGATAAAGACATCCACTTGTATATCAATTCGCCCGGTGGCTCTGTAACAGCAGGTCTGTCTATTTACGACACAATGCAGTTTATAAAGCCGAATGTAAGCACCATGTGTATAGGTCAAGCGGCCAGTATGGGTGCTTTTTTGCTCAGTGGTGGCGAGAAGGGCAAGCGTTTCATCCTGCCAAACGCTCGCACCATGATCCACCAGCCCAGCGGTGGTGCTCAGGGCCAGGCAACAGATATTGATATCCAGGCCCGTGAAATACTGATTATTCGCGAACGCTTGAATCACCTAATGGCTGAGCACACCGGTCAGACCTATGAAACCATTGCCAAAGACACTGAGCGTGACAACTTCATGAATGCCCAGCAGTCCTGCGATTACGGCTTGGTAGACAAGGTGCTAACTGACCGGAAGTAACTGCACCAAACATTGCCGCAGCTTTGCGCCAAGCGCGCAAACTTGCAAAAACTGCGAAAAGGCGTCATCTTTAGCTTAAGGTGGGTAATCGCCATGCAAATTGAACAAGGTAGGTATTAATGAGTAGTAAAGACGGCACAGATGACAACGGCAAACTGCTGTACTGTTCCTTCTGTGGTAAAAGCCAGCACGAAGTCCGCAAGTTAATTGCTGGCCCGTCTGTCTTTATCTGTGACGAGTGTGTCGATTTGTGTAATGACATCATTCGTGAAGAAGTGCAGGAGGCCGCGAGCGAGGCTGGTCGCGATAAGCTGCCTACGCCACAAGAAATTAACCATACACTTGATCAGTATGTTATTGGTCAAGTGCGTGCAAAGAAAGTGCTCGCAGTAGCGGTATACAACCACTACAAGCGTTTGCGCGTTGGCGAGAAAGGCAAAGACGATATTGAATTGGGCAAAAGTAATATTTTGCTAATAGGCCCCACTGGTAGCGGTAAGACGCTGCTGGCTGAGACCTTGGCGCGATTGCTTGATGTACCTTTCACCATTGCTGATGCGACCACTTTAACTGAGGCTGGTTACGTTGGTGAAGACGTTGAAAACATCATTCAAAAGCTGCTGCAAAAGTGTGATTACGATGTAGAAAAAGCCCAAATGGGCATAGTCTACATCGATGAGATCGATAAGATTTCTCGAAAATCTGATAACCCGTCAATAACACGTGATGTGTCGGGTGAGGGTGTTCAACAAGCACTACTGAAACTGATCGAGGGTACGGTTGCGTCTGTGCCGCCACAGGGTGGCCGCAAGCATCCCCAGCAGGAGTTTTTGCAGGTAGATACCTCTAATATTCTGTTTATCTGTGGTGGCGCATTTGCGGGCCTAGATCGCGTTATTCGTGATCGCTCTGAGAAAGGCGGTATCGGCTTCAGCGCGGAAGTTAAGAGTAAGAGTGAAGCTCGCAATGTGGGTGAAATTCTTGCAGATGTCGAGCCGGATGACTTAGTTCGTTATGGCTTGATCCCCGAGTTCGTGGGCCGGCTTCCCGTTATAGCGACACTAGAAGAGCTCGATATCGATGCCTTAGTCAGCATTCTGACTGAGCCAAAGAACGCATTGACCAAGCAGTATTCGAAGCTTTTCGATATGGAAGGTGTGGAAGTTGATTTCCGGGAAGATGGCTTGCGCTCGGTTGCTGAAAAGGCAATGACCCGCAAAACCGGTGCCCGTGGTCTGCGCTCCATTTTAGAGTCCGTATTACTGGACACGATGTACGATTTGCCGTCGATGGAAAACGTCAGCAAAGTGGTTATCGATGGCTCGGTTATCAAGGGTGATTCTGCGCCAATTTTGGTTTATAGCGATCAGCGTAAAGTCGCTCCCGAAGAATAAACCCCTCTCCTAAGCCGCCGCGAGTGCTATTTTCGCGGCGAGCCTCTTTTTTGTCACAATCTTTGCTAGTCAAGTCTTGTTTTTACCGTGCTAAGTCCCCATCTTAAGCTTAAGCTGCCTGTATTGCAGGCGAAATATCCGCTGTATGCGGATCGTACAAATTTTATGCGAGGCAATTAAATGGCCGAAAAGCGAGAAATACAGGAGCTGCCACTGCTTCCTTTGCGCGATGTGGTGGTTTACCCCCACATGGTGATACCGCTGTTTGTAGGGCGGGATAAGTCAATTCGGGCACTCGAGCTGGCTATGGGCAGTAACAAAGAGATCGTACTGGCTGCTCAACGCAATCCTGATTTAGACGAGCCGGGTACTGATGATCTATACGATATCGGTACTGTCGCCAATATATTACAGCTACTGAAACTTCCAGATGGCACCGTAAAGGTATTAGTCGAAGGTAGCTACCGAGCAGTCCTTAATGCAGTAACGGCCGAAGAAGACTACTTCAGCGCAGAAATCGACGTGCTGGAGGAAAACAAAATTGGGGAAGAAGAGTCCGAAGTGATGTTGCGCTCGGCCATTTCCCAATTTGAGAAATACATCAATCTCAGTAAGAAAATTCCCGCAGAAGTACTTACCTCATTGTCTGGTATTGATGATCCAGGCCGGCTTGCGGACACCATTGCTGCACACATGAATATGGCGCTTGAACAGAAGCAAGCGGTGCTTGAAATGGTTGACGAGCGTGAGCGCCTTGAGCATTTAATGGGGCTAATGGAATCGGAAATCGACTTATTTCAAGTCGAGAAGCGAATTCG
>NZ_JBFJWS010000267.1:0-4431 GCF_041623545.1 Zhongshania sp. | reverse complement strand
TTCTTGCGTGAAGTGGATTCGAGCTCGGTGATGATCAATGCCTCAACGCGCTTTGCCGATGGTTTTGAATATGGTCTTGGTGCAGAAATTGGAATTTCCACCGACAAAATTCACGCCCGAGGCCCAGTAGGCTTAGAGGGCCTGACCTCGCAAAAGTACGTGGTGCTTGGCGATGGTCATATTCGTAACTAGATGGCAGCTTCGCTGAGCTCCAGTACTTCGCTGGCCATTTTTGGCGGCACCTTTGATCCTATTCATCACGGTCATCTGCGGTCGGCGATCGAGATTAAGGAAGCCTTGGGGGTTGATGAATTGGCGCTATTGCCAAGCCATCGGCCGCCATTGCGTGGGCTGCCCGGCGCTAATAGTGCTCAGCGCTTAGCGATGGTAAACGCTGCCGTAGCTGGCGAGCCGGGGCTGGCGGTAGATGGCCGCGAGTTATTGCGGGAAGCGCCGTCGTATACGGTCGATACCTTGCGCGCCTTGCGCGCTGAGCGCGGCGCAGATATGTCGATTACGGTGGTTATGGGCAGTGATGCCGTTAATCAATTGCAGCGTTGGCGAGACTGGCCGTCGCTGTTTGATTTGGCCAATGTCTTAGTATTGCATCGCGCTGCGCATCCGCTAGCAATGGATGCGCAGGTTGCGAGTTTTGTGGCCGATCGCAGGCTTGGATCGGCATTGGCACTGAAAGCGCACAGTGCCGGTGGTTTTTATGATACAGGTTTGATTCAGTTGCCGATTTCGGCCACTGATATCCGCCAGCGCCTGGCCTCTGGCCGGTCAATTCGTTACCTTGTTCCCGACGTTGTCGCGGACTATATCGCTGAACACGGTTTATATACACAGTGAAATACATAGGAATACCCGTTTGATGAACGCTGAACAACTCCAAAAGCTTGTGCAGAACGCCCTCGAAGATGTAAAAGGTCGAGACTTAGTGACCTTAGATGTGCGCGGCATGAGTGGCGTTACTGATTACATGATTGTGTGCAGTGGCACCTCGAATCGCCATGT
Organism: Zhongshania sp.; assembly: GCF_041623545.1. Classification (GTDB taxonomy): domain Bacteria; phylum Pseudomonadota; class Gammaproteobacteria; order Pseudomonadales; family Spongiibacteraceae; genus Spongiibacter. Next base: position 3,414 of record NZ_JBFJWS010000267.1, on the reverse strand, counting down.
GAAATCCTTGGCTGACAATGTTTGGGTCGAGGTCAAAAAGCAGGGCTTAGTACCTATTGGTATGGAAGGCCAAGATACCGGAGAGTGGGTGCTGGTTGATTTAGGCGATGTGGTAGTGCATGTGATGTTGCCAGAAGCCCGCTTGTTTTATGATCTTGAGCGCTTGTGGCAAGTGCCAGAGCCGGGCTCAGAGCCAGGACCCGATGCGAGTTAGTTTAATTTGCATAGGCACTAAAATGCCGGTTTGGGTTGAGGAGGGGGTTGCGGAATACCGCAAGCGCTTGCCGGCCGAGATTCAATTTGATATTAAAGAATTGCCCCTGCCTAAGCGGGGCAAGAATACCGATATTCGCCGTGCCATTGCCCAGGAGGGCGAGGCAATGGCCGCGGCAATTCCCGCCGGTGATCACATTATTGCGCTGGATGTTCTCGGTAAGGCTGTCAGTACTGAGGCTTTGGCCGAGGCCTTGGCGAGTTGGCAAATGGATGGTGATAATGTCAGTATTTTAGTGGGTGGTCCCGATGGCTTGAGTCCGGCTTGTTTGGCTTTAGCCCGGCAGAAGTGGTCGCTGTCAGCAATGACCCTGCCTCACCCGCTGGTGCGAGTCTTGTTCGCCGAGCAGCTCTATCGAGCATGGACGATTAATCATAACCATCCCTACCATCGCTGATGACCGTCTACCATGACTAGGCGCCAACAGCTTAAAAATACCCACTATGAACGCAGGGTTTATCGTCACCGGGTGGCGACGTCGATAATCTTCGTGGTGACAATGGTTGCAATTTTGATTGCCCGGTATGGGCAGTTACAAATTGCGGATTACAATATTTATAAGACCCATTCTGATCGTAACCGTATCCAACTACTGCCAATTGCGCCCAAGCGCGGCTTGATTTTTGATCGCAACGGTGTGCTGTTGGCGGAAAATATTCCAAGCTATACCTTAACCGTTGTCAAAGAGCGCGTGGAGTCGCTGGATGAAACCTTGGCAATTATTGGCGAGCTGATTCCCCTCGCCGAAGATGATATTGAGCAGTTCCGTAAGCGCTTGAGCCGCCGACGGCCTTACGAAGCAGTGCCGCTGAAATTCCGTGTTAGTGATGAGGAGATCGCAAAAATTGCGGTTAATCGCTACCGTATTCCGGGGGTGGAGATCGATGCCCAATTGGTGCGGCATTACCCCCACGGCGAATTATTTGCGCATGTGCTGGGCTATGTCGGACGAATCAGCGAGCGTGAATTAGACGAGATCGACCCAGTTAATTACAGCGGTACCCACCATATTGGCAAAATTGGTCTTGAAAAGTATTACGAGGAGTTGTTGCACGGCACTGTCGGCTATCAAAACGTCGAAAGTAATGCTCACGGTCGAATTTTGCGGGTATTGGAGCGGCATGACCCCCAGCCCGGCGGTGATATCCACCTCAGTGTGGACGCCTATGTCCAACAGGTAGCCTTCGACGCACTAAAAGGCCAACGTGGCGCTATTGTGGCAATGGACCCGCGCACCGGTGGCATTATCGCCATGGTGAGCACACCAAGTTACGATGCCAATTTGTTTGTTAATGGCATTAGTAGTGCGGATTATAGCGCTCTGCAAAATGATCCGGATCTACCTTTGTATAACCGCGCTTTACAGGGGCAATATCCGCCCGCTTCTACTATTAAACCGATTTGGGCTTTGGCGGGTTTGCAATACGGCATGGTCACGCCGTCGACCCGCATTGCCGACCCCGGCTGGTTTAGCCTGCCTAATGACAGTCGCCGTTACCGCGACTGGAAAAAAGGTGGCCATGGCTACTCGGTCAATTTAGAGCAAGCGGTTGTACAATCCTGCGATGTGTACTTTTATGAGCTTGCTTATCGCCTTGGTATCGACCGTCTACATGACTTTGGCATCCGTTTTGGTTTAGGTGTGCCTACCGGTATCGACAATACCAATGAGCGCAGCGGCATAATGCCCTCGCGGGCGTGGAAGGAAGAGGTCCGCAACAGTCATTGGTATCCTGGCGAAACGATCAGTGTTGGTATTGGCCAGGGCTTTATGTTGGCCACACCGCTGCAATTGGCGGTGGCGACATCGGTGATAGCCTCGCGGGGTAAATTGCGCGCGCCGCGCTTATTGGCGTCGGTTGACGGTGAGAAAGTGGTCGCACCGCTGCTCGGCCAGATGGAGGACGTGCCGGACGCCTACTGGGATGTCATAACGCAGTCTATGGAACAGGTGGTGGCAAGCCCACAGGGAACGGCGCGGGGCTTAAAAGCTGGTTTAAGCTATCGTCTGGCAGCGAAAACTGGCACAGCGCAGGTGGTGGGTATCGCCGCGGGTGAGAAATACGACTCCAGTACTTTGCATAAGCGCAATTGGGATCACGCGCTTTTTGTGGCCTTTGCTCCCGCTGAAGACCCGCAAATCGCCGTGTCTGTGATTATTGAAAATGGTGAGCACGGCGGCAGTGTGGCGGGGCCTGCGGCGCGTAAAGTATTTGAGGCTTATTTAGTTGGCGAGCCGAAGCCTGGTCCAGCACCGATGGATATCACGCCTGAGGTATGGGTAGATGAATAATTCAGATTTTGTCCGGCAATTGCCTGGAAGTAATCGCAGTATTAGTAGCCACCGCACCATCAGTCAGCGGCTGCGTATTGATATCCCGCTTTTAGTCCTGTTATTGATACTAAGCGGCGTTGGCCTGACGGTGCTGTACAGCGCCAGCGACGGCAGTATGGCGACGGTATTGCGGCAGGGGCGCTATTTGTCGGTGGCCTTTGTCGTGATGATTTTGGTCGCCCAATTGCACCCCGAGCAATTGCAGCGCTGGGCGCCATTTGCCTATATTGTATGCGTTTTGCTGTTACTGGCCGTGGATTTCGTCGGGATAGGGGCCAAGGGGGCTCAGCGTTGGTTAGGCATCGGCGGTTTTCGCTTTCAACCCTCGGAGATCGCTAAATTAGTGATGCCCATGGCGGTGGCTTGGTATTTGTCTACTCACCCGCTGCCGCCGGGGTTTCGCCATACCTTTGTAAGTTTGGCCTTAATTCTCATTCCAACCGGACTTATTATTATTCAGCCGGACTTAGGGACGTCGATTTTAATCGCTACCTCGGGCGTGTTCGTATTGTTTTTAGCGGGAATTAGCTGGGGCTTTATCTTTTCGTGCCTAGGCTTGCTGGCCATGATGGCTTACCCCATGTGGGAATTTGTGCTTCACGATTACCAGCGGCAGCGTATCCTGACCATGCTTAACCCTGAAAGTGATAAACTTGGGGCAGGTTGGAATATTATTCAGTCTAAAACTGCCATTGGCTCTGGGGGCTTTGAAGGTAAGGGCTGGCTGCTGGGCACCCAATCCCATTTAGACTTTTTGCCTGAGAGTCATACCGATTTTATTATCGCCGTGCTTGCCGAGGAATTC
>NZ_JBFJWS010000266.1:0-4480 GCF_041623545.1 Zhongshania sp. | reverse complement strand
CGAATCGCCCTCAGTTGCTGATTTGGCGGCCTATCATCCGCTGTGGCTGCACGTTAACTGCAACCGGCGCCCCTTGCAGGCCGGGCCGAAGGTTCTGGATTGGTTTCAGCGCGTTGGTGATATCGGTCATGGTAGCCGCGAGGAAATATCGCAGAGCGTAGCCTTTGCGGCTGCCAAAGATTCAGAGCCACGCGCGCTGCCCGCGAGCGTTGAGAATGTGCCGGCGGCGATTGGTACGCGGGTAGAGGTGGCCCCGTCTGATTACGGCGTTCAACCCGTTAAGGGCATTTTGGCTGCGGTAACCGATGAGCGGATCATTGTCGCCAGAGATACCGATGAGTTCGGCAAGCTTCACGTGCATTTCCCTCGGGAGGGGTACTCGGTGAAGGTCGTGCAGGATTAACCCAGCGCGGCGAGAGCGTGAGGGCCGACGCCGCTAAGCGATTTTCGGAATTCAGGCTATGCTTAGCCCTATGGATACGCGCGACTCCAATGTTCTCAGGGTGATTCTTATTGAGGGCGCAGCCAACCTGGCTGTGCTACTCATCAAGCTTGGTGTGGGTATTAGCACCGGGTCATTGGCCATTCTGGGGGACGCCGTTCATTCGCTTACCGATGCGTTCAATAATGTTGTTGCATGGTTTGTTACCCGCCATTCCGTTAAACCCGCCGATTCCAAACACCCATACGGCCACCGGAAGTTTGAGACGGTGGCAGTTTTTGTTCTCGCCACGCTATTGGCCACCCTGGCCTTTGAACTGGCCATTCGTGCCCTAACCCGCGATAGGCCAGAAATCGTGTCCGGCCGCCTGGAACTTGGCTTGATGGTGCTGGTGCTGGTTATAAACATTGTGCTGTCCTGGTGGCAACGTCGGTGGGCCAAACAGTTGGACTCCCAGATTTTGCTGGCAGATGCAAACCACACGTTATCTGACGTACTGATTACAAGCAGTGTCATAGCGGCCTGGCAGTTTTCGACGATGGGTTGGTGGTGGGCAGATCAAGCTTGCGCATTAGCCGTGGCGGTCTTCATTCTTTACATCGCCATAGGGCTTTTTAAGAGTACGCTACCGGTGCTGTTGGATGAACGCGCGATCGACGCTGATGCGCTTCGCTCGGCGGTGCGCTGTATTGAAGGTGTTCGCCGGGTAAGCCGAGTTCGATCGCGCTGGATCGGGCAGGTGTGCGCTGTAGACCTTGTGATTGCGGTCAATGCCACGCTGACGACCGAAGCGGCTCACGATATTGCAGACCGGGTAGAGGACCAGCTTGCAGAGCAGTTCAACGTTTATGACATCAATATTCATATCGAGCCATTCAGCGCAGATTAGGGTAGAGCACTGATAATCCGGGCTTCTCCGATTTAGCCACAAATTTCGGCAATATTCCCATTCTAGTGTTACCAGCATCCATTTAAGGCCGGCACAACGTAGTCATACGCCGTTGCGTGATTTTCCGGATTGGAAATTATTTTTTCTGCATGTTTCGCTTATATAACGCTCGGGCTTTGGTGTCATGTTTTTTGAATAGCAGGGGCTAAGGGGAGTAGCAGATGAAGGAAAAATTATTTCTATTTCTTGGTTGGGTGTTGTTGGCGCTGTGTAGCTTTGCCGCCCATGCGGAGTCGACGTTAGGTGCGGGCGTTTGGGCTACCTACGAGTATATTGATGATAACGAGACTGACGAGGAAACCCACGGGTCGATCAAAGATGAAGCACTGATTCTCTACGCTGACGGTAGCGCTGAGCCAGATGTCGGCAATTGGTTGTACTCGGCCGAATTGCGCATTGGTCCGGGCAGTTTTACTGATCCGGCTAACAATTCTACCGGCGATGAAATTTCGCTTCACAAAGCCTGGCTGGGGTTACGCTGGGGCGAGAGTCGGGTATTACGTATTGGTAAATCTCAGGTGCCTTTTGGCTGGAAGACGGCTAATTTTTGGCCCGGTGATTTACTGCTGGCGGGCTATGGCGATCAGATGGATGTGGGGGTGAAACTCTCTGAAGACCGAGTGCAGTGGCGTTACGATCTGGCGTACTACCATTCAGACGATTGGGGGGAGGACAGTACTGATACCGTGGACGACAATGGTCATTGGGGCAGTTCTACAACCTTTCGCAAGGTGAATGCCGTGGTCGCAAATGTTGAGTACGACCTTTTCAAGAAACATACCCTAGGTCTGTCGACCCAGGTTGGGCGGCTGCAGGATCTCACCGGTTTATCCGCTAACAAGGAGGTAACCGGACGGCACAATGCCTGGGTTGCCTATTATCACGGCCAGTTCGGCCCATTCTATAGCAAGCTGTCTTATATCGATGGCGAGCGTCGTTTGCCTCGCAATCACCGTATTGCAAATTCCCTGGCAGAAGACATCGAAAACAGCCGCATTGCCGCGGAGTTTGGTTATCGGCGCAACAACTGGTTTTTCTATGTAGACACCAGCTGGGCTAATGCTAATACCAAGGGTAGCAATGTCGATACGGTATATGCTGTGGCCCCGGGCTTCAGCTACGACTACGGCCCTGGTTGGGTATACGTTGAATTGCTGAGCCAGAATGGCTTTGTTGATCGAAACGGGCAAGTGGGTAGGGGTGATTTTGACGCCCTGTATATCTCACTCGATTTTTATTTATAAGCAGTAGGGGAGAGCTACGCGATGGCTGAAGAAGCACTAGCGGAAGACATCATCTCCACGGATTACGAAGTTGGCCAGGACAATGTCACCTTCTTGGGGATGGATTTACACAACCCGGTATTTTTTATCAGTGCCTTACTGGTGTTGTTGTTTGTGGCTGGCACCCTTTATACGCCGGAAACGGCCGGTGCCTGGCTGGGTGCATCCAAGGCGTGGGCTATAGAACATTTTGATTGGCTGTTTATCAGCTCTGCGAATATTTTCGTGTTGTTTTGTCTGGCGCTGATATTTTTGCCTGAGAGTAAGATTCGCATTGGTGGCGCAGATGCAAAACCGGAGTTCTCAACACTGTCGTGGCTGGCGATGCTGTTTGCGGCCGGTATGGGCATTGGTTTGATGTTCTGGAGTGTTGCGGAGCCTGTGGGTTACTTTACCGATTGGCATGGCACCCCACTCAATGTTGAGGCTGGCACGCCAGCTGCGGCGAGCGCTGCGATGGGGGCAACCATGTATCACTGGGGGCTGCACCCCTGGGCCATTTATGCTGTTGTTGCTCTGGCGTTGGCATATTTCGCGTATAACCACGATTTGCCACTCACCATACGCTCGGCTTTTTATCCGCTGCTGGGTGACCGTGTTTGGGGTTGGCCCGGACATCTTATTGATACGTTGGCGGTACTGGCAACGCTGTTTGGTCTGGCAACGTCACTGGGGTTGGGCGCTAAGCAGGCTGCAAGCGGCATTGCTTTTTTGTCGGATGCTACCGCCGGGTTGCAGTTGCAGCTCACTATTATTGCGGGTGTGACAGCGGTTGCCGTGATTTCAGTGATACGTGGCATTGATGGTGGTGTAAAGCTGTTGAGTAATATCAATATGATGATTGCTCTACTGCTGTTGGTGTTTGTGACCATTGCGGCGTTCGGTTTTGATATTGTGCCGGAAACGCTGATGACCCTTGGCAGTTATGCATCTGCCATTCTGCCGTTGAGCAACCCCGGTGGCCGAGAAGACGAAACCTTTTACCACGGTTGGACAGTGTTCTACTGGGCCTGGTGGATTTCATGGTCGCCCTTTGTGGGGATGTTTATTGCCCGTATTTCGAAAGGCCGTACGGTGCGGGAATTTATGATTGCGGTATTACTGGTACCAACGGCGATTACCGCCATCTGGATGACCGCATTCGGCGGAGCTGCGTTGCATCAGGTTCAGCAGGGAGAGGGCGCTCTGGCCGACGGTATCAGCAAAGTATCGCTGGCGTTTTTTGAAATGCTGCAGTCGCTGCCCTTTACGACCATTACATCGATGCTGGCGGTGTTTCTGGTGCTGGTGTTTTTTGTTACCTCGTCTGATTCGGGGTCATTGGTGATTGACAGTATTACCTCGGGCGGCAAGCTTGATGCGCCAGTACCGCAGCGGGTATTTTGGGCAACAATGGAGGGGTTGGTTGCCGGTGCCTTGCTCTATGGTGGTGGCAAGCAGGCATTGGAGGCCTTGCAGGCGGGTGCGATTTCTGCGGGATTGCCGTTTACTGTATTGTTGCTGGTGATGTGCGTGAGCCTGTACAAAGGTATGCGTCAGGCGACCGCCTAGAGAGGTTGTTTGCGTCGCTTTGTAGGTCCGCTTGTCGGCCAGCGGTATGCCACCGCCGCTAATGGCTTGTCTCGAAAGGGAATTCGTGGGACTAATATGGCACGGCGCTGTGCATTGCAGTGTGCAGCGTCAGTGCCGGAAGCTGTTGGCTGATCACAGGGGAGTTTACATGGCCGCCATTTTGTCTGGAGATCGCCTGCGCTTTCTTCTCGGCCGGTTTAAAGACCGGCTTTGGGTTAAACCACTCGTTGTTTG
>NZ_JBFJWS010000265.1:0-4487 GCF_041623545.1 Zhongshania sp. | reverse complement strand
GGTGTTCATCATGGCATTCATCATTATTATTACTCTCTTCGCTGTTTGGATATCACGATTTGAATGGCAATGTCGTCACCGGACTGTGACGCAAGGACAGGATTAAATACTAATAAATTACACTCGGTATAGCTATCAACCACATGTAATTATTAAATATTTTAATAAAGATCTTTGAAATTAATTCCGCCTAAACATAATACAATGAGGATGCCAGTGTGATGGCAGCCTTAGAAAACTAGCAGAACCCTTAGATCCACATAAGTACAAGGTATGCCCTCACCGGAGCGACAGCGGCCCACCCTGCACAGCGAATTTTTTAAGGCGTACTCATATTCTCTTCGCTCCAAAAAGCCTTCATTGCAGTAATTTTGTTGTCGTCATTAAAAGTGAATTGATCAATGATCTCTATGCGCACTTCGCCGTTACCTGGATTTAATTCCACTACAAAGGGGAAAATAGCGTGATTGGCAGCCAATCGCACGGCGCCCTCAAGTCGCGCAGAAATTCCGGAACTAAATCCGACTTCATAGAATCGAAGAATAGCAGCCTTACCCGTAATCAGCTCACTGCCAACTGGATCTTCAATAGTTGCATCATCAGCAAACAAGTTGTCGATTGCAGCCAAGTCATGGGCCGACAGGGCTTGAATATAGTGTTCTACTGCCGTAATTCTGGGGTTTTTACGCACTTTAAACAGCTCCAAGGTGTCAATTAGTAGACGTTTCTAGTGTAACGCGGTATATGAATAAGGAAAATGTCATTTATAGTAATAAGCCTCGACGTATCGCTCGGCGCTGCAATAAGTGTCACAGCGGTGTAATATGTTCAAGATCACTCGACTTTATATGCGGTATTTAATGTTAAATATAAGATTTACCCGCAGTTACTGCGTTGTTATTGCCCTTTTACTTCAATTGAGCGCCGCATGGGCCTCTACAGAGGCGATAAAGCCACTGGTGCCTGAATCTACCCATGTCACCGCGATTCGCGACATGGTTAAGCAACTCGATACTCGCCACTACGTAAAATTAGCTCTAAATGATGATTTATCGGCGCATCTCTTAGATTCTTTTTTAGATGACCTCGACCCAAATCGCCAGTTTTTGCTGCAAAGCGATATCGAGGAATTCCAAAAATATCGCACCACGTTGGACAATGAGCTTAAAAAGGCCCAACTTGACGCGGGCTTTGCCATATTTAATCGCTACCGCCAGCGCATGCTTGATCGACTGCAAAAAGCCCTAGATACCCTGCCAGAAACCGTAAAGGCAATGGACTTCAAGACCAATGAAGACATCCAGCTTGATCGCGCCAAAGAACCTTGGCCAAAAGACAGCGCCGCCGCAGACGAAATTTGGCGCAAGCAAATTAAAAATCGGGTATTGGGCCTGCAATTGGCGGGTAAAGACCAAGACGGTATTATCGATTTACTGAGTAAGCGTTTTAAAAATCAACTAAAGCGCATGTCGCAGCTGGAAGCCGAAGACGCGTTCCAATTTTATGCCAACGCTTTCGCATCACTGTACGATCCCCACACGGACTACTTTTCCCCCCGTCTATCGGAAAACTTCCAGATCAATATGAGCCTTAAGCTTGAGGGCATTGGCGCAGTGTTACAAATGGAGGATGACTACACCAAGGTTGTTCGCCTTGTTCCCGCGGGCCCTGCTGATAAGCAGGGACAATTGCAGCCTGCCGATAAAATTATCGGTGTTGGTCAGGGTAAAAGCGGTGAAATGCAAGACGTGATTGGCTGGCGTTTAGATGACGTTGTCGACCTTATCCGCGGCGCTGCAGGCTCTTTCGTCCGCTTAGATGTCATACCTGCCATCGCGCAAAGCGAAGAAGCCCGCCGACAAATCACCATTGAACGCAATGAGGTCAAACTCGAAGACCAAAGCGCCAAAGGCGAACTCATCGAGTTTAAAGACAGCCACGGCGTCACTCACCATGTCGGTGTAATCGATGTGCCGACCTTTTATCTCGATTTTGAGGCCTACCGCTTAGGTGATACCGAGTACCGCAGCACGACTCGCGATGTACACCGTATCCTCGGCGAACTCCTGAGTCAGGGCGCCGAGGGCATCGTAATTGACCTGCGGGACAATGGCGGCGGCTCCTTAGCTGAGGCCAATGGAATGGTCGGCTTATTTATCGAGTCTGGACCGACGGTGCAAATCCGCCAGTCTAACTCTCGCGTGATTCGCGAAGGTAAGCGTCGCAGTTCCGCGTATTACTCTGGTCCACTGGCGGTGCTTATCAATCGTATGAGTGCTTCTGCGTCCGAAATCTTCGCCGGGGCTATTCAGGACTATCAGCGCGGTATCGTCATTGGCACCCAATCCTTCGGCAAAGGGACCGTGCAGTCGGTTAACCCTCTAAGCCACGGCCAGCTGAAGCTCACTGAGTCAAAGTTTTATCGAGTTTCCGGCGACAGTACCCAGAATCGTGGCGTCATCCCTGACATTGCCTTCCCGCCGCTGTATGACCAAGACAAAATTGGTGAAAGCATTCTTGATAACGCCCTGAGCTGGGACCGCATTGAACGCGCCAATCATCGCTATTACTTTGATTTAAAAGCCGGTTTGCAGACCCTACAACGGAAACACGAAAAACGCATCGCTAAAGATCCGGACTTCCTGTTTCTACAGGAGCAAATCGCCGTTATTGAGAAAATGCGTAATAAAACCCACTTATCCTTAAATATAGAAAAGCGTCGCAGTGAGCGCGACGAGCAAAAAGCCCTTCAGTTAGCAATGGAAAACCGTCGTCGGGTCGCCAAAGGTGAAGAACCATTAAAGGCCCTGGAAGAAGATAAAACTGACGATGAGGGCCTAGCCTTGAATGGCGAAACCCCGACTGAAGATGAAAGCAAAGATAAGAAAAAAGAGCCAGACCCGTTGTTAATCGAAGCCAGCCATATTCTGGTTGATGCAATTCCCTACTTTATGCCCGAGCGCTTGGCTAGGCGGCCTTAGGTCTCAATATTAAACCCTAGCCGGTAAAGGCTAGGGTTTAATGTATAACTCTCTAGCGACTCGCTTCCCGCATAGTAACGAACTCTTCCGCAACAGTCGGGTGGATGCCGATGGTTGAATCAAAATCTGCCTTGGTGGCACCGGCTTTAATGGCTACCGCCAGCCCTTGAATAATCTCCCCCGCTTCGTCGCCCAACATATGCGCACCAACCACCTTGTCAGTACTTTTATCGACGATTAGCTTCAATAGGGTCTTGGTTTTATTCCCGCTGAGGGTGTGTTTCAAGTGCGTAAAACGTGAAGTAAACACCGCGATATCGGAGAACCTCTCCTTTGCCGCTTCTTCACTGTAGCCCACAGTCGCCAAATTTGGCTGTGAAAAAATCGCCGTCGGAATAAAGTTATAATCCACGGTCTTGGTTTCACCGCGGTACAAGCGCTTGGCTAGGTTCATGCCTTCGGCTAACGCTACCGGTGTCAACTCCATGCCACCAGTGACATCGCCAACCGCATAGATCGAAGGTTCTTTGGTTTGAAAACACTCGTCGACGGCGATATAACCCCCATCATTTAGCTCAACCTCGGTGTTCTCCAACCCTAAACCCTCCAGCAGGGGCTTGCGGCCCGTGGCGTAAAGAACTTGATCAGTCACCATGCTCGCGCCGCTTTCTAAGCTAAGGCGGTAGCGGCCACCCTCTTTTTCGATTGAAGTGACGTTTTCATTAAAACGTAAGTTCACACCTTTGTTTCGCATCTCCTCGGCAAGCTGTTCCCGCAACTCGGTATCAAAACCACGCAAGAATAAATCCCGACGATAAATTTGATCTACCTCAACCCCCAAGCCATGCAAAATTCCAGCAAATTCAGTCGCAATATAGCCACCGCCGACCACCACCGCATGCTTAGGCAGTGCATCGAGATAAAATAATTCATTTGAGCTGATGGCAAACTCCCTACCGGGAATATCAGGGATAAAGGGCCAACCACCCACTGCAATAAGAATACGCTTTGCTGTGAAGTACTTACCGCCCACACTCAACGTATGAGCATCGACAAAGCTAGCGTGGCCATTGAGCAGCTCAACCCCAGCGTTGCTCAGTAAATTGCCGTATATACCGTTTAAACGCTCAATTTCACGAGTCTTGTTATCACGCAGAGTCGGCCAGTCTATGGGTTCGACCTTGCTATTCCAGCCAAAGCCTTGAGCATCTTTGAAGTCTTCCCGATAGTGGGCCGCGTAACTAAACAGTTTTTTAGGTACACAGCCGACATTTACGCAGGTGCCGCCCAAATAGCGGGACTCGGCAATAGCGACTCTTGCGCCAAAGCCTGCCGACATCCGAGCAGCTCTGACACCACCTGAGCCGGCGCCAATGACAAATAAATCGTAGTCGTACTCAGTATCAAAACCTTGCTGCGGCATTGCGCCTCCGTATGGTGTGTTATCGGAAATGAGAGTCGGTATTCGCGGCTTTGTTACACCGCGCCGTTCGCGAGGTCATAATG
>NZ_JBFJWS010000264.1:0-4488 GCF_041623545.1 Zhongshania sp. | reverse complement strand
GTTATAAAGTGGCATGCCGAGTACGATAATGTCGGCGTCGCGAAGTTCGTTAATCAGGGCGTCGGACTCGGCGACGACGGCTTGCTGAGCTGCATCGCGCTCTGCCGCGGGGGTGGTAAATGCCTTAAAGCGATTGCCGTCGAGGTGCGGTAGTGGCTTGGCTTGCAAATCACGGCGGATTAACTGGGTGGCGTCGGAATTGGCTTGTAATTGGTCGACGAAGTCGTTGGCCATTTTGCTTGATTGACCCTGTTCGCCAAATAAGCTGCTATTAATCTGGAGGATGGTTTTCATTTTTTGGAGCTCCTTTTAGTAGGGGGCAATTACTGTGTTGTTGGGCTTATTAAACTATTGATAAAGTTGTTTAAAAAGCGCAATTTATTGGCTAAAGCAATCAAGAAAATTGATATATGAGCGGACCGAGGACCAGTCTTGAGCAGTGGCACTGCTTTTTAGCGGTAGTTGACGAAGGCAGTTATGCCCGCGCCGCTGAGGTTTTGCATAAAAGCCAATCGGCAGTGACCTACACCATTCAAAAAATGGAGGAGCAGCTGGGGGTGCGGGTATTTGAAATTCGCGGTCGCAAAGCTGAACTTACCGAGGCTGGGCACATGCTCTATCGCCGTGGTCGCTCTTTAATTGATGAGGCGCTGCGCCTTGAGAAGTCCGCTAAATCGGTGGCGGCGGGCTGGGAGCCTCAGTTGCGTATTGTTTGCGACACCCTGTTTCCCGCGGCGGTGATGTTGGATTGCCTCGAAGATCTCAGTGTGCACTGCCCCGATACTCGTATTGAGTGTGTTGAGTCGGTGCTCAGCGGCGCCGAAGAGGCTTTGCTGGAGCGGCGCTGCGATGTGGCGATAACCGGTATTGTACCGCCGGGCTTTTTGGGCGATCACTTGCTGCGGGTGAAGTTTTTGGCAGTGGCCCAGCGTGACCACCCGCTTCATCAATTGGGTCGCGACTTGGACTATCGCGATTTGCGGCCTTTTCGGCAGGTGGTGGTGCGGGACTCTGGGGTGCGTCGGCAGCGGGATTCGGGCTGGTTGGACGCGTTACAACGATTAACGGTTAGCCGTATGGAGACCTCGATTAACGCGGTGGCCAGAGGGCTTGGCTTTGCCTGGCTGCCAGCGGTGGCAATGCGTGAGGAGTTGGCTAGCGGGTTAATCAAGCCGTTGCCGATGATCGAGGGTGGCGAGCGCCATGCCGATTTGTTTTTAATATTGCCCAATCGCGACTTGGCTGGTGCGGCGGCACTCCGCTGTGAGGCCTTTATTAAGGACGCTGTAGCAAACTTAGTCTGTTAATAACGGAAATTGATAGTTAAAAACGGGTGACGTTATTACATCCGGTCGGTCATAAAGGTGTGATTACAGGGCGTGGGGAGAGAGTCATGAGTCGTCAGCAGCAGTTTGTATTAATGGGCCGTTATAATCGCGATATGAATCAACGTTTGTTTGCTGCGGCCAGCAAGCTTGAGGACGATCAGCTGTGCAGCAATATGGGTGCGTTTTTTCAGTCAATACTCGGCACCCTCAATCACCTTTATGTCGCCGATGTTATGTGGCTACAGCGTTTTGCGGCGGGTTCGTTTGCTGGGGCGAGTTGTCTAGACAGTGTTGCGTTATTGGCTAAGCCCACGGCCTTAAATCAGATTATATACTCCGAGTTGGAGGTCTTTTTACCGGCGCGAAAGAGCCTCGATGTGACGATTTGTCATTGGAGTGAGGCGCTGCAGGAGGAAGCTCTAGATCGCCCATTTAGCTATAAGAACAGCAAAGAGGCTGACTTCTGTAAGCCCTTTGGCTTGGTTTTGCAGCACTTTTTTAATCACCAAACCCATCACCGAGGGCAGCTTACGACTCTTTTGAGCCAGCAGGGTGTGGAGGTGGGGGTTACGGATTTCCTATTGTGGATTGATGAGGTCACGCCAGAGCTGGCGTGACCATTGCGGCGCTGGGGTGAGCGCCCGCGAGCTTAGTTTGTGGCGACAAAGCTCTGCTTATAGCTGCGAATTGCGGCATTGTAATCGTTGGCAACGAGCTCGAGCTTGTCCATGGCGCGGTCATAATTCAGCGCCGTCGAGTAGCGGGCGCAAACAGGTAATAAGGCGTTGGCGCGGTCAACAAATTCAACCACTTGATTTTCTAGAGCCAGTAACTCCGTTTTACTGAGATTTCTGTCGGTGGGAATATGGGGGGCATTCATAACCGCGCGTGTGGCGCAATCGGCAAAGAGCGTAGTGCTAAACAGGCTCAATAATACGGCGATAACTACAAGTGCAGGGGATTTCATGAATAGAATCTCGATATTTGGGTGCAGGTGGGTCACTGGTAGCGGCTAAAAGTGCTACCAAAATACCCCGCCATTGTTACCGATTTGGACAGGGTAATCAAATCAGCTAGCGTCAGTAGGTATTATTTCCCAAAGTAGCAGCCGTTTTGTGGGCTTACGTCGCCAGGGCGGCTGGTAGCGGTTCGCACTGTGGTTTTTTTGCGGAGTGGAGTTTGCTTGTGGGTGCATTTTGTTACGCTAGGTAGCAGGAGGTGCCGTTTTATTTAGAACAAGCGGTTTATACAGTAATGCTAGGCTTAGGCTGCGCGCGAGGTTAAAAGCACAAAAGCTGAGCCAAAGGCCGTGATTTTCTAGGCCCTTGCTGAGCAACCACACTGGGAGGTAAATGATGGCGACGCTGGCTAACATGCTCCACTGCATCGCTTGGGTTTTTAGGGCGCCAATGAAAACGCCGTCTAATAAGTAACTTGGCGCGCATATCACGGGCATGATAATTAGCCAGCCGTAGTGACTGTTGGCTATGTGGCGAACAGCCACGATGTCGGTCATTAGGTTTAGGATTGGCCCCTGCCCCAGCCACAACAGCAAGCTTGCGCCAAGTGCAGTAGCTAGGCAGTAGCGGGCGCAGCATGCGCTGACGCTTGCAAGTGCATCTCGCCTACCTTCCGAAAACGCCTCCCCGATGAGAGCCTCTGCGGCGTGGGCAAAGCCATCCATGCCGTAGGCACTGACCAGCATAAGCTGCAGTAATATGGCATTGGCAGCAACGGTGCTTTGACCGAAAACAGCACCTTGAGCAGTAAAAAAGGCAAAGCTAAACAATAGCGCTGCGGTGCGAATAAAAAGGTGCACGTTGCTGTTGAGAAGCTGGCTGAGCGCAGGGCCGTATCGCCAGCTGAAACGCAGGCCCTGGCGCAGCGTCTCAATTACTGCGCTGCGCACGGCCCAAAGGCCAATGGCGAGTCCACAGTACTCACTAATAGCGCTTGCAAGGGCGGCGCCGTCGCTACTCATTTCTAGGACGATAATAAACAGCCAATCTAGGACGATATTCACACCGTTGGTGGTTACGGCAATAATCAGCGGCCACCGAGTTTGCTGGCGACCGATTAGCCAGCCAACAATGACATAGGTACACAATACCGCTGGGGCGCTAAAAAGGCGGATGTGTAAATAGCTTTTGGCTAGGGGGAGCAGCGCGTCCGGGGTGTTCATGAGTCCCAGACCAATTTCGCTGAGAGCGAGTCCGGCTACCCAAATAAAGGCCGCGATCGTCAGGCCAAGGGCAGCGGCTTTGAGCAGCAGCGCATTCGCATCTTTAGGTCGACTTAGCAGCTGGGCACTGGCGCCGGTGGTGCCCATACGTAAAAATCCAAAGCCCCAGTAGAGGAAGGCCAATAAACTGGTGCTGATTGCGACGGCGCTCAGGTAGCGGCTGTCGCTTAGGTGGCCGAGGATGGCGGTATCAACTAGGCCGAGTAGCGGCACTGATAAATTGGCTAGGATCATTGGCCAAGCGAGTGCCCACACCCGAGTGCTCGTGGTGGGGGCCTGCTCGGGACTTGTGTTATAGCGCATGGTTTGGCTTTTTGTAAGCGGCATGGTGGAGCGGTATTCTAGCGTGTGGCGGTGCCAGGCCCCTAGTCTAACCAGTATATTTAGCTGGCTCGAGCTTGTTTTGCACAAAAAAGGGGCTAAGTTGATGCTAGTTTGGAAATGCTGGTAATTAGATGTTTGTCTATATCTAGTGGTTTAAAAGCTTTAGGAGTACTTTAGTTAGTGATATTGCGGAAAAATTCCGCCCACTAGCCAGTTGCTAGTGTGGCTTTACTGTTTAACGCAGTAGCGCTGCTGCATTCATCGGGTTTATAATTGCGGCGTTTTGTCGCACCCAAAGCGGTCCAAGCGGGTTTGCGCTGCACAAATTAATAGGTAAATGTCAAAATTCGATCTTTAGAGACCGGGTTGTGGCATTTATCTATGCCTGTTTCAGAGTCCAATTTAGCGATTGTGTTCCATAGCGGGGTATATTTTGTGTGCTGCATCTGCAGATTTAGCGGCGGGGTCTTTATTCAACTATACATGGAGACACGGGAGATGTATTTACAAGCGAGACGGCTTTTAAAGCTGGCGCTTAGTCCTGTGCTAATGCTGCTAAGCCTTTTTAGTACCGGCGCATGGGCCGAAGAGGGC
>NZ_JBFJWS010000263.1:0-4504 GCF_041623545.1 Zhongshania sp. | reverse complement strand
GCAGTTTGGTCGCGGGCTAGCTCTAGCATTTTAGGGCCTAGCGCAGCGAGGCACATTTGCTCGGCAGGCAGGCCTTCTTCCGCTAATTTTGCTAGGTAGGCTTTCATCGCGCTAAGCGGCTTTTTATAAGCTTCACCAACCATAACACCGTGACTAACGCCAAGGCCGAGCAGCATGCGCTCCCTCTGCTCTGGGGGTAGGGCATGCCACCACTGACCAACGTCGCTGGCTTCGTGCATCCAAATGTTCAGAATGCCGGTTGCTACGGTCATGGTCTTGGTGGCGGCCAGTAGACCGCTAATATCGCTTAGCAACTCGCCGCCCATTGCGCCGGGCACCCACAGTGCGCCGTAGCCGAGTTCGTCTAACTCGGTCGCGGCTTCGGTGGTTTCCGTGTCGCCGCGGCGCATTTCCATAGACCAAATGCCTATTTTGCCGAGGCGTGGGGTGCTGGATGTTTGATTGCTGTCCATAATTGTTCTCTTAGAAAATTACTCTACCAACTGAACCACAGTCACCGAGTGCGGTGGCAAGCTGATCATTAATTTTCCGTCGGCAGCTTTAAACTTCACTGCTTTGGGGGTGACTTCGTTGGGCTTATCAAAAGTATTGATCACGTCAAAACGCTTCGCAGTCAACACGTCACCGCGAGCCGCTTTGGCTTTTACACCCGGCACATTGACGGGGATATCGACTGCGTTTTTGGCGTCGAGGTTAGTCAGTGACAACCAGATTTTGCCATCTTTGCCGCGCGCTGCAATGGCATCAACTTTAGGTAGGGCGAGATTGCCGACTGTGTAAACACCAGCATCGAAGCTCAGTGGAATAAATTGCGCGTCCTGGAAGGGTACGTACATTTTATAAACTTGATACGTTGGTGTGAGCACCATCTTTTTGCCGTCAGTCATGATCATGGTCTGTAATACATTGACCATTTGGGCGATATTGGTCATGCGTACACGGTCGGCGTGGCGAGCAAAAATATTGATGTTAAGCGCGGCAACAATACCATCGCGAAGCGAGTTTTCTTGCTGTAAGAACATCGGCTCAGTGCCTGGCTTCGGCTTAAGCCAAACACCCCATTCGTCAACGATCAGGGCAATGTGCTTGTTCGGGTCATACTTGTCCATGATCGCTGAGTGCATGGAAATGGTCTTTTCAATATGCATGGTGTGCAGCAGCACGGTGGCGTACTGCGCTTCACTAAAATCGGTAGCAGGTTCTTGGAAGGGCATTGGTCCCCAGGTGTACTGGTGTAGTGAAATACCTTCGATGTCCCAATAGATTGGACTTCTGGTTTTCCACGCCTTCATGATGGTCTCGGTGTAGCTCGGGTCAGAGCTGTTTGGTCCCGCGGCGACTCGCTTCATACCATTGGGGTTGGCAGGTAGTGAATCCATCTGCTTGCCAGTCATCAAGTCTTTGGCGATGGCGGCATAGTCGATACGCGGCGCGGCTTGCTCTGGGTTGTGATTGTGTACAAAGTGGGCAAAGGTCTTCATTTTTGTGACATATTCATCTGGCGTAAAGGGTCCGCCGCATCCCCACATCTCGTTGCCGAGGCCAAGGTACTTAACCTTGTAGGGTTCTTTGTGACCATTGGCAGCGCGCTCCATAGCGGCGGTCGCTGGCGCGACTGCGGTCATATAGGCAAGCCAGTCAGCGGCTTCTTTTATTGTGCCTGAGCCGACGTTAATCGAGAGATAGACTTCGGCACCAATCTGCTGGGTGAAATCCATGAATTCATCGGTACCAAAGGTATTTGGCTCGACTGCACCCGCCCAAGTCGTGTTGACGGTTTTAACGCGCTGGTCTGCCGGACCAACGCCATCGCGCCAGTGGTATTCATCGGCAAAACAGCCGCCGGGCCACCGTACCACGGGTACTTTGATGTCTTTCAGTGCTTTTACAACATCGCTGCGTATGCCGCGGACATTCGGGATTTTTGAATCTTTGCCAACCCAAACGCCGCCGTAAATGCCAGTGCCGAGGTGTTCTGCAAACTGGCCAAATATGTCGCGGTTGATGACAGCGCCAGCTTGATCGACGTTGACGGTGAGTGAGCCTGGTGCCTTCGCATCGGCGGCGTAAACCGGCGCAGCACCGATGAGTGCGGCAACAGCTGTTGTTTTTGCCAGCGTAATTACTGACTTGAAAAGCGTAGATGTCATGTCCTTTCCTCTTGCCGGAATGATTTTATATTTGCCAGTGTGACCTAGGCTTATGTCGGGAAATTTAACGATATAAGCAATAAAGTATTAGCTGCTCGCAGCGGATCGTTGCGGGTGAGTTCCACGTCTATAAATCTTGGTATTTTATGTAATGTCACTGTAGTATTTCATTAAATCAGGGTGTTTGTCTAGTTTATGAATTGACGTCAGGGTGTGGGTTTAGATCTTTATCTGAACTGGCCGTATTTGGTGTGACAAGGTTTAGCCTAGCCGCCTTTTTAGGGGCAAGTAAACGAATAATAAATGCGCACGAGAGGGGTGGTTAGTGAACTATAAGGGGATATTTTCTCGGTTGGCTGGCGAGGCATACGGGCGTCGTGTCGCTGGCCTCGCCGTTTTGTTATTTAGCGGCCTGCTCTGGTCCTTATCAGCCGTGGCTCAGAATAATGAGGGCCCGGCAGCCCCTGGGCCCTGTCCTCAGATAGCGCCGCCAGACCCAGAGTTACTAAGTGAGATACGAGAGCTATCATTCAAGCCGGGTATAAAGCTTGAACCCTCGGATTTCATGAAAGACCCTCGTATTGCAAACTTCATCGCCGAGATGATGACGCGAGAACAGCTGATTAAGCAGACGGATTGGGCAGGGCTCTGTCGATACCGCGAGGCGAACGCGGAGTTAATAAAGACGAACATTAGGCCGGAAGTAGTATTTTTAGGTGATTCGATCACCGAAAATTGGATATATGCGGCACCAAAGATGTTTTCTCAGCAGGTGATTGATCGCGGTATCGGCGGACAAACGAGCTCCCAGATGCTCCTTCGGTTCTATCCGGATGTGGTCGCATTGGGCCCTAAGCTTGTTCACATCATGGCTGGCACTAATGATTTATTGCAAAATGCGGGGCCAATTCGCGATGACGATATCGTCAATAATATTGAAGCTATGTTGGATATTGCCCAAGCCAATAATATCAAGGTGGTTTTGGCGTCAATACTGCCTATTTCGGTGAGGTCGTGGCAACCGGCGCTGCAACCAGCACAACGCATTATTAAATTAAACGCGCGCTTAAAAGGGGTCGCAACGGCTCGGGGTATCAGGTTCATAGATTATTTCTCGGTGTTAAAAAGCAAAAGCAATGGTTTGAATGCTGAATTGGGTAACGACGGTGTACACCCTAATCGGGCCGGTTATGCCTTAATGGAACCGCTGGCGATAGGCGCTATTAAGGGCGCGTTGCCTTTACTACCACGCTGAGGCTGAAAATGAATCGCGTAATTAAGAACAGTCTTTGGGGCTTATTGTCACTCACCGGCATAATTTTACTGGGCTTAACATTATGGATTGGCCCAATGGTGTATCGGTCTTTGGTCGGCCTGAAAGTGTTTGAATTTGTGCCGCCAGAATTGCCTGCTAACTTAGATGAAAAGGCAATCTTGATTTTCTCCAAGACCAACGGCTTTCGTGATGACAAACAAATCGCCACCGCAAATGCGGTACTCACTGATATTGCTCAGCGTTCGGGGTGGACATCCTATGTCACCGAAAATGGAGCGGTATTTAATCAGCTACAGTTGCAGAAGTTTCGAGCGGTGGTGTGGAATAACGTCAGTGGCAATGTGCTAACTAAGGACCAGCGCGAGGCGTTTAAAGCTTGGATCGAGCAGGGTGGCGGTTTTGTCGGTCTGCATGGCGCTGGCGGTGACCCGAGCTACGACTGGCAGTGGTATGAAGATGAGCTAATCGGCGCGAAATTTAACGGTCATACTCTCGGTCCGCAAATTCAAGAAGCCACGCTACTAATAGAAAACAGTGACCACCCAGTGACAGTGGGTCTAGATAAAGTATGGGTGCGCTCGGATGAGTGGTACTCCTTTGTCGATAATCCTCGTGATAAAGGCTACCAAATTTTAATTACGATAGACGAGAGCAGTTACTTGCCGGTGGAGGGGCTTCTCCCATTTATAGAACCGAAGGACATTCGTATGGGGGCAGATCATCCATTGGTGTGGTCGCATTGCGTGGGCAAAGGGCGTGCGCTTTATTCGGCGCTGGGTCACACCGCTGCGTCGTATGAAGAGCCAGAGCATCAGCAGTTGCTAGCAGGTGCAATTTCTTGGGCTGCGGGTTTTGCTGGGCAAGTGTGCCCAGAATAGATATTGAGAATGTTTACACTCGCATTGTATTTATATAGCAAGGAGTCACGGTGTCATGGCCGGATATAAAAAGATTGTTGCAAGTCAATTTGGCGGTCCAGAAGTTTTGCAGTTGCGTGAATTTGAGCAGCTACCGGAGCCCAATGCAGGTGAAGTGCGGGTGCGCGTGGAGGCGGCGG
>NZ_JBFJWS010000262.1:0-4532 GCF_041623545.1 Zhongshania sp. | reverse complement strand
TCCAGAACACCGGCGCGGTCGCCGCCAGTACCAGAGGCCAGTGCCTTGGCAATGGCCATGCCTTCACCTTTAGGATCGTTTTCGCGGTGAACCGCGATCAGGGTTGGAACACCAAAGCCGCGCTTATATTCTTCGCGCACTTCAGTGCCGGGGCATTTTGGGCACATCATCACAACGGTGATGTCTTTACGGATTTGCATGCCTTCTTCAACCAAGTTGAAGCCGTGAGCGTAATCTAAGCAAGCGCCTTCTTTCATTAATGGCATAACGGCGTTAACAACAGGCGTGTGCTGCTTGTCTGGTGTAAGGTTCATCACCACGTCAGCAGTGGGGATCAGTTCTTCGTAGGTGCCAACGGCAAAACCATTCTCAGTAGCGTTCTTCCAGCTCTGACGCTTCTCGGCAATGGCTTCAGCGCGGAGTGTGTAAGACACGTCCAGGCCAGAGTCGCGTAGGTTCAAACCTTGGTTAAGGCCCTGTGAACCGCAGCCGATAATGACAATTTTCTTGCCTTTCAGGTATTCGCAGCCATCTGCGAATTCACTGCGATCCATAAAACGGCATTTGCCGAGCTCTTGCAGCTGAAGACGCAGCGGCAGGCTATTGAAGTAATTCTGGCCCATGATTCTCTCCTGATTAGTATATGAAATTGGCTCGTGGGCAGGTGCTATCCCACAATGGCCGCCACTTTAGCACCGCTTGTTTGTTGCGTAAAATGATATATAGTTGATGCTATGTTGCGTTTTCCACATTGAGTCGGGTGTCAGACGTCTGACGTCGGAAGTAAAAGTCTCCGGCGGAATGAGGTTTTTGCGTCCGACACCAGACATCCGACGTCAGGCTTACCCCCATGAACCTCAAAGAACTCCAAACCTTCATCCACCTCAGCCAATCCCTGCACTTTGGCCGCACCGGTGACGCCATGCATCTCAGCGCTTCGGCGGTAAGCCGCTCGGTGATGCGTTTAGAGGAGCAAGTCGGCGTTTCATTGTTCGAGCGTGATAATCGGCGGGTGCAGCTGACCGCCGCAGGCCGAGAATTTCTGCGCTATGCTGAACAGGCGGTGGTGAATTGGCAGTCGATTATTCAGCGTTTGCACGTGCACAGTGAAACCCTGCAGGGAGAGTTGGGCTTATTTTGTTCAGTTACCGCTTCTTATAGTGTGTTGAGTAATATTCTTGAGGTGTTTCGTCAGCGCTATCCTGCTATAGAATTGAAACTGCATACTGGTGATCAAGCTGATGCTATTGAGCGAATAGCCGAGGGTGGCGAAGACCTGGGAATTACCGCCAAGCCAAAGCAGTTGTCGCCGCGTTTGCAGTATCAGGAGCTGACACGCTCGCCGCTGCGGTTATTGGTGCCGAATATCCCCTGTGCAGTAAATGAGCAAATAGCTGCTGCAGGGGAGGTGTTATCGTCACAGACTTTGGCTAGTCTGCCCTTTATCCTGCCAGAGCGCGGCGTGGCGCGGACCTTGATCGAGCAGTGGTTTCGGCAGATGCAAATCAAGCCCAGTGTTTACGCGCAGGTCAGTGGTCATGAGGCAATTGTAAGCACGGTGGCTTTGGGCTTGGGAATTGGTGTGGTACCGGAATTGGTACTGGCAACCAGCTTCTTGCGTGAGCGGGTGCGGGTGATTCCCGTGGAGCCGGTCTTGCCTATGATGGAAATTGGTGTGGTGGTCTTACAGCAACGATTGTCCAATCCGCTGGTCAAAGCGTTTTGGGATTGCGCTAGGTCATCGTACAGTTAACGCATTTAATTTATGATGCTTCTTTTTATAGACTTATTTAACGAATCGGGAAAGCTATGACAGAACCACAGGGCAACGACAAGCCAAAATCACCGTTTGACGCGGAAGCCTTGCTGCTGATTGACGATCATGAGGAAGAAGTCTCGGTTAATGGTAAAACGGAGCTTAAGCGTGGTATTTACTTGCTGCCTAACCTCTTTACGACAGCAGCACTGTTTGCTGGTTTCTTTGCCATTATATCTGGCATGCACGGTAATTTTGAAAATGCCGCCATCGCAATTTTTGCGGCAATGATATTTGACGGCTTAGACGGCCGAGTCGCAAGGCTAATGAATGCCCAGAGTAAGTTTGGTGCGGAGTACGATAGTCTATCGGACATGGTGTCCTTTGGGGTAGCTCCTGCGCTGGTCGTGTTTAGCTGGGCGCTGGTAGATTTAGGGAAGTTTGGCTGGGCGGTAGCATTTATATACGTTGCCTGCGCGGCGTTGCGCTTGGCGCGTTTTAATACCCAGATTGACACTGCGGATAAAAATTACTTTACCGGTTTGGCGAGTCCTGCTGCCGCTGCAGTCATGGCCGGGCTGGTTTGGGTCTGCGCTGAAGAAGGCTGGGTTGAAAAGGGTGTTCACTTCGAGCTAGAAGTGTTTGCTGGGATTTTGATGGCTGTCTGCGGCATATTGATGATTTTGAATGTGCGCTATAGCAGCTTTAAGGGCATTGATTTTCGCGGCCGGGTTCCTTTTGTGGTGATGATTATTGTCGTGTTGATCTTTGGCTTGGTGTCAGTTGACCCTGCTCGGGTATTGTTGGCGACAGCGTTGATCTATGCGCTATCGGGGCCCGTACAAGCAGTATATCGCCGCTTTAAATGAGTCGCTTGTAACATTAGCTAAGCTGGCGCATCTAAAGAGGAGAAATTAATCTTTGGGGAGTTTGCGCCATGCTTATCCGTTCACCGTCCGATATACCCAGTAGCGAGATCACGCCGGAAGGCGTTTATCTCCAGCGGCGTCAGTTTATGCAAGGTATCGGCGTAGGGGTGGCAATGGCAGGTTTGGCAATGCCGTTATCTAGCGCTGCGGCGGCTAAGACGGAATTGGCGGCCCTCAATTATCAGCCTGTAGTCGCTAAGTCGAGTAACCCCTTTTATACCGATGAAAAAATGGCTTCGTTTACCGATGCCAGTACCTATAACAACTTCTATGAGTTTGGTACCGACAAGTCTGATCCCGCGCGCTACGCTGATTCCCTAACAACGGACCCTTGGTCCGTGTCGATCGAAGGTGAGGTCGCAAAGCCCGGCAAATACCCTCTTGAAGATATTATGAAGCTCATGACCCTAGAGGAGCGCATCTACCGTTTGCGTTGTGTCGAGGCGTGGTCAATGGTTATTCCCTGGGTTGGCTTCCCGCTAGCTGATTTATTGAAAATGTTCGAGCCGACCTCGAATGCCAAATATGTAGAATTTACTACCTTGGTTCGTCGCGATGAAATGCGCGGACAGCGTTCTGCTTTTAGTACCATCGACTGGCCTTATAAAGAAGGCTTGAGAATAGATGAGGCCATGCACCCTTTAGCGTTTATGAGTGTGGGTATGTATGGCAAGGTGCTGCCGAATCAGAACGGCGCACCGATTCGGCTGGTAGTGCCCTGGAAATACGGTTTTAAAAGTATTAAGTCCATCGTGAAAATTCGCTTTACCTCCCGTAAACCCAAAACCAGCTGGGAGGGCATAGCCCCTAATGAATATGGCTTTTACGCCAATGTTAACCCTGAGGTGGATCATCCACGCTGGACCCAGCGCTATGAGCGTCGTCTGCCGGGAAGCTTGTTAAGGCCGAATCGGATTAAAACCCAAATGTTTAATGGCTATGGTGAACAAGTTGCGAGCTTGTATAAAGGTATGGATTTGCGGCGCAACTACTAATGCTAAAACCGAACGTTTCAACTCGGGCTTGGCAAAAGCCTTTGCTACACATTCTATGTCTGTTGCCGTTTGCCTATATCGTTTGGGCTGCCTTGACTGAGGGGCTGGGAACCGATCCGGTTAAAGCCCTGCTGCTCTTAACGGGTGAGTGGTCGATCCGTCTATTAATACTTACCTTGGCAATTACCCCCTTGCGGCAGTGGTTGAGTATGCCGAAGCTGCTTCGCTATCGGCGTATGCTGGGCTTGTACACATGGTTCTACGCCAATCTGCATTTTTTGGTCGTCCTAACCTATTTGTTTGCCTGGGATTGGCAGATCGCGCAAGAAGAATTGTCTGAGCGGCCTTATATCGTGGTTGGCTTTTTGGCATGGCTATTTATGCTGCCCTTGGGTTTTACTTCTAATAATAAGGCCGTGCGCGCCCTTGGCCGCAATTGGCGCAAAGTCCATAAGCTGATTTACCTTATTGCGGTCCTTGCTTGGGTGCACGTCTTTTGGCAGGTCCGCTCGAGTTACTTCGATGCGGTCTTGTATGGCAGCCTTATTTTGCTGC
This sequence comes from Zhongshania sp., assembly GCF_041623545.1. Lineage (GTDB taxonomy): Bacteria > Pseudomonadota > Gammaproteobacteria > Pseudomonadales > Spongiibacteraceae > Spongiibacter. The sequence continues at coordinate 297 of NZ_JBFJWS010000262.1, read as the reverse complement.
TCTTTTACCCCCGGTTAAAGAAAGTTTACGAAACTCGTTGACTCCTAAGCTGGCGTGTCTATAATGCGCCTCCTCAACTGCTGAGGCGGACTTCACCGAGGTGCGGGACGCGATTTAGATAAGCAGTTGGGGTGGTGAGAAAGTTTAAAAAACTACTTGCTACCGAGGCTAGGATCTATATAATACGCCTCCTCGCTTAAGGACAAGAACTTAAGCGGAAATCAAAGCCCCGGCGGTTTTGAGCTATTTAACAAGACAAGATTAGATAATTCGTGTGGGTGCTTGTTGGTTGAGATT
>NZ_JBFJWS010000261.1:0-4540 GCF_041623545.1 Zhongshania sp. | reverse complement strand
GCAGCCTGTACCGCAGGTACGGCGGAGGTGCGACGTAGCGTAGCGAAGGCGTCGCGCAGCGATTGGAAGCGCCGCTTCCAACACAAAGTAGGTCATCATTACGCACCGCACTCAATTAAGAACCGCAGTCCGCCCTAAGCCTTTTTAACGCCCGCAGTACCCCCAACAGCGCCACGCTAGACGGGAGACGCAAAAGATAAAGTCAAAACCAAGCCGCAGCCATTTGCCAATCTCACTTAAAAGCCCCAGTAGGAAACCTACTGGGGCTTTTAAGTCTTAGCGTCTTCCGTCTTCCGTTAAGCGTCTCTCAGGCACTTAGCGTTCAACGTCTCCAGCCTAGCCTTAAGCGCTCCTCTAAATACGCGATTGCCTGTTCGCGGCTATGGGTATACTGTCTTTGAAATAGCCGCGAGATGGATAAAATAATGAATGTAGACAAAGCGAGAAAGCGGATCGCTAAACAGGGGAGGAAGGGCTTCCATGGTTATCCCCTCATTTCGCTCGCGTACTTTGGTAAAACCTCAGATATCGCCAGCGAAGTCGTTATTTCGTTTGTTATGGAAGAGGGGGATACTCCCCAAGAACAAAAATTTCATTGCGAGCATGACGCGCGTGAGGATGAGACCATTCAGTCAACCCTAGTGAAAATTATTGAACGCGCGAATGCGGCGACTGTAACAGAGATAGACGGTGTTTCGCTTGTTTAGTCGCCGCGCTTTTATGAAAGATGTGGCCGCAAAGTTGAGTTAGGTTTCGTCCTGGACTGCGCCACTATCACATGAGAATTCCCGCTGTTGGCCTCGTTGATCCTGGGCGGGGCACCGGTCTGCTAAGCCATTATCGCGCGCTGGGCTTGTAGCGTATGGCGCGTGGGTGTCGGTTGGACCACCATTATTTGCGAGCTCTCCTAGATCTGGGTTTGTCTCTATTCGGTCATTGCTAAAGTCGAGTTTACAGCTATCGTCATCAGAAATATTGCCGCCCATAGAGTGAATTGCCGCGATAGTATTTTTACAGTTAGCTGGGCCGCGAGTAGACGTGTTTCCAGCGATAATAGTATTTATCAACTCAATTGGTCGTCCGAATACTTCGCTACCTATTGCGTCAAAGACACCACCTGGGTCGCCCTGATAAGAGGTGGCTATATTTACGCCGCCGCCACCGATAACTGCATGGTTGTTGACGATGGTTGAATTAATGATGGTGACTGGCCCACCTCCGCGGGCGTCTATACCGCCACCTTCGCCTTGGGTGCCGCCGTCGCCAGTGCTATCCGAGCAGCAGTCTTCTAAGATGCGATTGTTACTTATTGTTGAATTAATCACTAAGCCTGCGGCGTCAAAGCGAATGCCACCGCCTTCGCTTTCGGCAGTATTATGGCTGATGGTGCTGGAGTCTATGATTGCCGAGCTGCTTGGTGTATTGAAAATACCGCCGCCATAGCCACTAGTATTGCGGGTGATTGTGCATCGTGTAACGGTGAGTTGACCTTGATTAAAGATGCCGCTGGCGGAGCCCCCAGTGACGGTAAGATCAGAGATAGTAAGTATTGCGTTTGGGCCAACACCAAATACCCTATCGATGCCATTGCCATCGAGAATGGTTTTTCTGGCGCCAGCGCCGCGAATATTTGTTGAACCCAGTACGGATAGCATGCCTGCATCTGAGGTTCCTTCGGCTACCACGGTAGGAATAAGTGGTGGCTCTATAAACTTATAGTGGCCCGGTGGCAGAATGATGACATTGGTGTGGGTAAGTGGGTTTGTAGTCAGCAGAAGGGTGGCGTTAGACTCTTGAACAGCCGCGCGTAAACTGCAGCCTCCAGTCGCTGTCTCGCAGACGCCGTCGCCTTGTAATACATCCGGCTCGTCACCTTCGTAATCGACAATAAAAGTACCTGGCGAGGCGGGACTGTATGGCGGTGAGTTATCTTGGCTCTCTTGCTGGATTTCACTTCCACTTTGGCTTTGGTTCGACGAAGGGTTACCCGAGCTGCCGCCACATGCGCTTTGAAGTATGATTAAAACGCCAATAAATGCAGTTGATATTTTGTACTTGCCAATACTATTTAGTTTACTTGTCATCTTCTTTTTCCGATTTATTTTACTGATTCGAAGGCGCCAATATCACAGCGATTATTTTCGCCGCGGGCTATTCCGCGCTGGTCAACTGTTGTACAGGTTTCAATTTTTCCTGCATTTAACGCCGGGCTCGATGGTAATAATGCATGGGTGTCTGTCGCGCCGCCGTTGTCGGCTAGCTCGGCTAGGAATGGTTCAGCACCAGGTATGTCGCCGACTTGATGTAATCCACAGCTGCCATCACTATCAATATTATTGCCCTGGGACAAAATTCTCGATACACCAACCGTCGTTAAGCAATCACCCTCAGGTACATCAGAAATATTATTCGCAATGATGGTGTTCTCTAAAATAAGGTCAAAATGCGGGACGTCTGCGGCGGCGGTTACTGGGTCAGGAAGGGCATCTATATATGCGGTATCAAAGTGTATACCGGCCCCGCCTTGAGGGGAGCTATTAAAGACAATCGTTGAGTTCCGGATGGTTGTGCCGATTCCCCGAATATCGATGCCACCGCCTTGTGAGAAGGAGAATGGCACACCGGTACCCATGGGTAGTGGCTCAGCTAAACCAAGAGCCTCATTGTGGCTGATGGTTGAATTTGTGATGGTACCCCTTGTGTCGATTCGAATACCGCCAGCCTGACCCATAGCAGTATTGTGACTAACGGTGCTGTCGTTCAATTCAAGGCTGCCAAGTGGATTGACAAAAATACCGCCGCCACCACTGGAGGTATTCCTAGTGACCCAAACCCGCCACAGTGCTAAGTGAGCTTGAGAGTATATTCCGCCACCCATGGTATTGCCTTCGCCGCCAGTAATGGTCATGTCTGTTAACAAGGTGTTGGCGCCGCGATGAACTTCGAATACACGGTCAAGCTGTTGGGCATCGATGACCGTTTCGCGGGCGCTTTCACCTCTAATGGTCATCGGCGCCATAATATCTAGAGATCCAGTGGCCTCACTTGAAATGATTGGTCTAGCAATGGCGGCATCAAGCCCGAGATCACCGGTAGTGAGAGCATTGGGTATACTTAGTACATACACGCCTTTAGGGATTGCAATGGTGTGTGGGGCGCCCTCGGCATTCAGTTCACTAGCATTTGCTTCCATAATTGCCGCGCGCAGAGTACACGTGCCTTGCTCGGTCGCGCATATCAGGTCGCCTGGCGTTTCATCTACCCCGTCTTCTAGGCTATCAACCCAAAACGCGCTTTGCGGTATGTTCTCGAAATTTGCTGATTGCCTAATCTCTGTGTCGGTCGGGGGCGGGTTCGAGCTACTGCTGTTGCCGCCGCAGCTGGCCTGAACAATGATAAAAAGGGAATAAATAAAAATTAATCGCTTATTTGGAGTGAGCAAGCGTGGAGTTTTGCGCATAAATAATTCCTTGTAATTTTTATTTTATAAACCTAGTGAAACCGTTATCGCGGCTTATAGAGCGTTCACTATTGCGTGGGGGCGATCGATAATGCCAGCGCGCGGCGCTTTGTTATTTTTATGACTATGTCATATTGTCACCACATGGTGACAAAGCCGAATATAACCACTTGGTGACATCGCTGTCAATCTCGTCTAATCTCGGTTCGGACCATTATTCATGTTTGGACAGCAGCCGTGAGTGCGAAGTTAAAAAAAAATGTACCTAAGGAGGCGGGCTTAAAAACCAACCCTTCTACCACAGAGGTTGGTGGTGGGCGTGAGCGGCTATTGAAGGCGGCTCTGCGTCTCGGTGCTCGAAACCGATCCATTGCTAACTTGGGGCTAAGAGAGTTGGCGCGGGAAGCAGGTATGCACCATACCGCGATATATCGACACTTTAAGTCGATCGACGAAGTTGCTGTGGCTTTGGTAGAACCGCTATCTACCCAATTGCGCGCCGATCTTCGAATGGCCCGCAGAAATGCGAAAAGAGACCCAAAGGATATGATTCGGGCATCTACGCAGCGTTATTTTGAGTATGTGCAGGAGCATCCTCTCGGGGTAATTTTTTGCGCTCGTGAAATTCACGGTGGCCTACCGAGTCTCCGCGAGGCGCTGCAAAAGATGTTAGATGAGTTTGCGGCCGATAGCGCGGAGGATTTGAGTTTACTTGGATTGCAAGAGCTACTGCCTGATTATCAAATGTTACTGACATTGACGCATTTAATCGCGCAGCACACACTTTTTGCAGCATTGGATTACTTAGAAAAGCCCGAGCGCGGTGAAGAAGTTGTCGAGCGGACCGTTATCTTTGTCGAGTGTCTTATCGTTGGCGCAATTGCGCGACATCGTTGTGAATAAAATTTTGATCCCAAGGCTCAGCAAAATTTAGCGTTGTCGGAGTCAAAGGTGTGGCAGCAGAATAATGTTTAATAATAGTGTTGAGACATAAATATGAGTGAGCTTCGAAGTGATTTGATTGCAATTGCAGAAACCTATTTAGATGCCGGTTTATTACAGCACCAGCCTGAAAAAGTG
>NZ_JBFJWS010000260.1:0-4560 GCF_041623545.1 Zhongshania sp. | reverse complement strand
TTGGTATTGTTTGCCTCGGCGGCGAACGCCGAGCTTGTGGAGAGTAAATTAAGCCTACCCGGTAAATTGGGTTCGGCGGTGTTATACAGTGATTCGTCTAAAGCTGATCCGGGTCCAGCGGTAGTGGTTGTGCATGAATGGTGGGGTTTGAACGATTATGCCCGAGGCCGCGCGCAGCAGTTAGCTGAGGCGGGTTACACGGCCATTGCGGTGGATATGTATGGCAACGGAAAGAGCGCGGATCACCCGAAAGACGCCATGGCGTTTATGAATGCGGCGCTGGCCGAACCAGATAAAATGAATGCGCGCTTTGAGGCGGCTTTGGCGATTCTGCGTAAGCAGCCAAGCGTGGATGCCAGCAAGCTGTATGCGATTGGCTACTGTTTTGGTGGCGCTGTGGTGTTGAATCAGGCGCGTCGGGGCTTAGATTTGGCTGGGGTCGCGAGTTTTCATGGCAGTTTGGGCACCGAAACTAAAGCGAAGCCGGATACCATCAAGGCGAAGGTTTTAGTGGCGACCGGCGGCGCCGATCCAATGGTGCCGCCTGCGCAGGTAGGTGGCTTTGTTGAGGAAATGAGTGCCGCGGGGGTGGATTTACAATTGTTGAGTTTCCCCGGTGTTGTGCATAGCTTTACCAATCCAGGTTCGACGGCGATTGGTGGAAAAACCAAGATGCCCTTGGCTTATGACGCGAATGCTGACCGGGTAAGCTGGGAAGCACTAATGGCGATGCTAGCTGAGTAAATTTACGCTCGGCACGCCTCGCTGGCGTGCCGAGTTAGTTAAAAAGTGACTGCAGACTAAGAAAGCCAAATACGATCAGTGCTAAGGCAATAAGAATGTTACTGGCAATGCCAAATCGCTGTGTTTTAGCAATAATGCGATTGTTTAAGTACAGCAAGGTTAACGCAAGAAAAGGCATGAAAAACGCCCCAGTCACCGCGTAGAGCATCACCAGCCAAACTGGTTTGCCCAATAGTAATAACAGCATGGGTGGTAGTGCGAGATAGCCTAGAAAACTTCGATACGCCCAGCTTTTTTTGTCCGTTGCTGCGCTGTGTGATTCCGCCTTATTGCGGGCAGCTAATATATCGGCAAATAAATACGGCACGCCTTGCCAGACGCCAAGCATAGAACTAAATACCGCGGCCCAAACGCCGAGTAAAAATACCTCTCTAAACATCGGCGACAATGTGCGCCCTAATTCATCCGCCATCGCGATTAGAATTTGATTGCCTTGAACTGTGGCCGGCGCGGCCTTGGCGGCCAGTAACATAGTACCAATGCCGAATAGCGCAGTAATGGTATAGGCGACAATTAAATCGACTCGTGCCAAGGGCAGTGCGGTGCTGGTCTGCCAGCCTTTTTCTCGCATCCAATAGCCGTAGCACAGTAAGGTCACACTGCCGCCGACACCGCCAATGACGGCTAATACCATATTGCCATGGGAGTGGACGGCATCATCAATAAAGAATGTTTGCCGAAGATTAATGCCGGATAAGTCGAGGCTGGCAAGTGCGGCCATAACCGTGACGAACATTAAAAGAATCAACACTTTCATGGCTGATTCAAATACTGAATAACGGCCAAACAGCACCAGTAATACCGCGAGCAAGGAATGTAATACCGCCCAGCTAGTGATTGATAGTTGAGGGAGCAGTGCATTGGCCGCTAGCCCACAGGCGGCCATCAGGGCGGCGCCAACTAAAAATGCCCAAAGGAAAAGATATATTAGAAAATACGCGTTTACCCAGCGGGGTAAATGCGCCTGCCAGCCTTGTAGCACACTGTCGCCAGTGCTTAGTTGCCAGCGCGCTAAACCCTCGTTTAAGGCAAATTTTATTAACGCGCCAAAAACCACCGCCCAAATAATTTGTCCGCCAAGGCTGGCCCCGGACACTGCCGCAGCGACGAGGTCACCGGCACCAAGGCCGGTAGCGGCGACCACAAAGCCGGGGCCGATTAAACGCAGTTTTTTAAACAATTCCATTTTTGGCCTGAGTATTTGTAGTATGGCGTGGTCTTTAGGCTGAGTATGCCGATGAATTGCTACTTCGTCACGCCTGCGACTCGGTGTTTACTGCGTTGCGGCCGCGCTTTCATTACAATAGCGGGTATGAGTGATTCTATAGATACCCCAGATAAACCCTTACACCGCCTTAAAACCGGCGCATTTGCGCGCCGCTTCGAATTGTCTAAGCTGAGCCTGCGCTATGGCAGTCGCGCGCTGCGCCAAAATTTGCGGGAGCGCGTTAGCGGTGACGACGATGAGGCGTTAGCTAAGCGCCGCGAAAACATCGATTTTTTTGTCAGCGAGCTGGGCCGCTTAAAAGGCAGTGTGGTCAAAATTGGCCAGATGATGGCCACCTATGGCGATTATATGATGCCGCCGGAAGTTGCCGACGCCCTGCACAATCTTGAGGACAATACCCCGCCCATGGCTTGGGAGGTAATCGAAAAAGCACTGCACAAAGAGTTGGGGCCCGAGGCCTTGTCAGCCTTGGATATCGATCACCAGCCCTTGGCCGCGGCCTCCTTGGGCCAAGTGCATCGCGCCCGTTTGCGTGCGACGGGCGAGGCGCTGTGCATCAAGGTGCAGTACCCCGGTGTCGAAGACACCATCGATGCGGATTTTAATGCGGTGCTGCGCTTGTTGAAGGTGTCGCGCTTAATGTCGAGTACGCGCAATATTGACGATTGGTTTGGCGATATTCGGCTATTGCTACACAAAGAAGTGGACTATGAGCAGGAGCGCTCGGATCTGGATTTTGTTGGGGAATCCTTGGCTGGCGATGAGCGCTTCGTTGTGCCGAAAAGTTACCCCGAGTTTTCAACTCGCCGCGTATTGACCATGAGTTATGAGGCGGCTGAATCGGTTAACTCGGCTGCGGTGGCAGCATTGCCCCAAGCCCGTCGCGACCGCTTGGGCAGTGCGGTCTTAGATGTTTTTCTCACCGAATTGTTCGAGTGGCGGCGGATGCAGACCGACCCCAATTTTGGCAATTTTCGGGTGCGAATTGATACTAATGGCGAGTGCGATCAGCTATTGCTGCTGGATTTTGGTGCGATGCGGGTGTTGCCCGATACCTTTGCCAATGAATTTTGCGCGATGATGGTGGCGGCCTACCTGCGCGATAGGGAAACGTTTCTGGCAAAGTCGATCAGCCTAGGCTTTATGAAGGCCCACTTCCCGCAAACGGTACTCGATAATTTTGTCGATATTGGCATTGATATCGCCGAGCCACTGCGCACCCCTGATGAGCGTGTGCCGGCCAGTGCAATAAATGTCAGCGGCCAGTATCACTGGCGCCAGAGTGGCCTGCCCAAGCGGATTGCCAAACGTGCCGTAGCGGCGTCAATCAGCAAGTATTTTGCACTGCCGCCCAAGGATTTTCTGTATGTGATGCGTAAATTAATGGGTATTTACGCCTTAATATCACTGTTCGATGCACAGTTCACCGCGGATACCGCACTGCTTAAATATCTTCCCAAGGCGTCTACAACACTGTAGCGCTATAAAACCGACGCATAAAAAAGGCCGCTAAACGTAGCGGCCTAAAGTTTTGAGACTGAGTGAGTGTAATTCCTAAACTTCGAGTAGTTCTACGCCTGAAAAGTTCAATTGGATTACATCATTGATTGTGCAATACCTTCCACATCCAAGGTTAGCTCGACAATTTGTGAGGCTGGGCCAAGGTCAAAATCAATGCCAAAGTCCTTTAATGCGATTTGAGTAGTGCCGTGGAAGCCCTGACGGTAACCGCCCCAGGGGTCTTTACCGCCGCCGATTTCGCTCACAGCAATGGTGACAGGCTTGCTTACACCGTGCAGGGTCAAGGTGCCTTTTAACTCGGCTTTGCCCTCGCCCAGCGCCTTAAAGCTGCTGCTTTTAAAGGTGGCGGTGGGGTATTTGTCTACCGCGAGGAAATCCTTGCCGCGCAAGTGCTTGTCGCGCTCGGCGTGGTTGCTGTCGATGCTGGCGGTTTTGATGGTGACGTTTACCGACGAGGCTTCTGGTTTGGCGGGGTCATAATTAAAGCTACCTTCAAACTCATTGAAGCGACCATACAGCCAGCTGTATCCTAAGTGTTTGATTTTAAAGTTAATGAATGCATGAGCGCCGGCCGTATCGATTTTGTATTCGGTGGCCTGAAGCGCGCCACTAAAGCTGAGTAAAGCGGTAAATCCAATCGCGAGTAGACGTTTCATTTTTAGGCTTCCTTTTGGTTAATAGCGTGGTTGCTTGCTGATTTTGCGTCGCGGCCCAACATTTTCAGCAGGGTCGTGTCGCGGTTAATAAAGTGATGCTTCAAGGCGGCGAGAGCGTGAATGCTAGCGAGCACAATCAAGGCCCAGGCCAGTATTTCATGAATCTCACCGGCGATATCTTCCTGCTCTGGTAAATCGTGAATCGTGGCCGGCACGCTAAACCAGTTAAATACCTCGATCGCGCGACCATCGGCGGTAGAGATAAAGTAGCCGGCAATCATGAGGGTGAACATTAATCCGTATAGCGCAATATGGGTCAGGTGGGCCGTGATCCGCTCCCAGACTTTAAGC
>NZ_JBFJWS010000259.1:0-4616 GCF_041623545.1 Zhongshania sp. | reverse complement strand
CCCCAGCGTTTTTGTAAGTGAGCACCCGCTTTCGCAGGCGGAATTGCACCACTCAATACAGGGTAAAACCAATCCATAGAGTAGCGGGATTTACTTTCCCAGGTGCGGTCGAAACGCTCTGGCTTTTTACGCAAGGCCTCGCCCAATGCCTGACGTGCATCGCGCCATACCGGCCGCGGCGAACCAATTTGCACCGAAATATTTACCGCACATTCCAAGCTTTTGTATATCGACGAACAGCCCGTGACGAGGGCGTCGCACATAGGCTCACCATCGGCGCTGACCGCCCAATTAATTTCGCCATGGGGCGACTGCTGGGCCAGTACAAACTCAATGGCAGATTGCACGCAGGGCCACATTTCTTGTAAAAACGCCTGATTTTCACTGATTAGAAAGTGATGCCAAACACCAGTGGCTACGTAGGCAACAAAATTCGTTTCTCGACGCTCGTGATTATCAACTTCACCATCGCGATAAGCCGCCCACCAGCTGCCATCTTCTAGCTGGTTATTCTTCAGCCAGCGATAAGCATTTTCAGCGGCCTCAAATTCACCACCAATACTAAGCCCCATAGCGGATTCAACGTGATCCCAAGGATCCGCATGCCCGCCGTCAAACCACGGAATACTGCCATCGGCTTGCTGGGCACGCACTAAAAACTCAACGGTTGGCCGGAAAAAATCTTGTGGAAACAGCCCCTTACTTAAAAATAAACCACTCATGCCGGGTTCGCCTTTTCAAAGTACATAACCACCGACTTACCCAACACAGGGTTGAGGCTCGCTTCTAGGGTGCGGGTAAACAGGGGTTTATCCATTAGATCCCAAACCAGAAAGCGGTGATATTGCTTAATCAGCGGATTGTTGTCTTGGCCATCCCAAAACGCACACTTCAGCCACCAGTACGGGGAATGCAAAGCATGTGCCCAGTGCCGACGATAAAAACGAAAACCCAAGTCTTGAATTTGCTTACGCAGCTGGCTGGCCTTAAAAATACGTAAATGGCCACCCTCGACTTTATAGTAGGCCTCACTTAAGGCCCAACAAATTTTCTCTGGCCAAGCCCGAGGCACGCTCGCGCAAAATAAACCGCCCGGCTTGAGAATACGCTCAATTTCTATGAGTACTGCGGCGTAATCAGGGATATGCTCCAAAACTTCCGAGCAAATAATTTTATCAAAGCTATGGTCAGCAAAGGGCAGTTTAAGCGCATCGGCGGTGGCCAAACCAAATGCCTTGTGCTCGTTCTCTGGATCATTAAAGTCAGCGAAACGGCTCTGGGCGATTTTCAAATCGTTTAACGATAGATCCACACCAATGGCAGTTATCTCGCCCTCGGCATAGGCTGAGATAACATGGCGACCTTCGCCACAGCCTAAATCTAATACTTTATCGCCACGATTCAGGTGGAAATGACGGAAATCAACTGTTTTCACGTTGCAACACCTGCCAATAATAATTCGTCATTTGCTGGGCGGCGCGCCGCCAACAAAACAATTCTTCTATACGTTTACGCCCAGCATCCGCCAATATTGCACGCTTGGCGGGGGAGGCCAGTAATGTGTCCAGGGCTTCGGCAATCGCCGCACTGTCGCGCACCGGCACCTGTAGCGCAGCATCACCCACCACTTCCGGCAGCGCACCGCCGTCGGTTGAAATAACAGCCGTGCCGCAGGCCATAGCCTCACCCGCTGGCAGGCCAAAACCCTCGTATACTGAAGGCACAATTACCACTGAGGCTTCATTGTAGAAGCCCACCAAGGCTTCGGTACTAATGCCACTGACGCAGCGAATATGCTTACTTAGCCCCAGTGACTGAATCAGCTTACTGCTTTCCCCATCTTCTTTCGGCTTGCCGACCAGCAGCAGTTCCAAATCCGGGTGTTTGGGCAGCACCTGCGCTACGCCTTCCAATAGGTAGCGCATGCCCTTCAAGGGCTGATCAGCGGATACCGCCGCCATCACTCTATTCGGTTTTTTCACCACATCCGGCAACGGACGAAACTCTTCAGTATCAATGCCATTTAAAACCACGCTGATACCGGCGGGCTGCATATCAAAGGCGACCGCAATGTCCTGCCGAGAGCGTTCAGACACGGTCACGACATGGTGAAGTTGCCGAGCTACTTGGCGCTGCATGATCAAAAAGCTGTGCCAGCGCCGGATCAATAGGCGCTCCCGCCAGTTTTTAGCGGCCTTCAGGGCGATACTAAGGTCACTGGTGATGGGATGATGAATGGTAGTAATCAGCGGGAATTTGCGTTTCTGCAACTCCAGCATTCCATAACTAAGGCATTGATTATCATGAATAATATCGTAGTGACGGCCATGCTTTCTGAGGTATTTGACGACACGACGGCCGAAGCAATACGGTTCTGAGAAGGCGCCAGTTAACTTGCCACTCCACTCGATAATATTGGTCATGGAGCGCAGATGATGGGGACGGATTGAACCGAGGCCAGTTTCAAACAAGTTCATCCCGGGCATTTTGATCAGATTTACTCGCGGATCAAGATGGGGGTAGGGCTGACCAGAGATCACATCTACCGTATGACCAGCTTCAACCAAGGCTTTACTGAGGTATTTGAGGTAAATACCTTGACCACCGCCATATGGCGCACTGCGGTAGCCGAGCAAACACACCTTGAGTGCGCGCCGAGGACGAGCATCGTCAAGCGGAATAACTTTGGCGCTATGTGCCGGCTTGGCTGGAGAAGCTGCTGTGGGTGTTAACACCATATCAGGGGTCGCTGTTGTTCATTTTTATGGAACGGAGGGATTCTTCAGCGCTAACACAACGGCTTTTCAATAGCCTAGCCAAGTGACACCAAGAACAATATGCCCTTTTAGCTGTCATCTCATCGAAGAATGCCGCAATCGAGTAACAGGATTCTAACTTTGGCCTGCTCATAAATCCACTCACGATGCCCTAACGATCCGGCAACTGGCATTAAGACTTTGTCATGTTACACTCGCCGCAGGCCAACAAACCCTTTGCAGAGAACTTATTAGCAATGCGCATAACCGCCTTAGCCCACTATAAAAAAATTACCTTATTCGCATTAATTCTATTAACGGGCTGCGCCAGTAACGGCCGTAGCGGACGAGAAATTGGTTTATTCGACACCACTATAAAAGGCGACGACATTCGCTTATTTCGCTATGTTTTGCCTTTATTCAGAGAAAAGCCAAAGCCTATCACCCAACGCGCTAACGGCAGCCAATCCCAAAACAGGGACCCGAAAGAGAGCGAAGACGCACAATTAAAGCGCGCAGATTATTTTTTAAAGCAAGACCCACGGCTAAAGGAATACTGCCCGAACGGCTATACCGTAATCGACAAATACGCGGTACTAAATGAAATTATTATTCGCGGGGAGTGCAAGTACATCGTTCAGTAAGTAACTGAGCGCAATTTTCGCCCAGTTACTTACTACCGACTTAACGAACGGGGGTTGACCACTCAGGGAACTGCTTGCGACGCCCCTTAACTTGGTCGAAGTACATCGTTTGCAGCTCGGTGGTAATTGGACCGCGCTTGCCAGCGCCAATGACTCGGCCATCTAGCTCGCGAATCGGCAACACCTCTGCAGCCGTACCAGTAAAAAAGGCCTCATCCGCCACGTAGACTTCGTCGCGGGTGATACGCTTCTCAGCCACTTCCAGCCCCAACTCTTTAGCAAATTCAAAGATGGTATTACGGGTAATACCATCTAAACAGCTGGTCAGCTCGGGGGTAAAAATCTTGCCATTGCGAACAATGAAGACGTTCTCGCCACTGCCTTCGGCAACATAGCCTTCGTTATCCAGTAACAGAGCCTCTTCGCAACCACTGTCCAAGGCTTCGCGCAGGGCGAGCATCGAATTGATGTAGTGACCGTTGGCCTTTGCCTTACACATCGAAATATTAACGTGGTGGCGGGTATAGGACGAACAGCGCACTTTAATGCCGTTATCGCGAGCGTCAGGGCTCATATAGCTGGGCCAGTCCCAGGCAGCCACAATCACGTGCATCTTCAAATTATCGGCGCGTAGACCCATGCCCTCTGAGCCGTAAAAGCACATAGGCCGCAGATAAGCTTCTTCCAAGCCGTTTTCACGCACTACCGCTCGCTGCGCTTCGTTGACCTGTTCTTTGGTCACGGTCATTTCCATACGCATAATATGCGCAGAGCGGAACAGCCGATCGGTATGCTCTTGCATGCGGAAGATGCAGGTACCGCGATCTTCCGTTTTATAGGCGCGTACGCCTTCAAACACGCCCATGCCATAGTGCAGGGTGTGGGTTAATACGTGGACTTTGGCATCGCGCCAAGGAACCATTTCGCCGTCAAACCAAATCAGGCCATCACGATCAGCCATGGACATCGCGTGTTACTCCTCAAATAAAAGCGGGCGTGCAAATATTAAAATTAGGTAGAAAACATCAGTTGCTGCCAGAGTCGACTGACATTTTTCCGCTCTGCGCCCAATGCCGTATTGGCAATCCGCCCCTTTTGCTCTTGTAAGCTGAGGCGATGCGCCTGACTTCGAAACGCCTTGTAAGCGTCGATCAGTGCCTGGGTATCCGCGCTCGAAATCAGACCGTTATTATTCAGTGATTCCAGTATGCGGATG
>NZ_JBFJWS010000258.1:0-4619 GCF_041623545.1 Zhongshania sp. | reverse complement strand
TGCCTTGTCTTTGTTGGCAAAGCCGCTGTCCACCTTATGGTTGATTCGGGAAATGTTTAAGCAAAATAATCGTACGGTACGAGTCACAATCGGTTCTGCCATTGAATATGATGTTTATCAAAATCTACCAGTAACCGCACTTGCTAAAGCGCGGCTATTTAAAAAGCATTTGTATAAGCTCGGTCGCCGCAAACGCGCAGGCGAGCCGTGTTTTATGCCCGTTGCGCAAGCGGTCGCACATCCCGAGGATCGCCAGGAATTACGCGCTGCGATTCGTCGCTGCGATCACTTAGGCAATACCCGCGATGGCATGGAAATCTACTGTTATCAGTACAGTGGTGATTGCACTGTTATGAGGGAGATTGGTCGGCTGCGGGAGGTGAGTTTTCGGGCAGTGGGCGAGGGTACGGGCCGGCGCAGAGATGTCGACCGCTTTGACGCTTACTACGACCATATCGTGCTGTGGGATGAAAATCAGCTGGAGTTGGTCGGTGCTTACCGTCTAAAACGTATTTCTAGTCTCACCGATGGCCAGACTCTGTATAGTGAATCCTTGTTTGATTATCAGATTCCCTATGCCGAGGCGTATTTTGAGCAAGGCGCCGAACTTGGTCGCAGTTTTGTGCAGCCGCGTTATTGGGGGCGTAACGGTTTAGATTATCTTTGGCAGGGCTTAGGCACGTATTTGCAACGCTACCCCGATGTACGCTACTTATTCGGACCGGTGAGTTTGAGCGACAGCCTGCCCCGTGCGGCCAAAGATCTATTAATTCCCTTTTACCAGACTCATTTTCCGGCAAGTGAAGCGTGGGCTAAAGCGAAAAGTCCGTATCGCTCTGACACGACGAGCTCGCAATTTAGTGGCGAGGATTATCGCGCGGAATTTACCCAATTGAAGCAAGAATTAGCGGATCTGTCCTGTGCGGTGCCGACGTTGTACAAACAGTATACCGAGTTGTGTGAGCCGGGCGGCGTGAGTTTTGTTGCCTTTAACGTCGACCCTGATTTTGCTGATTGTATTGATGGCCTTGTATTGGTGGATATTACCAAGATGAAGGCGGCGCGGCGGAAGCGGTATTTGGGGGGCGAGGTCGGGTGTCGGACGTCTGATGTCTGACGTGGGGTAAAACCACAGGAAGGATCGTTGTGTGCGGATTACTGCTAAAGTAAATCTTTTTTAATGTAATGGCAAACTCGAGCCACGTCCGATGTCAGCTACGAGCGTTGACGTCAGGCTTCCGACACCCGACGTCCGACTTTTTAAGCATTTCTCTTAAACACCTCAATCAACCACTGGCCATCATCAATCGGTAAATCGTGGCCAGCGCTATCATGCAGTAGCAGCGGCCAGTGATATTTTTTCGCCAGCCACTCACTGCAGTGATACGACACCATGCGGTCAGCGCGGCTGCTAATGACTAATTGTGGTTTGTCGACGAGTGTCGTCGGCGCGCGATAGCGGGCGGCGGCAAATAATTGTATTAGAATATTAATTCGCTTCACTGGTCGAAGCGTACTTATTTGTCGCCAATGAGCCAGCAGTGCGAGGTCTGCGGAGTGATAATTACTTACCATGGTGAGGGCTGCGCGCTCTCTGGCGATGTGGCTTGAGGCGAGTAATGCTCGGAGCGCTACGGCCAGTGAATTAATTTTTAAACGCTGCAATAACGGGCAATCGCCAGTACTGGTATTGATGAAAATAATTTTCGCAATTTGTTCTGGATTGCTTGCTAGCCAGTCGAGCGCGACCATTCCTCCTAACGATAAAGCAACTATGCCAAAGGGAGCGCCACCTCTCAGCGGGGCTGGTAGGCGTTGTTGTATGTCGTAACGAATGGCGCTGATCTGTGTTGGCGAGCGCCGTTGATACTCACTGCCAAATCCGGGTAAGTCGATACAGTGGCACTGCCAGCCGAGCTGTGCTTCGCAGCTAGCTATAAACTCGCCCCAGTGTGCTTGCTCACGACCGAGGCCGCGCAGGAATACCCAGTGTTTGATAGTCATAATCTATAGCTGTCGATACCAGAGACTTTGTGCCATTTGCTGCATTTCGCGCTCTTGTTCTCCTTTCGGTCGCCAGTGTTCGATGTTGCGCGCGGCAGCGAGCAGAAAGTCGATGAGGAGTAAATGGCCGCGCAGCACTCTCGCATGACGGTGGGGCACGGTCGGGTTGAATAGCCCCGCGAAGCTGAATAACTGTTGGGGGTGCTTTTTGACCCATAACCAAGAGCCCATTTCCAAGGTGAGGGGCAGTAAGGTAATGCCTTGGGCGCGGCTGGTTTGGTAAAAGTAATCCCATATATCACCATGACTTAAATAGTGCATGGCTTGGGGGCCGAAGACGTAGTTGTGATGGGGGAAATTTCGCTCCCAAAGAAGCTTCAGCGCAACATAGCTGCCAATATCGGGTATGGGTAAGCGGCGATAGGCGTAGGGTATCCAGAGGTGATCTTGGAAACCAAAGCCGGAGTGAAAATCCACCGCAAGACAGGGGCGGTTGCTATGGCAATACCGCTGGATAATATTTTTTAGGGCGATAAATTCGGGTTCAAAATCGTCATCTCGGCGGCCGCGATACCAGGGTATTTTGCGCCATAGGCGCTGACCGCCAACGAGAAAAGGCACTTTATCTTCAGCGTCGATGGGCGCATGCCGATTAATATCAATACCATTGGGATTGCAGCGAGAGTCCCTGAGCATGCCGCCGGGATTCACAATGGGCACGGCAACAATGCAGATTTCACGTTCAAATTGTTGGCGCCAGTGGCTGTCCCAGCGGCAGCGTTCTACCACGCTTTCTAGCCACGCTATTAAGACCTGAGTGCCAATGCGCTCAACGCCGTGAATGCCGGCGGTGACCAATAGGCAGTGTTTCGCGGTGACGGGATTACCAATAACTAGGGAAACCAATGGCAAGGTGAACTCGTCTACCGTAATTAAAGCCTCGGTTCTGCTCGCAATAAGTGGTCCCGCCTGGCGGCAGAGTTGTTCTAGTGAGAGTAATTCTGAAAGACGCTTGTGCAGGCGCCCGCGACAGGCATCCATGACTGTGGTGAAGTCGGGCAAATGGGGGCCAATGTGCTCACCGTATTCGTTTTCGAGCGGTGGTGTATTAATGCCTGAGTAGGTTTGGGACATTATGGTGTCAATAGTGGCATTGCTGTTTGGATGCCGGTTTCTTGCCAGAGCTGATTGACCAGCGCCTCATTGTCGTGCCATTGCCCTTTTAATACCCAGTCGCAAATTGCTTCAGCGACATCGGGGTAGTGCTGTGGCGTTTGCGCTGGAATATTTAAGAGCCACTGTTCAATGGTGTGCTGGTTAAATTCGTCCATGACACTGGCTAAGTTAAGTTGCTTGAGCGCAGCGGCGTTGCCGAGTTGTTCGGCTTGGCCGGAAACCGGTTTGGCGAGTGCCGGAATACCCATATGTAGGCATTCGCTGATGAGCTCAAATCCAGCGTTGCAAATGACCGCGCGGGCGGAGCAAAGATTGTGCTTAAAACCGTGGAGACTGGTTTTACGTTGCGCGACATTGCCAATACTGATGTCGCTGAGCTGCGGGGCGTACTGAATGAATTGATATTGGGGGATGTTTTGTAAGGTGGCGCACACTCGCTGCTGATCTTCAAAGGGTAGGTAGACCAAAATATGTTCAGCAGCAGCGGCGCGGCGTTCCTCAGGGTTGATGATCGGCGGCGCGATGGCCGCATTAAAATGATTCCAGTGCAGCCCTAAGCGAAACCTTGCCGGTGCGAAATAGCGCATTATGAGGCGGTTGCGTAAGTCTGCGCCGCTTTCGGGAACCGTCGCGTTGCCAAACGCGTATTGATGACCGATACCGATTACCGCTTTGTTTTGCAGGCGGCCAGCCCACGCGGTAAGGGGTTCGAAATCGGTGATAACGGCGTCGAAGGCGCTCAAGTCGATATTGCGCAGATCGCGAATAAATTGCAGCGGACGCAGTTGGCGCAGGGTTTTTATATTGCTAATGCGGCCTTGTTCAGTGGCAAAGGTGAGTCCGACGTAATGCCAGTAATCGCCGAAGGCGGCCATATCGAAATACTGTTCAGGTGGTCTGCCGCTAAATAAATACTGAACCTCTATGCCGCGTTTGGCAAAGTGATGGGCCATCATTCGCGCGCGGGCAATATGGCCATTTCCTGTGCCATGCACACCGTAAAGTAATTTCATAAGGGATTTTGTCCTGACAAGGTAGGTGCAGCTGCGAGCTTAGGCGATGGCAATACTGTGACCCAGGTGTGCAATGCCAATGCCAAGGCTCGCGCCGGCCAAGGTGTCGGTAGGGAAGTGAACCCCTAAGATCACCCGCGAAGCGGCTACTGCTGCAGCCCAGATAAACAAGGGGGCGCCAATGACACCGAAGAACAGTACGGTCATTGTGGCTAAAAGAAAGGCGGCAGCGGTGTGACCAGACGGAAAACTGAACTCATCGGAGGCGATGATCGATGCGCTAAACGCGGGTATGGCCGCAGGTGGGCGCCGCCTCCGACAGGTATTTTTCAGAACCCAGTAGGCGGGCAACCAAGCGGCAAAACTGATTAGCACTGCGCTAAAATAGGCTAGGCCCTGTTGAATCCCTGCGGCATATACCAGAAC
>NZ_JBFJWS010000257.1:0-4637 GCF_041623545.1 Zhongshania sp. | reverse complement strand
TTTTTTAAACTCCGCGACCAGCAGTGACTCGGAACTTTATTTTGAGAAACTTGAGAATGCTTATTACGCGTTGAAAAGTCAGCGAGATATATTGAAAGAAAATTTATTAAGCACCGGCACGCGGGGGCTGATCAGCCTAGAACAAATGGTAAATGGAATAGATTTTATTACGGAAATTAAGCAGCTCAATGAGCAGTGGTATAAAGCAATAAAAATATTGTCACGCCTGGAAATAGACACGAGAAAAAGTAACACTGATGATGACGTTTCCACACAAGAAGATCCTGAAAAATCAGAAGAAATAGAAGGCGGACCTAGTGACATCGTGGCTGAGAAATAAGACGTTCAAGCGTGGGTAGAGACGTCCTATTGTATTTCTACACATTATGATCAGCACCCTAAAATTCTTGTATATCAAAATACAAGAACGATGCCGTCCATGTGGTTAGTATTAGGCCCGTGAATGACTCGATGCCGGTCAAATACCGCAGAGGGCCGTTTGATTCA
The DNA here is from genome assembly GCF_041623545.1 of Zhongshania sp. GTDB lineage: Bacteria > Pseudomonadota > Gammaproteobacteria > Pseudomonadales > Spongiibacteraceae > Spongiibacter. The sequence continues at coordinate 4,130 of NZ_JBFJWS010000257.1, read as the reverse complement.
ATATCCCTGAAGCCTAAAGCGATGTCCTATTTGAATTATACAGAGTCAGTCAGTGTAGAAACTCATAAAGGACCATCACGGAAATGGCGACGACTATTTATTCTATTTAAAAACAGTATATCGCCTATAAACTGCTCCGCTCCTGGGAAGAAAGTATTCGTGGTTCTATTACCGGCATGCCAGCATCGTTGAACAGAGGCGACTGTTTATATGTACCAAAAAACCGGCCACTAAGCACGATGCGTAAAAATCGAAGTAATATGCCAGCTAAGCCTTTTTGTTTCGGCTTCGCTTCGCCGATGGCGGACTCAATATTCACTTGAGCAATGTCCTTGCCAAAATCGGCATCCATTGCCGACTGATCAAGGCATGAGTGAATCAGGCCAATAAACGATAGTTTCGGATTACCTAGGGTGTTGCCAAAGGCTGTGTTACAGCAACTCGCGTACCAGCGAAATAGCCCATTTGGGCGCAGCCGCATTACCGCTAGGTGCTCTTTGCCATGGCTGAATTTGAGTCGATGTTGGGCAATTTGCACAATCTCCGTTCCGCCGTGTCCGTCGACTACATCATCACCACCCAAAAAGTTAGCGAAGGCCTGACAATCCGCACAGTAACAAATGATTCTATTACTAATGCCGGTGTTTTGAATATAACCGCCAAGTGCGCCGCACTTACATTGAAATTTATGCATTATTTTGTCCATGATTAGCTGTGTTCCCTCGCTAAAAACCTGAACCTGGTGTTTTTAAGAAAGCCAGCCCTACTGCGATTGATGTGCGCGGTAGTAGTTGATTGCGGTGTGGATAACATCCAAATCGCTCAATGATGGCTTTATGCTTCAATTCAAACTCGAAGTTAGACTTTATCCCTAATTGAGTAAATAGACTAACGGCCTCTTCGAGAGCAGCTAGCGATTCACTGTGCATAAAGGGCATATACATAAAGCTACGCTGCTGAGGAAACAAATCAGCATCTAAATCACAGGAAATCGCAACTTGTGCTAATGCTAGGGCAAGCGAATCATAGGCAAAGGGCTTCGGTCTTACTCTAAACATATTTCTTGAGAATTGATCTAAAACGATTATTTCTGCGAGACTGCCTAGAGCGCTGCATCGCCAAGTAGACAATTCACACTGCGTCGCTTGGCGATGTACAACTTTGAATCGAGAGCGAGTTAATTGATCAATTTGTCAAACCAAAATTCAATAATATCTTGATACATTCTGACTCCTTAAAAACCGGTCAGATTTTACTTATATGAAAACTTTCCTTGCACAGAATCAGAAAAAACCTACTACCTCATATGACAATAATAGAGTGACCCGCAAAGTAAAGACATTGAGCTTGCACGATCAGAATAATCCGCTCCTTACCGAGGCTATATGCTTAGGTCTTTTGAAGTAAACGTTCCATCACCATCATTTATCCATAATCTACCGTCAACGTCTTTGGAGGAATGATTTAAAAGCAAGTCTGGGTAACCATCGCCATTTAAATCTCCGACGGAGGCACCGTGGGTATATGAACTTTTTGTGCTCAGGCTTGTTGCTGTGCGCTCAACCAAGGCACCAGTGCCATTGTTCAAAAGTAGTAGGTTTTTCTCGCCGGGAAAGGGGTGACGATCATAGCCATGATCTGCTACAAATAAGTCACTAAGTTTATCATTGTTAAAATCCGCTACTAACCATTGCCTCGCGTGCTCTAAGCCAGAGCCACTAATATCGGTAGACTGCGTAAAGGAACCATCACCATTATTTAAATAAGTGTAAATCGGTACTTCTTCTTCGTCCTGTTGGCTTATGGAATTAGAGCCAACCATGTCTAGTAAGCCATCGTTATTGATGTCTAATAAGGCGCCATCTTTAAAACGCTTGAGCGACGTTTCATCAAATGGGTCTGCAGCATTTACGGTATAAACAAGATCAAATACTAATTTTCCCGGTGTACTTTTGTTGATATAAGTCGCCATCGCACCCGCGGCATACCCTGCCGGTGCGACAAGGTCTACGTTCCCGTCATTATTTACATCGCCAATTAAAACCTCTAAGGCTATTCGATCGGAACCTCTTCCTGCCTGGGTGTTGCCATCACTTTCCCAATATAATTGTGTGCTTGAATAGCTGCGCTCAGCATCCGTGGCGACTATATTTGCCTTGGCAAAATTTGCGCTTCCATCATTTAGATAGATTCGGCCCTCATTGGCTTCCCCGCCGGGCTTTGTAAGTAAAAAATCCAAATTTCCATCTAAGTCAAAATCCCCAATGCGAGTGAATGCGGGCCACTCATTATGCAAACTGTCGGAGATATTGTTTGTTGCATCTGTAAATGTGCCATCACCAACACCAAGGTATAGGTGTATTTGCGCAGTTTCATAGGCGCTTGCGTCTCGTCCGTCTACCGTAATGGTGATTAAATCTTGGAAGCTATCTTTATTAAAGTCAGCAGAAGAAATGCTAATGGTTACGCCATTTTTTCCTAGATAGTGGTCTGGAATGGCGTTTTCCTTAAGTGTGAAATTAGCTTTGCCGTCGTTTATTAAACAAAGGTCCGAGGCAATTTCTAGTTTTTCGTTTTGAATACCAATAATAATATCTAAATCGCCATCGCCATCGACATCCACCATATGGGAGGAATTAAAGAGATCAAACAAAGGCTCGGCACTTGGGTCATCGGGAACCACTGGGGTTGGGACGGCGCTGGCTGACCCGCCACCGCCTCCACCACCGCAAGCAGTCAGCAGAATCGTTATAAAGCCAAGAAAAGCTACGTTTAAGTTAATATTCATAAGAGTCCCCTTTTCTGACCCATTTTCAGAAATAGCTTGTCGGTGCGAAAAGCAAGCTGTTAGGCATTGTGCGATTGTGTACACCCATTACGACGATCAAAAATGAAGTAGAAGTCCGGCGCGGAGGACTAACGTTAAGCACAATATTGTCAGTAAACGTTAAGCGGGGGCGAATGGCAAGGTATGGGCGGGGGCTTAGGCCAGAGTATATCGCTTATATTGAGCGGTAGATTACTAATTAAGCGTGGATTGTTAGGGTGGGTGGCATGGATATATAGCTAATAAAATCAATGGCTTGTGATCGACTATTGCTTAATGACTACTCTAGGCGCGCCAGCCATGTATGGCCGCCTAACTTACCCTGCTGAGTAAGGTTCCAATTGGCACGCTCAACTAAATGTTGCGCTGGAGTGGCGGGATTGTACCTGAGTGGGCTGGGTAGGGTGGACGCCAGCAATGCCGATTGCCAGCGAGAAAGCTGCGCAGCGGGAACGCCAAAGTGATATCGACTGGCGGCGCTAATACCAAACACTCCGTCGCCCCATTCGGCGATATTTAAATAAATTTCTAAAATGCGTTGCTTGGGCCAACACAGCTCAACCAGCCCTGTAAACCAAACTTCTAGGCCCTTACGCAGCCAGCTGCGGCCAGTCCACAGATACATATTGCGGGCGACCTGCTGACTGATAGTGCTGGCACCACGTAAACTGCCGCGGCGCTCCCGCTCGGCAAAGGCCTTTTGAATGGCTTTCAAATCAAAGCCGTAATGGTTGGGAAAGTTTTGGTCTTCAGACACCACTACAGCCAAGGCGGTATGGCGAGGTATTTGCTCCCAGCTGAGCCATTGCTTTTTGAGCTGGTAGTCGCGGTCACGTTGTTCCCAGCTACGTTCGAGCATCACCATACTGACCGGCGGATTGAGCCAACGAAATGGCAAGACCACGCCAATACTAATGAGTATCAGTATGAGCGCAGTACGCCAGAGTAATCGTGTGAATCTATTTTTTAAGGCCATCTCAGTTCCACGATGATTTGAGCTTACCCCTTTTATACAGTGAAAGATCGGGGGGAATCTAGCGAAGCCTAAGACGAATATTTTGCATATTGGTTTCATCGTCGCGTTGTTACGCTGCTAAGTGGGCTGCCGAGGCAGTATCCACAGCTACCTCGTATCTGAGCCTCCGAGCCGGTGTCCGCAAGCCACCTCGTCATACCGGCCCCCGAGCCGGTATCCATGGGTGTGGCAGTGACGTAGTTCAGTGGTCTATGGATGCCGGATCAAGTCCGGCATGACGGAGTGTGGGGTTGTACCGGCCCTCGCGCAGGTTTCCATTACCGCCCT
>NZ_JBFJWS010000256.1:0-4650 GCF_041623545.1 Zhongshania sp. | reverse complement strand
TTTTTATTATAATTTCACAGTAGCACTGCACTATTTTCGGCGCAATGACAAACCAGCGCGCCGAAAACAGCCTAATGGCTGCGATCTTGCGCGGGCTACGTTCACTTATTGTTTAGACTTATCCTCAACTGCGGCGCTGAAGTCCCTGCGCAAGGCAGCCAGGTCTTTTCCCGCACCCCTGAGCCTTTTGGTGCCAAAAAGCAGCATAACAATTGCCAGAATAATCAACAGTTGCCACATACTAATTCCTGCCATGTCTACTCTCCTTACACTCGGGGTAAAACCCTAGATATTTACCGGCAGCGGCAGCAGGGCAGCTCGACCTGCAGAGCTCACCGCCAATACGGGAATACTTTAACCAAGCCACGCGCCGCTGGAGGCAGACACCTTGCCAACACGAACTTCCAGACTTTTTGTGACGGGCATGGCCAGCCATGTACAACACTGCGCCACTAACTTAATACCACCAGTATCGGCGTCCGTGGCTCTTCAGCATAGATCAGCGCACGCCAAGGTCGTTACACTTCACGCCAGATTACTCTTAGCAGCGGGCATGCCCTTGCAGCCCACAGCAGCCATCAAATAGCCAGCCACCAAGCATTATGCGTTTTACCAAACCAGGCAATGGGTTTTCTCACTTGACCGACAGCACGAACAATACCCATCGAGACCGCTGAAGAAGGTCAACACTCTACAGGCCATTTGGCATTGGAAACGCCGTATTCAACGTATGCCAGATGCTCTACAATCGGAGACGAGATGATCATTGCCCTCGATGCTTTCCTGCGGCGCAATCATAAAAACAATAATTCATCCCAACTACCAAACATCAGCAACATTCTGGAAAATCCAAAGCACAGTGGGAAGTTAATTTAGCCTGGTGAAGTCATGTCCCAAGAGCTTAGAGTTATCGCATCGGTGTATCGTGGCTTAATCGCCATTCTCAAGGAGGGGGGGCTTTCCTCTGCCGACATCTCTGCAAGAATTGGCCTCGACGTCGGCACACTGACCGCACCGCAGGTTGAACTCAGTCTGGATCAGGTGACTACTTTATGGGAACTGGGCTACCGCGCCAGAGGCCCAATTATTGGCATTGAAGCTGCGGAGCGGATCCGCCTTGTCGACTTTCAGGATATCGGAGTCTTTCTAACAGCCACTGAAAATGTGGGCGAGCTGTTAAAACAACTGGACAACTATTCACCGCTTTTCAGTAATGTAGTGGAAATAGACGTAACTGAGACCACCACCGGAATTGACTTGACGCTGAGTTACAACGCGAGCGCCCCCCTCATCTGCGAGCGCCTAGACTTTCTCGCCCTGTCTACCGTTGTGCTGGTGTCACAGTATCTAGACAGCTCGCTGCGCTTATCAGCGGCCGAGTCTATTCGCCATCAGCCGCCCGACACCACAAGGTGGGATGAGGCCTTCGGCGTTAAAGTAAAATGGGGCGCCAAGCTAACCCGACTCTCGGTAGGCGCAAGCGAGACTTGCAAGCCGGTACTCACTCGCAACGAGCAGCTCAAAAACGAGCTGCAATTATTACTTAACCGCCGACTGCGGAAAGGGGAAGCAGCCCACCCGGAGGACGAAATAAGAACCACCATGATGAAACAAATGGCGACGCGGGTTCCCAATATCAATTCGGTCGCCGACGCCATGCATATTAGCCCCCGAACCTTGCAGCGCCGCTTGTCTTCCGCCAACCATTCTTTTAGCGATTTGCTATTAGAGCTGCGCAAAGACATGGCAAGAAACTACCTATCCCTGGGGCTTGCAACGACCGAAATCGCAGAAAGGCTCGGCTATACCGATGTACCCAGTTTTAGTCGCGCCTTCAAACGCTGGGAAGGTATGACGCCGAATCAGTATAGAAGTCAGCTAGAGGAGTAATTAGACGGCGGCGCGCTTCACTATCAATTGCGCGGGACTGGTGACTCTAGGGGACATCGCCCTTACAAGCAAAACCCAACGATCAAGCAACGCCGCCACTGCACTTTCTCTACGACACCCCAAATTCCTCGTCATCCGCTGCCTCACAGGCATCGCCGATATTATTTCCATCCTGGTCAGCCTGATCCTGATTAGCGTCAAACGGGCAGTTATCGTCGGCATCGGACAAGCCATCTTCGTCGCGATCGAGGATCGCCTCAGCCAATGTGATAGAAAACGTGCCGTTCTGTAGCGATTGAACTTTGCCGCTGGCATCCAATAGCGTTGCCGTGAAGTAACCGCTGATACGTCCATCACCAGCTTCTGTTACTGTCAATTCACAGCCCTGGCTGTGCAGCGGCGCGGCGTTGCCGCGCTGCAGCATTAGCTCAAGGTCGCTTTCAGCACAGCGGTAACTACCCAGCCGTGGCGTGAGAGACCGAATCTCCCAGTAGCTGTCATCACTTTCTTGACTGACTACTTTTAGGTTTCGCGCGCCTTCGCCCGCGGCGGTGTAGCGTATGTCGCCACTGTAACTATGATTAGCGTTATTCACATAACCGCCAATACGAGGCAGCCCTGCATCCGGGCTGCTTGAATCAGTAGAAATAGTCGGCGCACTGGACGATCCGCCACCCCCGCCGCCGCCACACGCCGCGAGAACTGACAGCAGTGTGGCGACACATAGACGCTGGATTAAGTATGTCATTGGTAACTCCTTATCGGTCCCATTAAGCCGCCAAATACGCACTTCTAACGAAGAGCCGGGTAAGCCGGTATTCACCGGCTAGGCCGCTGTAAAGTTTTTTGTAATCTACCTGGCCGTATTCCTCAGTAAATCGCCGCGCAAAATCCTGGACGTGCTTTTTCTGCAATTTCTTTGAGGACTTAATCTGCTTCAGCAACACACTCTCTATATAGGAAATCTGCGCATCGTAGCCTTCCCGGCTCTCGCCGGTGATTTTTAGCAATGTGGGAGCGACTACCAGGCCTGCTAAACCCGCGGAGCCTTTTATAAACCCTCGGCGACTAATCGATTTTTTATTCATTATTATCTCCTAGTTCCAAGGGCTGCAGGTCAGGGTTGCCGGTCGCTTCATCCCATACGCCCACTTGCGACCTTGGTTTTTGGCTTGAATGTCTGAATCGGCAACAAACAAGTCTTTCTGAAACGTTTTCAGGTGTCGATAAATACGCTGGTCATGCATGAAATGGCCATCGGGAAAACGGCCCAATGAGCGGTACCAGTCGTAAGGCAGGTCAACAAAGAAGCGTGACACACAGAACACACCCAGACCGACGTTTATCGGCGGGTTAATATTGAGCCAATCTTGCTCAGTTTTAACTTCATCATTGCGCGGCACGCTGTCGGACCAGTAGCTGATGGGTGCCAGTTTGCTGCAGCCTAGGGTGGCTTCTAGCGCGTGATTGACAGACATCCAGTAAATTATGCGCGCAGCCATATCGACGAGTTCTGCAAAGGTATTTATCGCAGCCGGAAACCCGTTCACCTGACCGTCATTGGCGGTTTCGCTAGCGAACAACTGCAACTCATGATCGGCACGCACGTCGTCATCGGAGCGATAGTATTCCCCCAGGTAGTTGCGTGCCCACTTTTCAATAATGGGAAACAGCACATCGTCGTCGTACAAAGGGAAATCGCCAATGGCACTAAACACATTATCGCGACTGCGATCCAGTGGCGTACTTTGCTCTACAAAATGATAAAACGACGATCTTTCGACAACGGCATCGAGGAAGGTTTTTCCTGTCCAGCCAGACACCTTATCCATCATGCCAGTCAGCAAGCCCTGATCAGTTTGACCATAGGTGTGAGGGTCTTGGGTGCCGTTATCAGAAAATATACCGGCGTGATTATTAACGATTAGCGCCATCAGGTGGGGTTCAAGCAAAGCCCTGAGCGGATGCTGCTTGGCGATATTGCGATAGAAGCTGATAGCAATGGGGGCAACAAACACGTGCATTGATAGATGGTCGACCACACTGCTCATAGCGTACATACTCATGAACAGCGATTTGGCCATCTGCCAGGACCAATAATCATCCGTGGGCGTCATGATGTCAGAGAGTGGGCGCTCTTTATCCTGTGTATTCGACGCCTTCCAGGCCGCCCGCTCAGACTCGGTTGCGGGCGTGTGCTGAGTACTTTGAATCGCGATAAGTTTCAGTGCGCCACCGTTTCTGGGCACTGCAAATAATGCTATTGGTGTATAAAACCGCCCGCCAGCGGAGTTCTCTGCCGGAGGACGAATATTAAACTGGTGATATTCCTTATAGTCGACGATAAATGTGCGGCCCTCCGCCATCGCCTGATTGATATCGTCGTTATTGAAATCCGCGGTGCGGCGGAATATTTCATTAGTCACCTTAAAATTCGCCTGGTGCTCAGTGAAGGGTTTTATGCGTGTAAACGGTGATGAGTGCGCAACCTGTGTCCAGCCAATCACATCGTCATTACGGAAATCTTCGTCAAACGGCTGTTTGGGGTAGCGCTCCGGCAAGGGCGGGTAATAGTCTAGGGTATCAACAGACTTCGCCTTGGTTGCCGGTGCCAACGTCAACACAGGGTCTAGCGGATTGACACGAAAAAAGAACGGACCACCGCCATCGGTCAAGTTTTCGGTAACCACCGACAACAAGCGATTGATATTATTTAGGGCTTCGGTATTACTGGCCCACAGTGACCAGTTGCGATCGAAG
>NZ_JBFJWS010000255.1:0-4718 GCF_041623545.1 Zhongshania sp. | reverse complement strand
TGGCACTGCCAGCCATGCTCAAAATAAGCTCTTCTTTACGCCATTCACTACGCGTATTCAGTAGGGCCAACAAATTTGCCACCGGCGCTTGCTCGCGCTGAGCGTAAGCAGCGGCCTGCAATTTAGCAAAGCTTTCCACAGATATGACCCGGCCGTGGTGCAGACTGAAGATCCCGGCCAATAATTGCGTTTGCACGTCGGCAGTATCGTCAAAGCCATCACTTATCTCAGCAATCTGCGCCTCGCTTAGCGCGGGCCAAACCCTTAGGCCGCGAAGCTTACCGCGCCCCTCTTTAATCTGCGGCTGACAAAATGGTTTGACTTGGATTGCCAGTGGCGCGGCCATTTTGGACAGTTTGCCGTTATCAATGTGACCAATGGCATGATCAAGATAGTTACCCTGCTGATCGCGACAGCCTAGACCCAGCGGTTCTAAGCGCAATTTTCCAATCGCCAAGCGCGACTCTTGCAGTTGCGCCAAAACGGCTTGGTCATCGCTCAACAGCTCAAGTTCGCCTTCACCGCGCCACTCAATATCAATGTAATAGCGCTGCCCTGGATAGCGATCACTGCTTGACTCGCCTGTCTTGAATACGTGGGTGGTACTGGCAACACTGCCGAATATCGGTATGCGATACCACTGTTTATTGATGCGTAAGCGTAGCCAGCGATCTAATCTCGCTTCAGCATCGTCGTGAACTAATCGCACTTCCAAGCGCAAATGGCGATCTCCGTGCAATTGATAGCGGAGGGATTCCACGCCACTAAGGTGGTAACGGTGGTAGGGGTCATCTTGGCCGACACTATCAATTCGCTGTAAAAAAGCGCGACCATTTTGGCCCGCATCGATACCCTGCCAACGCGACCAAAGTGAATCTTTTGGCAATGCCATTAGCCTTTCAGCCTGCTCTTGAGGACTTCCCGCTAGCAAGTCCATCAACGCCTTTGCATCAGCGCCGCTCACATTAGCCAGACGGCGCCGCGCCTCGCCAACATCACCGCTGGCGGCCAAGGCGTAGGCCGTCCAGTACTCGGCCATATCACTAGAATGAGCGTTTAATCTATTGCGGAAGGTCTCTAGCCAGCCCTCATCGACTGCCGCCCGAAGTAGTATGTCGGTGACTGTCGCCTCAGCGACTAGGTCATCTCCGCGACCCCACGCCCAATTGCTCTCCCACACCAAGGCCAGCCGCAACGCATCACCACTGTGGCCATTTTTATATAAATCACGGATTAACGATGCCGTGGAGCGGGCGTCGCCATGCTGCAAAAAAGTCACTACCGTTAACAGCCCGAGGGCATCAGTGTCGCCAAGCTCGTGAAAAGTTCGCTGTAATACCTCACTCGCCGCCTGACTCAGCTCACGACTACCGTTGCGCAACTCAAATTTTAACAGTGATATGGCAAGCTCATGCTCTCCCATCGCAATGAGAATATTGTGACGTTCACGCAGCGCCTGAACAGCAACCGGGCTAGCAGCTGAGTTCACCCGGCGGTTGGCGTCGATAAACTCATTCAAGCTCGGCCCGTCAGACTGTGGGGCCATCCGTGCTTGCGCTTGGTAAAACCGATTGCGGGCATCATTGAGCTGCCGAGACGTCGCCGTACTCGCCAGCCACTGATCACGCTTACGGTGCACGTCATCGCGTAAGGCCTGTAAATCCCTTGCCAACAATGGCGGTAAGTCTGAGTCGGGTGAATCTGCACGCAGCCAATCGATAACTGCCGAGCTTGCCAGCGATTGCAACAGACTAAGATAACGCTGTTCACTTAGCGGCTTCGGCTTGGCGACTTCGTATTCGACGCTGATATACGCAGTATCACTGCCAGTATTTTCGAGGGAAAAATCGCGCTCATCGGCATTGAGGCGCCACTGATAGCGCGCAACGGCAATGTGTTCATCAGCACTACGCGTATTAACTAGGGCGCTTTGAACTTTAGCTTCCGGCCATGTGGTAGCGACGCTACCCTCAGCCAAAACCAACAGCGGCATGGTTCGTCGCTCGCTGCGATACATTAGATGTTGCGGTTCTTTATTCAGCGCGACAGACGCTCTTATATTGCGGCTCGTCGTCGGCGCCGGCAAACTAAAGTCAACTCGACTTCCGGCCGGAATGGCAAATATTTCCTGCCGCTCTACTTCCCCAAGTGCAGCACTATTCCAACGCGGGCGCTGAGTAATACCAGCGGCAAGCCAATCGTGTTGCGTTAACTTCTGGGTATACGGCACCAGCCAGCGTCGCTGACTCGCAAGCCCACTATTCGAATGTGGTGGCAACACCCGAAAATAGCGTTTCCAAGCAATCGTATACGGCTGATCATGGCTGAGCACCCTCTCAGCGGCTTGATACCAATCGTCTGTTTCAGCCCCGGCTTGGCGAAGTAACGCGTCGGCAAGCCGCTCTTGGGTTTGCGGTAAAGCTACTTTTGCCACGCGCCGGGGATCGTTCTTGGCCGCAAATAAAAAATCATCGGTCGCGGCCCCAGTGACGCGCAGGTAAACCTCGCTCTGGCTGATAATCTCGAGATCTGAAGCCTGTGAATTGCTAATAGGTAGGTCTATTTCAATGCGCTCGCTCAAGAGCTGCCATTGTTTGTTGCGCCCCCGCCAAGCGTAGCGATGATCTAATTTGGCGGTAACTGTCTGCTCATGCCATTCCCCGCCATTGACACGCCATTTAACATCGAGCTCAGTCGCGCTGCCGAGGGGCAGTGGCAAACGCAACTCCACGCGTGGAAACGCTAAGGCTGGCAGGCTAATCTGCGACACTTGCGCAGACCGACTGTGTTGGTAGCGCTGACGCTCGCCATCACTGCGGCGTAACCACTCCCCCTTGTTATCCGCCCCCAGATAAACTTCCCGGCGCTGGAGTATTTCCGGTAGTGATTCCGCGGTACCCAGCCACACCGCAAGACGATTCTTTGGACAGTCAGGCGTAGATTCAAAGCCGGCACTAATATCGACTTTCGGAAGTACTTGAATAAGTTGGATATACGCACTGTCGTTTAACGGCAGGTAAAGCTGTTGATTTCTGCTTAGTTCCAAAACCTCGCTTTCAGCAAAAATCAAACCATCCTGACTGCGCATGACGCTCACTCGAGTGGCATGCTCGCCATTTCGCAATCCCAGCCACTGAGCATCGCTCGTTGCAATGAGCATGCTATTGCTGGGGCGGTCGCTACCAAACCAATCCTTAGCGCGCAAATCAGCGTCGCCCGCCGCGGGGTGATCGTCGCTGCCGAGGACGCACTCCGCCACAGCACCAGGGGCTGCCAACGCTGTTCGAGAATACGCGGACGCGCGCAGCTCACCAACATCAGTCCACCGAAAATAATCACCATACAGGTGCTGGTAATAATCCTGCGCCACATCCGCGACAGCGCCAACAGAGGTCGCCAACAGCAGAATCAAAAATGAATAATTAGCGCGCATAAGAGCTCAGGCATCCATAGAGTTTTGCTCGAGCGGCGGCGTCGTCTCGCAAAAGATGCCGCGCTGATCTCGACACCTCTAGGTGTAAAAATCCGCGACTGTTCAGAGCGCGCATGGCTTTACCCACGGTATTAGTGGTCGCCCCTAATTCATCAATCTGATCCGGATACACCGCCGTTGCCAACCCTAAACTTGACTTGGCGCAGTCCCCAAGTTGATGCAGTGACTCGCTGCTACGGGCAGTGCCATTACTAAAAATAAGATCGATATGCTGATTACCCGGCTTTCGTTTTGACTGCGCAAAGCCATGAATCTGCAATACAACCACGTCTGGATTTGCTAGGACTGCGCCCCGAGCAAGCGCAGTAAAATGACTTCTGGGCAGGTGGGCTAAATCTGCAATATGAACGTTAGAATCGCTATTGCGATTACTACTATTCAAGGCTAAGGCGACAAAATCATGTTCTTCAAATAATTTCCGGGCAATCTCACCGGTATCGCTATCGTAAAATTGGTGCGGTGCTTGAATCAGTAAATTCGACCTACTGTCCGGCGCAATCCGATAGTACCCCCAGGCATGCTGAGCACCATCTAAACGAATTTCTAAAGACGGTGTATCCTCACAATGTCGCAACCCCGATGCGACCAAGCTGTCTTGCCAATCGTCGACCAAGGGTCGCCGCAAAAGCGTGTTAAACAATTGCTCTGCGCCCCAAAGCGTATCGGCATCAGCTTGAATGTAGGTCGTATTTTTCCCCATATCACTACACCCCTCGGCCGCCATTAAGCTCACGCTAAACATCATGCCCAATAGCACGCCCGGCTTTACAAAATGCATGCTCACTCCTGGTCCTGTTGATACAGTCTGCTGATAAATTTACTGCGTTCACGCTCACTCGGCATAAGGCGGGCCACTGCGACATAAGCGCCAGGTGCCGACGAGGTCACTTTTAAACTTATCGTCTCGCCCGCCAAATCGTCACCCAAATTAAAGTTTAGGCGCTCAGGGCCAAAAACGCGCCGGCCACTGCCGTCGAGTAAATACGCTTCGCTTAGCGCACTGCCTTTTATATTGTAAATTACGTCGCTAAGGGTATAGGCGGTGGCCACCCCAGTGGCCTTATGGGCAATAAGCTGAAATCGCAAACTGACGTCACGCCGCTCAGGGGCAAAAAACTGGATAGCGAGATTATCATTAAAATGACGAGCATCAATTTCGAATTCCAAATCACGCATTAAGGGGTAAACTTCCCGAAAAGCGTAATCACAGCCTAGATTCTGCCCC
>NZ_JBFJWS010000254.1:0-4722 GCF_041623545.1 Zhongshania sp. | reverse complement strand
CAGGCCAAAACAGCAAAGAACAAAAAATGGCCAGCGACATCGCCAGCCTCACGCCTCAGCAATTTCGCGTGGCCAGCCTCTTGGTGCAAGGTCTACTCAACAAGCAAATTGCCTATGAGCTCGACGTCACCGAAGCCACCATCAAAGCCCACGTCACTGAAATTTTTCGCAAACTCGGCGTTCACTCCAGAACGCAAGCCGCGCTGGCATTCAGTCAATTAGACGTCAGTCCACCCGACCTTCCCTAACCAGCTATTTCGCCAAGACTAGCTGGCGTATTAGCCCGCGCAGTGCTGCGGGCTTCACGGGCTTAGCTAGAAATCGATAACCGCTACTTTCAATTTGGGAGCGTATTTCAGTGCTATTATCGGCGCTTATCACGATCGCAGGGAGACGGGTATGCCAGTGATAATTCAAGGCCCGCAGCAACTCCAATCCAGTTTCGCCATCGTCCAAATGATAGTCTGCCAGAACAATATCCGGCGCCGTATCTAAGCGCCACTGGGCCAAAACTTCCCCGAGATTCGCACCGGTAAAGACTTTACACCCCCACTGGCTTAGCAATGCCTGCATTCCCGCGCGGATAGCGACCTCATTGTCGATACAAAGTACACTGATACCGGCCAACTCTGACTGCAAATCGGGAGCGCCGCTTGTCGTTCGATGGTCCTGACGCTGACCAATAGGCACGCGAATAGAAAATACACTCCCACGCCCTTCAACAGAACGCAGTGACACCTCGTGACCAAGTAAACGACTAATACGCTGTACTATCGAAAGCCCCAAACCGAGCCCCTTTTCAGCATGCCGATTAACCGCACTCTGCCCGCGCTCAAACTCATCAAACACCCGCTGCTGATCTAAAAGCGAGATGCCTGGGCCGGTATCCCACACCTGAATCAAGACACTGTCGCCTCGCCGCCGAACGGCCAACAAAACCCGCCCGGCACGGGTATAGCGCAGCGCGTTAGACAAAAAATTCTGCACAACCCGGCGCAACAATTGTTGATCGCTATAAACCCACACATCCCTTGGGCGAAAATCCAGTGACAAACCGTTTTGCTCGGCAAGCACCGCACACTCGCGCGCCAACGGCTCCAACATATCAGCAAGGCAGAAATCCCGGCGATCAAGCTGCATATTTCCGGAGTCTAAACGTGCAACCTCCCGCAATGAGGTAATTAGATTCTCCGCGCCAATCAAAGCGGCATCAATATGACTGACCTCATCCGCCAATTTAGTGTCGACTAATTGATGAGCCAAAGCGGCTGTAAATAAGCGGGCCGCACTAATTGGTTGCAATAGATCATGGCTGGCTGCCGCAAGAAACCGACTTTTACTCGCATATACTGTGTTTAATTCCCGCTCAATTTTCGCGCGAGCCTGATTTTCATGGGCCAGCGAATCATTCGCAGCACTTAATGCCGAGGTGCGCTCAATCACTCGTTGCTCTAATTGCTGTTTGGTTTCATCGAGTTCGTTAAACATACGGCGATATTCACTAATATCGGTGTACGTTGTGACATAGCCACCATTGGCCATCGGCGTACCGCAAATTTCAATGACTAAACCGCTGGGTAAACTGCGTTCAAGCCGATAAGGCTTACCGTCGCTCAGCAGCGCCAAACGCCGGGCTATCGCACCGTCTACATCAGTATCGGCATTTTGCAAATAGCCGCGCTCTGCATTGAACTGGTAAACTTTGGCGATAGGGCAGCCGATATAAAGCAGCCGCTCAGGAAAGCCAAATAACTCAATATAACGGCTATTCCACGCCACCAATTCCAAATTGGCATCGACCACACTAATCCCTTGCGGCACCGTCTCTAAGGTGATTTGCAGTAAGTCCTGACCAAACTGCAATTGCTTGGAACTATCGCCGATAAGTAGCACGAACTCGTCAAGCTCCAGCGGCTTTTTACGCTGCAGTAAATCCAACGTACGGTGGGCTGATACCGCGCCAACAATAGCTGCCAATGCCGATTCAACCTCCTTCACAACAAAACTCGGCACCGGATCATTAGGCAGCAACCGCTGCCCATGCCGATGCTCAAAACGCTGCCACAATTGCTGACTACGATCATTGCCCAATAAGGGGGTTAGCATGCGCTGCAGCTGCCAGCTTTCAATTTTAGTCAGTGCAAAATCCGCTTTCTGGTACGCCCAATCGCGCTGCAACTGGGTAAAGGCCCGCGCCTGACGTAACTCAATGGCTCGAAACCGACTAAACGCCGACACGAGTGCAAAAGCCAAGCAGTTAAGTAACAGGCTCCAAAATACCCCGTGACTCAGAGGATCAAGGAAACTCACACCAAACAATGCCTCAGGCCGCAGCCAGGACAAGCCGAAAAGCCCCTGCGCTAGCAAAGGGTGCAAAGATCCCAACATAGCGGGGAGTAATAGGCAGTAGAACCAAAGCGCACCACCAACAAACAAGCCGGCAATAACACCGCGTGAATGCGCCCTAGGCCAGTATAAGGCCGCAATAATCGCGGGCAGCAATTGCGCGGCCGCCGCAAATGACAACAAGCCCAAGGAGGCTAGACCACTGCGATTACTTAATTGCTGCTCTAACAGCCACGCCGCCAGCAACACCGCCGCGATTGCCGCGCGGCGCGCCTTTTGTAACCATTTTGCATTAATGCTGTGGGCGCGATTAAAAAACTGCCACAGTGGGACCATCCATTCATTACAGATCATCACCGACAGCGTCACGCAAGCCACGATGACCATACCGGTCGCGGCAGATAAACCACCTAATAAAGCTGCCATCGCTAAACCCGTGCTGCCCGCCGCCAACGGCGCCGTCACCACAAACATGTCAGCGCCGCCGCTATAGGGGGATAAGCCGCTACCCAGTAGCGATTGGCCCAACACCGCAATCGGCGCAATCATCACGCAAAACAGAGCGAGGTAGCCGGGGAATATCCAGCGCGCTAGGCGCATATCCCGACGACTGTGGTGTTCGACCACCATCACATGAAACTGGCGGGGCAAACAGACAATGGCCGCCGCAGCCAAAACCACTTGTGTAAAAAAATTGACCGGTTCAGGCCAGCCCGACAATTGACCATAATCTAGCGTGAAGTCCCGATCAGTCGAGCTGTAAAGCGCGCTAATCGCAAAAATACCAACGGCGAGAAAAGCCAGGAGTTTCACCACTGACTCCACCGCTATTGCCGTCATCAAACCCCGATGGCGCTGACGTTTGTCCACCACACGGGTGCCAAACACCACTGTAAACAACACCAATATCAACGCCACAATAAAACTGGTGTTGCTGTGGTTCTCTATTAAATTAGGCTGCCATAAGCGCTGCACCGTTAGCCAGGCTTGGGTCACGGCTTTTAACTGCAAAGCGATATAGGGCAGGCTGCCAGCCACCGCAATAAACGTCACCAAGGCCGCCAAAAACTGATGTTTGCCGTAGCGCGAACCAATGAAGTCGGCAATCGAGGTCACTCGATTACGGGTGCTCACCACCGATAGACGGCGGATAAACGGCCACGCCAATATAAAGAGTAATATTGGGCCAAGGTAGATTGGGATAAAAGACCAGCCGTCATTTACGGCCTGCCCCACTGCACCAAAAAAGGTCCAAGAACTGCAGTAGACTGCTAGCGATAGGCTGTAAATCAAAGCGCGCAGCAGCGAAGAGCGCTGAGTATGCCGGTCGGCCCACCATGCGATTAAAAACAAACAGCCAACGTAACTAAACGCCAGTAATATTACCCATTGGTTTGCCAGCACCTGCCCTCTCTACACCGGAAGTCGGCGAACTTTTTACGAACCCCTCTAGTTTAGCCCAGAGCGGGGTTCGCGGTATTGGACAATAGTCGACACCATCAATGTCCAGCGGGTAACATCACTGAGACTCATGGCTTCTAAGTGGCAGGCAAGACCCGTACATGGTGAGATTTACAGTATTAAGCCTTCCCCTTGTCGTCGCCGGTGCGTAACATTCGCACTCCAGAAATCAGGGCTCGCTGCCATGCAAGGCCTGAACACACTCAATACATCAAGCCGTACCCAAAATATATGTCTATTATTTTTATCGCTGGCCAACGCTGGATTAGCAACCCTGAACCCGACCTTGGTCTGGGTATTATTCTTGAAGCACAAAACCGCCGTGTGGTTATTGCCTTCCCCGCTGCCGAAGAAGAGCGCACCTACGCCGCTGCGGCCGCACCGCTATCCAGAGTACTGTTTCAAGTCGGCGATGAGATTGATGTACCGGGACAAGGCCCTTTAGTCGTCACTGAATTACAAGAGCACAGCGGCTGTATCGTTTATTTTGCCGAAGACGAGAACGGCGATATACACCCAGTGCCCGAGCAAATACTGAGCGCCAATATCAAGCTCAGTAATGCCAAAGAGCGCCTGCTCGCAGGCCAGGTTGAGCATCACCGCCGCTTTGAACTGCGCGCTGCGACCTTAGAACAGCAAAACACCTGCAAAGCCGCCAGCACCCTCGGTTTGCTCGGCCCCAGAGTTCAGCTCCTCCCTCACCAGCTTTATATCGCCGCCGAAGTTGCCAGCCGCGCTGCACCTCGGGTGTTACTCGCCGACGAAGTTGGCCTGGGTAAAACCATTGAAGCAGGCTTAATCATTCACCAGCTGTTGCTCTTAGAGCGTGCCAAGCGGGTATTGATTCTGCTGCCAGACAGCTTAGTGCACCAATGGCTGGTAGAAATGTTGCGCCGCTTCAATCTGAAGTTCAGT
>NZ_JBFJWS010000253.1:0-4728 GCF_041623545.1 Zhongshania sp. | reverse complement strand
GCCGAGTTTGCCAGTTTGAGCGGTCCACGTAAGCAGGCGGTTCGTCATATGTTGCGTGACTTTACCCTGTCGGGGGTGGCGTTAGAGGGCGACGAAGCAAAGCGTTTCTCGGCCATCGCCCAGCGTCTGAGTGAACTGTCGACCGCGTTCTCAAATAATGTTTTGGATGCCACTGACGGCTGGGAAAAGCTGATCGAATCTACTGAAGACTTAGCTGGCGTGCCGGCCACGGTATTGGATAATTTGCGCGAAGCGGCAACAGCAAAAGGCCATAGCGGCTATCGCTTGAGTCTAGATATCCCCAGCTACTTGCCCATAATGCAGTACGCCGATAACCGCCAGCTGCGTGAAGAACTGTATCAGGCTTACGTGACCCGCGCCTCGGCACTTGGTCCCCACGGTGGCAAGTGGGATAACGGCCCACTAATGTTGGAAATTCTTCAGTTGCGCCAAGAGCAGGCAAAACTGCTCGGCTTCGAAAATTACGCGGCGTATTCGCTAGCCAGTAAAATGGCGGAGTCCAATGCGCAGGTAATAGAATTTTTAGAGGAGCTGGCGGTTGCCAGCAAGCCAATGGCTGAGCGTGAATACGCCGAGCTGAAGGTCTTCGCAGCCAGCCTTGGTGTCGCTGAGCTACAAGCCTGGGATGTGCCTTATTTTAGTGAAAAATTAAAAGAAGCTTCGTTTGCGATTTCCCAAGAAGATTTGCGGCCTTACTTCCCAGTTGAAAAAGTCATTAGCGGCCTATTCAAAATCACGGGTCAACTTTTTGATATCGACATCGCACCGGTCGAGGGCGTCGACCTTTGGCATGAAGACGGTCAGTGCTATCGCATCTCACGCGGTGGTGAGGTGTTGGCGCATTTCTATTTAGATCTATACGCCCGTAACAATAAGCGCGGTGGCGCTTGGATGGCCAATGCCCGTGGTCGCCGCGTGTTGGATGATGGCGCAGTTCAACAGCCGGTCGCATTTTTAGTGTGTAATTTTTCGCCGCCGACCAGTGATCGCCCCTCGCTACTCACGCATAATGAAGTGACTACCCTATTCCACGAATTTGGTCATGGCCTGCATCACATGCTCACCCAAATCGACTGCTTGAGCGTGTCTGGGATTAGCGGAGTGGCTTGGGACGCGGTGGAATTGCCTAGCCAGTTCTTAGAAAATTGGTGTTGGGAAAAATCGGTTATTCCGGATATCTCTGCGCACTACCAAAGTGGCGAGGCGCTGCCGTCCGACATGCTCGATAAACTTTTGGCGGCTAAAAATTTCCAGTCCGGGATGCAAATGCTGCGACAGATCGAGTTCTCACTATTTGATTTTAGCCTGCACATGCAGCCTGAAATTCAGGCAGAGAAAGAAATTGATGCGGTGCTTAATCGAATCCGCAAGCAGGTGGCCGTGACCCAGCCACCAGAATTTAATCGTTTCCAAAATAGTTTCTCCCACATTTTTGCCGGTGGTTATGCCGCAGGCTATTACAGTTATAAGTGGGCCGAAGTCTTGTCTGCGGATGCGTTTTCACTGTTTGAGGAGCGTGGCGTAATGAATCCCGAGGTCGGCGAAAAATTCCGCCGCGAAATATTGGAGCGCGGCGGCTCCGAAGAGGCGGCGGTATTGTTTAAAAATTTCCGGGGCCGGGCGCCAGCCAATGCCGCGCTCTTGCGACATGCGGGCATTACTGGCGATAAAGGAGCGTAATCACATGGCTACTGTATTTAATCAGCGTCGATTCATTGCTGGTGCGGTCTGCCCAAAATGTGCAGAAATGGATAAGACCGTGATGTATCGCGTGTCGGACTTAGAACAAATTCGCGAGTGTGTGCGCTGCGGTTTTAAAGAATCGATTCGCGACGATACCGGAAAAATCGAAGAGCCAGCCACGCGGGTGAATAGCCCGCGTATTGGTGAGCCGGCACTGGCCCATGAGGATGAGATTCATGTGGTCTCGCTGATTGATCCCCGTGACGGCAAAGTCCGGAAAGATCACTGACCACAGTTTTACTGTAAAACTGTGGTCAAGTATAAGCGGTAAAAGTCACATGTTAGGGAACGCATTTCCCGGCAATGAGCCTATACTTGCAGTAATTAAATTATGGAGGACTAGAAATGCTGGAGTTGTTACCCCTTCCCTTTACCCATGTTGTGGGTGTCAGGGTATCCGGCAGGGTAAATCACACCGATATAGAAACGATCCTCGCGGAGGTTGAGCGTAAGCTCGCCACCGAAGAGTATTTAGGCGTTATGATTGAGCTGGAGCATTTCGACGGTTTTACTATACGGGGTCTGTTTAAGGAGTTTAAATTTTTAAGCGAGTATATGAATCGCCTTACACGCACGGCAATTGTTGGTGAACCGCGTTGGTTTAATCGCGGTACCGAGCTAGTTAAACGGGTATTCCCGAATATTGAAATTGAACACTTCATTCCCCTGCAAAAAGACGAAGCACTACTCTGGGTGAGTGAAAGAGACGCCGGAACCTTTGGCTAAAAATTCCGGCCCTGTTTTAAAATTTAGAAAAACATAGCAGCGTAGTCAGATAAGTATGGTCGATCATTCTAGGCCCCGCTGCTTGCGCGCATCACGAATGCCGCCGGCATTAGAAACATTGCTATATCCGGCCTCCTGTAGGGCAGACATCGCCTTTCCTGCCCGCCCTCCGCTCAGGCAATACAGTTTAATTTCCGTGTCCTTATCCGGAAACAATTTACTCGCCTGTTGAACAATCTCGGAGTGTGAAATTCTCACGTCACCCTCAATGCGGTCGATACGATGCTCCAACTCGCTGCGCACATCAATCCATGTTGCCTCAGCGTGCGTTATAGCGCTGGACAACATCATGATTAGCAGCAGAGAGGCGTTAGTAAATATTTTCAAGCTCATGATTATCGCCTTAAACGGAGTTTATTAATCGATTATATTTGGCGTAAATATCTTGGTCATTACAATGGCCAGATAGTCGTCGGATATATTCTAAAACGAATCCTTAAAGGGCAAGCTATAAAGCCGTTTTTCGGTAGGCTAAGCCCCACCACATTAGGTGTGATGGGGCCGCGAGTTAATGAGTGAGAAATACTTAGCTCGTCTTATTCAATAACGCTAAAACTGAGACCTGAATACGCTTTAAGGCGCTCGATCAAGGCATCGCCATAGCAGCTGGCGGGGGTAAGCAGACCGCCACTGACTTCCGTCTTGTCGATGTCCCGGGCAAGGCAAATACTGGCTTGGCCGAGCATTTTGGCGGTTGATCCATAGCCGGGGTCGCGGTCGCCCGTGACTTTGCATACAAGGGTTTTACCCTTTGGTGTGCTGCCGTAAAAGCGGAGGTCAAAATAGCCACTTGCTTGGTCTTCTGGGCTGGGGCCTTCACCGGGCGAAGGCAGGACGCGTTCTAGTACCCAGCGCCCGGGTTTAAGGCTAGCGGTGACCATGAAGCCTGCGAGCCCGCCACCCATGGCGGCAGCGCGCAGGCGGCCACCAAGGCCGTCACCGACTTGCATGGACTCGTCATACAGGAAGGGTTTTGCGTAAGGCTGTTTCAGCAAAAAATTAGAGCGTTGCACAACCCGGGTATTGATTGCCGCCATAATGAAGGGAATCGTCCAGCTGTTGGAAACTGGATCAAACTGGGCGAGGCCCGGATTAAGCTGGCGGGCTTTGTTGGTCTCGCCGGGGCACAGCGAATACGGGTCGGCCATTTCTTTGCGCAGCGCGGGATTGCCGGCCGCTTCTTTCATGACATTGATCAGGCTGGCGAAGGTACCGCCAGACAAGCCGCCTTTGGCCGCTTTCACTCGCATTTGAACTTTGTCGCAGTTCTCGCCAAACAATTCTTGGCTTTGTTGCTGGGTATAGAACACGCCGAGGTCTGAGGGAATTGAGTCAAAGCCACAGCAATTGACGATGCGCGCGCCAGAGGCTTTGGCGGTGCTGTCATAGCGCTCAACCATTTGCCGAATCCACTGCACTTCACCGGTGAGGTCGCAGTAATCGGTGCCGGTTTCGGCGCAGATTTTAACCAGTGATTCGCCGTATAAAGCATAGGGACCGACTGTGGTGGTAACGACGTTGGTCTGGGCGCATAGCGCACGCAGCGCAGTTTCGTCGCTGGCGTCGGCAATAATGATGTCGAGGTCGGCCTTGCCGATTTTGGCTTTAACCGCTTCGAGCTTACTTGCTGAGCGCCCGGCAATGGCCCAGTGCAGTGCCGGTTCCTCTTTACACCCAGCGAGATAGTTGCAGAGTATTTCGCCGACAAAGCTACTGGCACCGAAGACCACGATATCGTATTTAGATTCAGCCATGTTCTCTTCCCACGCGTGTTGTTAATAGAGCGAGAGCCGCTAGCGCGGGCCTCGAGGTGATTTGCTGGACCAGAGCTTAGCACTATTTGTTCACTGTCAACATTGCTTATGGGAATGGCGGTAATAAGCGCTGTTAATACATTTCCGTTTATATCCACTATCCCTATATCTGTGGTGAGGCGGTTTACGGAGCTTCGGGTCTGAAAGTGCGGCTTGTTCAGGTAAAAAAGAAGGAGATATTTAAATGCAAATGACTTTTTCGTGAATCTGGTGGATATGTCCACTGTGTGGGCTAAGTCAGAGGGTGAGAACGGAATTTACGAAGCGAAAAATCGTGAGACTGGCGAAATCAAATGGACGGCTACACCGGTTGACCTGATCGTTGGTTCAAACTCCGAACTCCGTGCGGTGGCCGAGTATTACG
>NZ_JBFJWS010000252.1:0-4741 GCF_041623545.1 Zhongshania sp. | reverse complement strand
GGCCAGCGCAGGCGGGCAATTGCTCGCATCCATTTGCCGGAACAAGCTGAGTATCGCTTCGCGGTAGAGGGCATCGGCATCGGTGACCGGCGCCGCGGCACCCAAACCCGAAAGCAGTGGTAGTCTACGTACGAGGCTGCCGCAAAAACTATCAAAGGTGGTAATCCGCAAACGGGCGCTATTCTCTAACAACGACCAATGTTGGGCCGCGTCACGGGCTAAAACTTGATTCACGGCATCGCGAATATCCGCATCAAAACCGGTACTGGGCGATTCGCTATGGTCGCCATGCAGGGCTTGAGCACCTGCTTGCAGAGCGTGAATAACCCGCTCTTTAATCTCACCCGCCGCTTTGTTAGTAAAGGTTATCGCAACGACTTTTTCAGGTTGATCAACAGTGAGCAGGCAATGCAAATAGCGAAGTAGTAATACCCCGGTCTTGCCGGAGCCAGCCGGTGCACGCACCAATACCGAATGACGGGGGTCAACTGCGCGCTCGCGTTGGTCTTGATCTGGGGGGCGTGGAAAATCGCTCATTCGGCGTCCTCCAGCTCAATGCTATCTCGTAACAGCGGCAACAAAAACTGGCTAAAACTACGGCCATAATCCTGACTATAATCATGCGCGATATTACCCGCTAATATCCCCTCGGCCATGCCTTGCAGTGCCGTAGACCAGGCATCGAGTTCAGCGTGCCATTTCTCAGGACTATCGACATCGTTTTCTTTGTCGGGCCGTTTGGCGACCACGCTATTCGCCCAATTACTGCGCATATGAATCGCTAAGTCCTCTGGGCTTTTAAGTTGAGCCAACATGACGCCGTCAACGCCCGATGTCGATCCAAATTCAGAACTCGCCGCCACTAATGCGTAGATTGGCAATTGCGGTTCAGTTAGACTATCGACATTGAGAGAGCGGCCATTAATAGTGCCCGTTTTATAGTCAATCACTAAGCGCTTACCGCCAACATTATCAATACGGTCCATGCGCAGGCGCAGTGGAATACCGGCCAATTTGGTTTCGATTAATTGCTCTACGGCGATGACTTCAAAGTCTTGTAGACGCTGCTTTTCTTTTTCCTCCAGCCAGCTGCACACTAGGCGAATCACCCGCTCCTTTTCGATATTCAGCAATGACTCGCCAAAGCGAGCGACGTTAAATTCCGGCCCCTGTAAAGCCAGTTCACAGCAGTCGCGGACCAGCGTCTCTAACTGCACGCTGTTTAATACGTCGAGCGCAGCCTTGCTTTTTAGGCGCTCCCACACATGCTGCATAGTGTCGTGCACCAAAATACCCTGAACTCGGTGATCCAAACCTTCGGCTGCTTGGGGGAATTCCCGAAGATTTAAGCGATATTTTAAAAAAGCGAAGAAGGGGCTGCTGGCGTATTCTTTAAACAAGCCGGTGCCACCCCGAATACTGTCGCGCTGACTGGGGTCAATCGCTCGCACCTCGTCATAGGCAGGCATGGCCACTGTGCCGGCGACTTTGTAGCGATTGCCAATGTCCCGCGCCTCTTCTTCCTGCCAGCTCGGCAACAGGGAACAGGGGCCTTGAGGACTGCCAACGTCACTCTCCCGACAATGGCTAATCATCACCAGCGGCGCAGACGCCAACAGGCTATTCAACAGCCTGCGGTCGCGCCGTAAACACAGACTGGGATCACTGTCCTCCAGCCCAGCCCCCTGTTGTAATTCCAGCGGCAAGAACGGCGAAGGTTCAACGCGGCGAGGCAGGGCGCCGTCATCGAGCCCCATAATCCACACCGCGTCAAAGCGCAGGCCAAGAGCGTCATCGTATTGCATAATTCGCACTGGACACCGCCAGTCGCGACTCACCGCAAAACGTTTGGTACTGAGGATATGTTGTAACCAAGACAGCGCGCTGTCATGACTCACTGCCCCGAGTTGTCGATCTAGAGCGCGAAAAACATCCATGGCCTGACTAAACCCTCGGCGGCACTGCTCCACCACCGAGTCATTGTCGTCAACATTGGGCCAGCCCGCACTGAGTAGTAGCTGGTCGAAAAATCGCACCCACTCTGAGGGCAATTGCGCCACCGGCATGGTCTTGAGCAAGGCGGCTAAGTCGTGGAGAAAATCACCGACTCCAGGTTCTGCCTGCTCCATTTTTCGCGCCAAGGCTAAGGCGCTTTTTAGGCTCGTTTCGGGGCCTAGACGGTCTCGCCAACGCAAATCCAGTCGCGCCCGAATGCTGCGCGCCTCCGGCCAACCGCGCACAAAGCGCGAGCGCAATATTCGACTAAATTGCTCTAGTGGTAGCGCTTTAGGAGCGAGGGAGATTAAATCCCAAGCCGATTTAATTAAGGGATAAGACAGCAGCGTCTCACTGCCATCAAAAAGCCATGGCTCACGAGGCTGGGTTTCCGCTGACGGAAACAAGTCGCTAGGATAGAGCTGGCGTTGCAATACTGCCTGCAAAACAGGCTGGTATTGCCTAATATCAGGCACCAATACTGCCAGTAGCTTATTGGCGTGTTCTCCTTCAGCACTTAAATAATCAGCCAGCCACGCAACGAGCGCTTCGCACTCTTGAGTCAATTGCGCAGCCGACTGAAAACGCGGTGTCGCGTTAAAGCCGCCGATAGCCAACTGCTTAATCGGCAGTACCGCCGCACACTGCTCAATAAAATGACTTGCCGCTGGACTCAGCTGTAATTCGGTACTCAATATTAATTGATCAGGTAAGTCCAAATTACCGTCCGCCAGCAGGGGCAGTAATACACTCGGTAATTGCTGGGCGCTCAAGGCCTGTTGCTCATCAAGCTTGGCCTGCATTGCTTGCTGCCAGTGATAAAACGCCTGGTACTCTTGGGAAAACAAATAGTAGTCCCGGTCACTGCTCAAGCGATACTGGGCGTGCAACTGAAACGCGTCGACAAACTGGCGAGCAATCGCCATGCTATTTAAACAGTTTTCAGGGAAGTAGGGACTCGACTCAATAATGTCTCTGGCCAGCGCTAGCAGCTGAATAGGACGCAGCACTTGCTTGGCGGGAAAACTAGCGTCCCACAACTCAGCAAACCATTGGTCCAGCGGCATGACCGTAATGGTTTCAATAAACGCTTGATCGTGACTGCCCCGCAACTGTGCGATGCGCTCGCGACATTGGCGGGCACTGGCGTCACTGGGCATTAGTACTACACTGCGGCCTTGTAGCGTCAATAAATCCGCGAGTTCTAACTGTTCCAAAGGTGCATCCTTTCTAAATTAGCGCGTGGCGATTACAGTGGTGAATCATAGCGTATTCGCTCTACTTCACGGACTATAAAACCAATAATTGCTATGGGTTTTACTGTACTGTCGGCCTGATCACCGTCAAGCACCCTAAATCATCATGGCAACTAAGCGTATTTTTAGCACAATTGGCACGCGTACTGCGCCAAACTTTAGCACGATTGTTGCGCACATTTTCATACATCAATAGGCAGGGCTAATCTGGGCAATTTAGTCGACACTATCAATCACAGCGCTTTTGCAGAAAGCATTCTATCGCGGGGCGCCATATTAAAAAAACAAAATTCTATAAAGCTAAAATACACAACCAGCAATTAAATGGCATTTTCTTAATATTATAAACAACATTAAATTATCAAAATTTATTTTCTATCTCGCCAATCTCAAGCACAAAAATATCTCAGACCAACAATACTAACGGACAAAATTAGTTGGCTTTTCGATTTCATATAAATCGTCAGAAATAGATGCTAATTTTTCTTCTAGTACCGCCTTGGCATCGTTAAGACCACGATTATAAAAATAGGCTCCAACTTCTTCTGAGAAGAAATCAATCAGAAATTCAGCATCGAATTTGCCAATATCCTGATCTAACTCCGCTACAAAATAGCGCTGAACCTTGTCGATAATCATTGCTTTTTCTTCGGCGGAAAACTCAATCATCGCCATTATCTATATTCTCCTTATCCTATGAACTTAAATCACCGTCTGCCAGCTGCCTCACCGCGGCAATACCAGCCCAACGCCCACTGGCAAAACATGCCGTTAATAAATAGCCGCCGGTAGGTGCCTCCCAGTCAAGCATCTCACCGACGCAATAGCAGCCCGGCAGTTTCTTGAGCATGAATTGCTCGTCCAGTTCGCTGAAGCACACGCCTCCAGCAGTGCTTATCGCCTCATCTAAGCTTCGCGTGCTGCGTAAGGTTTGCGGCAGCGCTTTGATCAAGGCGGGTATCGCGTCAATATCGGCCATTTGGCTTTTAGAGGTTAGGGTTTTCAACATGGCCAGCTTAGCGCCGGACAGGCCGCATTGTTTACGTAAGACATTCGCGAGGGAATCTTTAGCGCGGCGCTTAGCAATGGCCTGCTGTAATTTTTCTAGACTGCGGTCAGGGTCAAGATCCCAATACACTGTGCATTCACCATACGTCGCTATATTGTCGCGAATTGGTGCCGACACCGCGTACACGGGGCCACCCTCAATACCGTAGACAGATACAACGGCGTCGCCCTGCTGCCGCCAACAATGGCCATTGCTATCGGTCACGCTGATCGCAATGGTTTTAAGAGGTGCGCCGGCGTGCTCCGCAATAAAATCGCTGCGCCACGGATATTCAAATCCGCAATTGCTTGGCCGCCACGGCACGCACTGAATGCCGCGCTGTTCGAAATGATTAAGCCATTGCCCAGTTGAGCCCAACGCCGCCCAACTACCACCACCCAGTGCAAACACGGTGATTTCTGGTTTAAGCGCTAGCTGGTGC
>NZ_JBFJWS010000251.1:0-4748 GCF_041623545.1 Zhongshania sp. | reverse complement strand
TTCGCTACGCTCGGGAGTCAGATCTAACATTTGTAATTCATCCTCGGTCGCGCCGCCGGTAATATTGACAGCACTGCCTTCAATAATTACATGACAGGTACCGCAGGCGCACACGCCACCGCAATCAGCGTCAATACCTGGGACCCCGTTATCCAAGGCAATTTGCATCAACGACTTACCGGCCTCAAAATCTACTATGTGTTCAGTGCCATTGTGCTCAATAAAAGTAATACTTCCCATAGCGTTCTCCTTCGTAAAGCTGTTTGGCCGCATTAACTACTTGTACCCCAACCTTCTCGCACAAGTAGAAAATGCTCCAAGAAAAGTTTACGACTTATATTTTATTAAATAATGTGACCGTAAAATGATTATTTATAACGAATTTGCTCATTTAAAATTTATAGGTCGCATCCACACCAAAGGTCCGCGGCGGACCTGCCTGGAAATAGTCGAATCCAAATCCAGCCTGAAGATTGATCGCATAACCATCATACTCTTCGTCAGTAAGGTTTTTGGCCCAGATTGAAACCGAGTAATCTTCATTAATTCCGCGCCAAGTCATACGAGTATTCAGCAAGGCATAGGCATCTTGTTTGATATTTTCATATCCGCCTTTATCGTTATAAGCGCTATACCACTGCTTAGCTTGATAGTTGGCGTTCACGTTCCAGCTGACATAGCCGCTATCGCCGCTGTAAAGCTCGTAATCAATCGATATGTTTCCACTGACTTCAGGTGCCGAAATCAATTGATTGCCAGCGAGATCAATTTCATCATCGGGATTGTTAAGGGTTTGCGTGTCTGACAAACTCAGCTCGGTATACTCGGTATCAAGATAGCCAAGCCCCATCATCAACATTAACTTTTCTGTTGCGGCAAACATAATCTCCGCTTCTAAGCCTGCAATAGTGGAGCCGCCGGCATTTTCCAAAAAGTTGGATACGCCAACAACGTTGATAAACTGCTGATCTTTATAATCGTATAAAAAGGCTGCGGCATTAACACGAGCTCGCTGATCATAAAAATCAGACTTGAAACCTACTTCATAAGCATCTATGTACTCAGGTCTCGCATAGGCATCTTCGAAATCGCGCTCACGATAATAAACACCGCCATTAAAATTACCGGAGCGGAAGCCCTTGCTATAACTTGCGTACATCATGAAGTCATCATTGAAACGATAATCTAAGCCGAGTTTACCGGTAAATTCCTGCTCCTTAGCCGACATCGGCGTCGAGGAGTCTGTGGTATATGGTCCGTGGGTATAGCCAACCTCCCCAGATGCCATTAGGTCTTCAGCCGTAATCTCGCCACTGGCTAAATTCTCCAAAAACTTATCGATTTCAGCAATACCGGCATCGCCGGCGAGGTTAAGTGGCACAAAGGGAACATCATGGCGGCTAGTATTGCCGGGAACAAAAGTACCGCGAGGGCTACCATCGTAACCTTCTCTCGAGATATTAAGGTGGGTTAGGTCAATTTCATCAATGGTATAGCGAATACCAAAGTCGATTCCGAAGTCTGCGGTTACGTCAAAACGAAGCTGCGTATAAGCGGCGTAACTTGTTTTATCGGTGATCATTTTCTGATCTATCTGACCAAAATCAAGTAAATATGGGTAAAATCCAGCTGCACCCGGATACGTTACTGCCACACGAGCATCGGGAGCAGTGCCGTAAATCGCGTACTCGTTATGCATATCCATTTCTTCTTCGGCGTAATATAGACCGCCAATGAAATTGAACATGCCGTCGTAATTACTTGAAATTCGCAAGTCTTGACTAAACGCCGTAGTGTCTACCGCCCAACGTATCTCAAGCAACTCTTCTGGTGAGCCGTCAGTGTTCTGCTGCTGGGCGTAGTCAGAAATGCTAATTGAGGAGATACTTGTGAAGGTGTGGTAATCGCCAATAAACTCTAGCTTGTTTACCAACATATCCGAATTAACAACCAAAGGACCGGTAAAGTTATCTTCAACTTCATGATGCCCAAGGTTTTGCGACGACGCCGAATAACCCGTGTTATCGATATAACCACTGCTGTCATCACCTTGACCCGCAGACCCAGTAGCCGCGCCACCAGCCCCCAGCAGTCCGTCGCCACCATTAAGGTTACCGCGAGGCTCGTTTCTTGACGCATTCGCCAAAGAATCATTTTGCCCATGAGTTAATTTAAGGACGTTATTTAAATTCTCAGATATCTGCCAATTCAGCGTTAAACGCAATGCCTGAAAATCAATAGAGGATAAATTTGGGCCACCTAAACGATTTTCGATATATCCACTATTCCGGGAAAAGGAATATGCAAGACGAGCGGCCAGAGTCTCATCAATTAGCGTTCCTTCAACGCCTAAATCACCCACGTGAGAATCATAATTTCCGGCGCCCAACTTGACGTTAACATGCGTTCCGTCATCAATAATCGGGGTTTTTGTAATGATGTTTATAGCGCCACCCGTGGTGTTTTTTCCGTATAGGGTACCTTGGGGGCCGCGCAATACCTCAAGACGCTCAACATCAAAAAAGTTCATACCATGGGTATACACGGCGCCCATATATGACTCGTCGGAGTAAACACCAATTGGGCTAGCCTGATTAGAGCTATAGTCAGACATGCTGACACCACGAATAGCGAAGATCGGTTGCACTTCACCAAAAGGCCCACTAACCTGCATATTCGGTACTTGAGCAGATATATCATTTGCACTCGCGAAACCGAATTTTTCCAACGAATCAGAAGTCATACCGGTAATCGCAACAGGAGTATCCTGCGTACTCTCCGAGCGTTTCTGCCCCGTAACAATCACTTCCTCGAGCATTGGCGCGGCCAAAGAAGTCATTGGTATATAACTTAGACTAGCTAAAGATGCACCTAAAGTGATCTTTCTTAAGTAACTCTGAGATATGCGCATTTAGTTATTATCCCCTCTAACACTAACGATTAAGCGCATATAATCCACTAAAATCAATGCCACGTCTTTTCCGATGCGGACATCTTTTTGGCAAATTAGGACAGCCGCACTGACAATACTCAAATGACAAAAAAACGTCCTAAAAAGCCAATACCAATCAACACTAAACATCAATAATCAGTTAAAACAAATCTATAAAACCATTAATTCAGTACTTGACGCACTCTGCTATCTAATTTCATCAAACAACACTAAAAGCCATTTATATCCATAAAGACCAACATCAAGGACATTAAATGAACAACGCCCATGAATTACCGCATTATCATCACATCATTAACGGCGATATAGTAAAGCCAAACTCTGGTCACTATATTGACGTGCATTGTCCTGCTACAGGTAATCTAATAGCAAAAACCGCCGATGGCGATGCGGCAGATGTTGATCTGGCAGTAAACGCAGCATGTCTTGCGTTAAAAAATACAGAATGGCGAAATATTAGCGTAGCCCAGCGCTCCAAGCTGCTGTATCAAATCGGCAACACGGTATTAGCGAATGCCCAAGAGCTAGCTATTTTAGAAGTTCAAGCATCTGGCGGCACGATCAAGCGCGTAATGGGTTTAGATATCCTGGCCATTGCCGATTTATTTTTCACACTTGCCGAGTCCATCAAAAGCTACCCATTTATCGAAAACCTTTCCCCAAAGATTTTGCCAGAACAAGTTCACACCATGGTAGTAAAAGAACCTGTTGGCGTATGCGGCATTATTACCGCGTGGAACTTTCCGCTGCTTTTGCTTTCCTGGAAAATAGCCCCAGCCTTAGCTGCAGGTAACACCGTAGTCGTAAAAGCATCAGAATTAACGCCAACATCGACATTTCGCTTAATTGAGTTAATTAATCAATTTTTACCGGCTGGCGTATTAAATCTAGTAAGTGGCACAGGCGTAAACGTGGGTGACGCCCTGGTCAAACACCCCAACGTAAACAAAATATCTTTTACAGGTTCCACACAAACAGGTAGAAACATTCAAGTTGCAGCCGCCGCCACACTAAAGCGTGTGACCCTAGAGCTCGGCGGCAAAGGCGCGGCTATCGTCATGCCCGACGCCAATATCAACTTGGTCGCGCATGGCGCACTGTTCGGCATCATGATGAACTCTGGGCAGGCTTGTGAATCAGCTAGTCGATTAATTGTCCATGTCGATATTCACGATGAACTCATTGCCAAAATGAAGACCTTGGCAGAAAAAATAGTCGTAGGTAATCCACTCGATCCTGCAACTGGCATGGGCCCTATTGTTTCGGAGCAACAGTTTAATCGGATTGAGGCCTATCTAAAATCGGCTCAAGAGCAAGGCGCCCACATCGTTACCGGAGGAAAACGCAAGATTGTGTCAGGCTTCGAAAATGGCTATTTCCTCGAACCAACTATTATCACCAATTGCCAGAATGATATGAAACACACCTGCGAAGAAATATTCGGCCCAGTTGTGTCTATTATAAAATTTACCGAGCTAGACGAAGCCATAAACATCGCAAACGATTCAATATACGGACTGTCAGCTGGCATCTGGACCGAGGACATCATTGGCGCCCAAGCCGTTGCTCGCCAACTCGAAGCTGGCTCAGTTTGGATAAATGACTGGCACATGATGCGTACAGACGCACCCTTTGGCGGAATGAAGCAAAGCGGTTATGGTCGGGAGATGAGTCATAACAGCCTAAACTCGTATACAGAATTGAAATCGATTTCGACAGCGTTTGAACGCGACCCAAGTAAAAAATCAACTTACCACTTGGTCCATACGTTTTAAGGTTCGCGACCCAGCTAATT
>NZ_JBFJWS010000250.1:0-4760 GCF_041623545.1 Zhongshania sp. | reverse complement strand
TCAATACCTTCCAAGGTCGCAATGGTATCGGCACACACACCTTGGTTAGTTTGGGGGTGGCGAGCACGCAAGCGTAAATTGCCGCTATCCATGATTTCTGGCAGGCCATTATCATGGCCATAGCTGGACATCATCTCGGCACCACCAGCAATTACCACGTCTTCCATGCCCGACATAATCGATGCTGCGGCAATGTTCACACTAGTAATACCCGAACCGCAGAAGCGATCCAAGGTCACGCCACTTGAGCGAATATCAAAGCCCGCATCCAGTGCTGACATCCGGCCCATATCACCGCCGTGACGGCCTTTCTGGCAGCTGGTGCCCCAAATAACGTCGTCGACGTCGGCGGTATTCAAATTATTGCGCTCAACCAGGGCCTTGAGTACGCAAGCACCTAATTGCTGGGGATGAATGTCGGCCAAAGAACCTTTACCCAATTTGCCTAGCCCACGGGGGGTGCGACAGGCATCAATAATCCACGCTTCAGTCATAATAACTCCACTTAATTTTGTTAGCTGGAACGCCGCAAGCCGCGCCAGACTTAATCCGTTTTTCGGTCTTACCGCCCTTACTTAGGCTGCATCCGCAGGCCGGCATCCATACGAATACACTCGCCATTGATGTAATCGTTCTCAATAACACTAGTCACAATATGGGCGATCTCAGAGGCGCGGCCCAAACGCTTAGGGAATAACGGCGTGGTGCTCAGCGCTTCGTATACTGGCGCGGGTAAAGACTCAAACATGGGGGTGTTGATCAAACCGGGAGCGATGCAATTAACGCGTATACCAATCGTCGACAGGTCACGGGCAATCGGTAGCGTCATGCCAACAATACCGCCTTTACTGGCGCTATAGGCAGCCTGACCAACTTGGCCTTCAAATGCAGCAACTGATGCGGTGTTGATAATCGCGCCGCGCACGCCATCTTCATTCTCTGGGGTGTTCTTAGCCATTTGCTCGGCGCACAAGCGCAGCACATTGAAGGTTCCTGTCAGGTTTACCGCCAAAGTTTTACTCCACAAATCCAGCGGGAACGGACCGTTTTTACCCAAGGTCTTACTGCCAGTGGCAATACCTGCGCAGTTAACACAAATATGGATAGCGCCAAACGCCGCCATGGTCTGGTCGATACCTGCGGTAACCGACTCTTCACTGGTGACATTGACTTCAGCAAAGATAACGTCTGCACCCAATTCAGCAACAACCGCAGCGCCGGCCGTAGCGTTCAAATCAAATATCGCGGCCTTAGCGCCAAGGCTAACCAAGCGACGCACTATTTCCAGCCCCATACCTGACGCGCCACCACTTACAACAGCAACTTTACCTTGGATATTCATATCGGCTCCCGGCACTCGAATGCGCCATTAAATAAACGGGCATAAACCGCCCAAATCAATCAGCGTTGACATAGCCATACGCCACAAAATTATCAGGACCGTATTTTGCGCGTGCTAACGCAAACAAGGCAATGACCACTTGATGCAATAAAATAGACATTTTGTTATAATTCAATCCCTATTTAATCGGGGCATTCAGTATGCGATCTCCCACCATCGCCATTTATTTCGTGCACAAATGCCTGCAAAATTTGCAACACCGACCGGACTTACAACTTAGGTTGCTGGGACAAAACCACATAAGCCCCAACTTACTGAACAACCCCAACGCTCGGGTTCCCGCAGATAATTACGCCAATCTGTGCAGGGACACGATGCAGACTATGAACGATGAGTTAATTGGCTTTGGAACCCAAGCGCAAAAGCTCGGCTGCTGGGCAACCATGACGGAGCTTGCCGCCAACGCCCCTAACCTCAGCGAGGCATTAAAACGTCTAACCCGCTTCTACCGCCTAATTCCCTGGGGGCTGAGCACTAAACTAGAAATCCACAACGACGTCGCCAGCATATCCCTGACACCGACGGTCACGAACGTCGAATTCGACCCCTATCTTTATGAGTCATTTCTCTTTTATATACACCGCACCGCCAACTGGCTAATCGGCCGCCAAATACCCCTGCATCGCGTTGACTTTTGCTTCGCCCAGCCCCCACAGGCGATGGAATACCAAAACCTATTCTTAACCAAGAATATCCACTACCAACAAGCGCGGGCGCAAATTCAATTTTCTGCTTCACTACTGGAAAACCCAATCGACATTTCCGCACAAGCATTAAAGAAATTTCTAAACCACGTTAATTTTGCCATGATCACCCAAAGCTACACATCCAAGAGCTGGCATTACAAAGTTGGTTCCTCGCTTGAAGCCAGGCTCCGAGCCAACCCCACCTTCGCCGACATCGCAAAATCGCTAGAGCTACACCCCCATACACTGCGCAATTATCTACGCCAAGAGGGCTTTCAGTACCAAGACATCAAAGACCGAGTGCGCTGTGACAGCGCTATTTTCCATTTAAGTAGTGCTGGCTGTAGTGTCGAAGAAACTGCCGCGCTCATTGGATTTTCCGAACCCAGTGCATTCATCCGCTCCTTCAAAAAATGGACGGGTGCCAAACCCATGGAATATAAAAAGCGGCGTAAACTTGCCGATACTGGCCACCCTGCCGAAGGCTAAGTTAAAGCGTCAGATTCTAAGTCTACGCCAATTAATTCACATCACTCCTCTGTTATCACCCTAAACCTTCGGGTATTCTCTAGCTAACTGAGCAGCACTGTTGATTTACTTCGGCTAATGCCGCCAGTCACAATAAAAACGCCTAACCAGGAAGTAGTTATGATTATAAGCAAACCAGCAGCCCTAGAGTGGCGGAAGTTCTGGACCTTACCGATCGCGGCATCACTGGGTTATGCCACAGCCGTCATGTATGTTTATTCAATGGGGCCCTTTATTGAGCCTATTCATCAAGAGTTTGGCTGGTCAAGGGCGCAAATATCCTCTGGCATCACCATTGCCGCCTTTTTAAGCGCCATATTTTGCATCCCCATTGGCGTCCTAGTTGACCGCATTGGCCCCCGCCGCGTTGGCCTTGTCGGTGTATTGTTTATGGGCCTCTGTGTTGCCCTGCTCGGCACCGCCACTGGCGAACAAAGCAACTGGATATTTCTGTGGTGTCTACTCGCCTTCTCAACATTGTGGGTACAAGCAACGGTGTGGACCAGTGCGGTAACCAGTCGCTTTGAGGCATCCCGAGGATTGGCGCTGGCAATCACACTCTCTGGCGCATCGGTAGGCGCTACCATATTCCCGGTAATGGCAACCTGGCTGATCGACAGCTACGGCTGGCGCGAAGCCTATATGTACTTGGGTGGAATTTGGGTCACCATTGTATTTCCCATTATGTTTTTCTTTTTCCGTGGCGCTAAAGATCAGTCCATCGCGCAAAAGCGCGACAATCCAGAGGTTGAGAAAGTCCTCACTGGGGTGAGTATTGCCGACGGCATGCGCTCACCGGCGCTATACAAACTGATTATGGCAGGTGGTTTTTTTGCCTTCACGGCCATAGGCACCGTGGTGCATTTTGTCCCTATTTTAAAAGATACCGGAACTGAGCCACTTGCCGCGGCAGGTGTTGCTTCCCTTATTGGTATTTTCTCGATTGTGGGCAGACTGGGTACTGGCTTCTTGCTGGATCGTTTCGCCGGCCATATCGTTGGTGGCATCGCCTTTCTAATTCCCCTCGTCGCTTGCGCATTGCTGCTAATCGATGGATCAAACTCCATCAACCAGAGCTTAGCCGCTGCCATATTTGGTTTAACTCTGGGCTCAGAAGTCGACGTTATTGCGTATTTAGCGGCGCGGTATTTCGGCCTGAAAAACTTTGGCGCGCTCTACGGCGCTATGGTTATGGCCTTATCCCTCGGTACGGCATTTGGCCCCTT
The DNA here is from genome assembly GCF_041623545.1 of Zhongshania sp. Taxonomy (GTDB): domain Bacteria; phylum Pseudomonadota; class Gammaproteobacteria; order Pseudomonadales; family Spongiibacteraceae; genus Spongiibacter. The sequence goes on along the minus strand of NZ_JBFJWS010000250.1, from coordinate 918 downwards.
GGGTGCTGGCGCAGCCTATGATCACTTCGGCAGCTACGACGAATTCCTTATGTTAACCGCGATATTGATGGGCATTAGTGCGATAGCGCTGTTTACCCTTGGTAAGACACCCACGGCCCAGCAACATCTTGACCGTAAGCTTCAAGCGACATAAGAATTCGCCCCCATTGCAGGCATATTTCCGGCACGACTGACAGTCAGCCAGGAAGTATGCTTGATGGAAAAATACCGTTCTCACACTCAAAACCAAGTCGCTACCGCACGGCCCGCCCAGCAATAACACCACCGTCGCACAAGACGTCAACGCCCGTTAAATAACTCGCTTTGCTGCTGGCGCAAAAGGCAAGCACTTCAGCTATTTCCTCTGGGCGACCGGGCCGCTTAAGGGCTGCTGTTTTTAACATTTCCATCGAGCCGCTTTTTTCTTCGAGACGGCCCATCGCCGTATCAAAGGTCCCCGGTGAAACTGAGAGTATGCGGCAGTTCTTTTCACCAAACTTAGCGGCACTAGCGGCGCTATACCACTTAACAAAGTTTTTACTAATTGAGTAGGCCATACCTTTGCGGTAAAAATCTTTGGGTATCAGGTTTACCCTAAACATTACTTTTTTCACAAAGGTCTCTGCCGCTTCGCTAGCATAGTGATAGGCGCGGGTTGGCATGATGATACTGGGCGCCATATACGCCGCATTGGACGCAACATTTACCAGCGCAAAACCTTCTTCAGCAATCGCCAAAAACGCCTCAGCAATATTGACAGTCCCCAGCGCGTTGACCCGCAGAATTTGCTCTGCTGGCGCCATTTGCGGACTGATACCGGCAGAGTGAACGACCGCAGCCACATAACCAAGCTCACAGGCTTGCCGAGCCAAGTCATCTACCGCGTCGCGCTGACTTATATCGCACACCGCAATATCG